>NZ_JBICUR010000001.1:0-469411 GCF_043198355.1 Streptomyces sp. NPDC048825
TATGCCCGTCGCGTAGGTTCTGTCTCAGGCCACCTGCGCCCTGTGTGAGCCGGAGGGCCGTATGCCCACCCTGCGACGGGCTGACGCACCGGCCCACGGCCCCGACCCACCACGCACCTAAGGGGCGCGGGGCTGCGACATTAGCGGCTCCGCCGCGGGGCGCGACCAGCCACAACGCACCCGCACCGGACAACGAACCCAACCGCCCAACCGCCGGAGGCAACCCGCACCCGATAATGCGGGCATGGACGAGGGATCGGCACAACATCGTTGGGAGCGGCGTACTCAGCGACCGTTGATGGGGATGGCGGTGGTGTTCGCCGTCGCCTATGCGGTGCCGATCGTCTGGCCCGATGCCAGTCGGGGCGTGACCGGCGCGTGTGAGGTGGTCGAGTGGATGGTGTGGGGAGCCTTCTCCCTCGACTACCTCGTACGGCTCGTACTGGCCGAGCGGCGGGGCGAGTTCGTGCGTACGCACTGGCTCGACCTGTGCGCCGTACTGCTGCCGCTGATTCAGCCGCTACGGCTGCTCAGGGTCGTGGCCACGGTGCTGCTCGTCGGGCAGCGGGCCAGGATGGCCACGCAGATCCGGCTCACGACGTACGTCGCGGGCGCCGTGGTGGCGCTGATGATGTTCGGCTCGCTCGCCGTGCTGTCCGTCGAACGGGAGTCGCCGGACGGCAACATCAAGTCGATGGGTGACGCGGTGTGGTGGTCGTTCACCACGATGACGACCGTCGGCTACGGCGACCATGCGCCGACGACCGGTCTCGGCCGCGTGATCGCGGTCGGGCTGATGCTCTCCGGGATCGCCCTGCTCGGTGTCGTCACCGCCAATATCGCGGCCTGGTTCATCGCCCGCTTCGAGTCGGACGACGTGGAGGAGCGACGGCAGACGGCCGCGATCGAGGCTCTCACGGAGGAGGTACGGGCGCTGCGCGCCCAGGTCGCCGCGCTGTCCGAACCCTCGGCAAAGGTCCCCGAGAAGGGCCGTACATAGGGCCCGTGTACAGGTGACGGCCCCGCGCCCCTGACGGAGCGCGGGGCTCCCTCACGTCCCGCGGACCGCGGATCAGAACATTCCGGCCGCGGGAGTTCCTGCCCCGGCGAGCCAGACGATCGCCAGGACCGTGTCGATCGTGCCCAGCACCACGGCGATCAGTGCCGGTACCGGGCGGGCGCCGCTCCAGCTGCGTCCCATGGCGAGCCAGCCGCAGGCGATCGCCACCGGGCCGAGAATGATGCCCAGTGTGAAGAAGCCGGCGACCGCGCAGATGGCTCCGATGATTCCGAGCGTCGCGCGATCCGGCCCACTCCGTGACCTCGTCCGGCTACGTGAGCGGGGGTGCTTGCGCGTGGTGTGTCCGAAGCCCGCCATCATCAACTCCCTGGACTTTGCTGCTGGTTCGGGCTCGATGCGGCGAGTACCCCGGTTCGTAATCCCTAGACACGTTCTCTGGGAACACGGTTGAATCCGCGGCGCGCCATCCCCCTCCGGCGGCGCGCCGCGGCCTGGCCCGACTGCCGTGGCGTACGGATCAGTTGAACCACTCTGGCCGCCGATAAGGACCGTACGAAAGTCGTACGGACACCTGTCACCCTGATAGGCGAACGCCCCGCCGGGTGTACCCGACGGAGCGTCAGACACGGCGGCAGCTGCCTAGATGTGCCCCGCCCCCGGACCGGCGGCGTCCGCGTTGGCGCCGCGCTTGGTGAGGAAGGCGACGAGGACCGCGACGGCGGCGACCCCGGCGGCGACCAGGCTGGCCAAGCTCATACCGGAGATGAACGTGTCGTGGGCGACGTCCGTGATCTTCTCCGCGATCGGGGCCGGGGTGTCCGGCGGCACCGGCGCGGCGCCGACCTGGACCGCTTCGGAGGCCTGGTTGAGCTGGGCCTCGTTGAGCGGCGGAAGCTTGGCGTCCGCCCAGTTGCCCGCGAGGTCGTTGTCGACCTTGGAGGCCATCACGGCGCCGAGAACCGCCGTACCGAGGCTGCCGCCGATCTGCATGGCCGCCTGCTGGAGACCGCCGGCGACACCGGAGAGCTCCATCGGCGCGTTGCCCACGATGACCTCGGTGGCGCCGACCATGACGGGCGCGAGTCCGAGGCCGAGAAGGGCGAACCAGATCGACATGACGCCGCTGCCGGTGCCCTTCTCCAGCGTCGACATGCCGTACATGGCGATGGCCGTGCACGCCATGCCGCCCGCGAGCGGGATGCGTGGCCCCACCTTGGTGATCATGGCACCCGCGAGAGGCGAGCCGACGATCATCATGCCGGTGAGCGGCAGCAGGTGCAGGCCCGCGTCGATGGGGCTCATGCCGTGCACGTTCTGCAAGTAGAAGGTGACGAAGAAGAGGCCGCCCATGAAGGCGATGGCCATGAGCACCATCAGGACCACACCGGCCGAGAGCGGTACGGAACGGAACAGGGCCAGCGGGATGAGCGGTTCCCTGACCTTCGTCTCCCAGAGCGCGAACAGGGCGAAGCCGAGCACGGAGACGCCCAGGAACGTCCAGGTCATACCGTCGCCCCAGCCCCACTCGGGGGCCTTGATGAGCGCCCAGACCAGGCAGAACATGGCGCCGGACAACAGCCCGATGCCGAGCAGGTCGAAGGAGCGCGGCGCGTTCTTGGCGCGGTGGTCGGTGAGGATCACCACGCCGAGGACGACGGCCAGGATGCCGACGGGGACGTTGATGAAGAAGACGGACTGCCAGTTGACGTTCTCAACCAGCACGCCGCCGAGGATCGGACCGCCCGCGGTGGAGGCGCCGATCACCATGCCCCAGATACCGATGGCCATGTTCAGCTTCTCGGCGGGGAAGGTGGCCCTCAGCAGTCCGAGCGCGGCCGGCATCAGCAGCGCGCCGAACAGGCCCTGGAAGACGCGGAACGTCACGACCATGGCGATGGAGCTGGACAGCCCGATGACGCCCGAGGCCGCCGCGAAGCCCACGACGCCTATGAGGAAGGTCTGCCGGTGTCCGAACCGGTCGCCGAGCTTGCCGGCCGTGATCAGCGTGACGGCGAGCGCGAGGAAGTACGCGTTGGTGATCCACTGGACGTCGGCGAAGGTGGCGCCCAGGTCCGTGGCGATGGCTGGGTTGGCGATGGCCACGATGGTGCCGTCAAGGGCGACCATCATGACGCCCACGGCCACGGTGATGAGGGTCAACCAGGGGTGGCCGCGAAGCCCCCGGTCCGTTTTCCGGTCCGACGGGACGACTGGCGTCTTGTCCCCCGAGCCCGTCGTGTCGACAGTGGTCTGACTAGTCATGCCTTCGAGGCTAATGACAGCCACTGACACTTGACAAACCAATTCACAAGTCGGTAACTGTCACGTCACTCACGGATAGGGTGAGCTGGACAAAAAGGCTTGGGAGCGAACAAGGCTTGATGCGATCAGTTCGGACAGTCCGGAAGGGAGGCCCCATGGACACGCTGCCCCGGCCCGGGCTGCGCGAGCGCAAGAAGCAGCGGACCAGGGACGCGCTGGTGCGGGCCGCTCTGGAGCTGTTCACGAGCAAGGGGTACGAGCGGACGACGGTCGACGAGATCGCCGACGCCGTCGATGTGTCACAGCGCACGTTCTTCCGTTACTTCGCGGGCAAGGAGGAGGCAGCCTTCGCGGTCCTGGAAATGGCGGAGGCGCACTTCCTCGACCTGGTGCGCGAACGCCCGCCGCACGAGAGCCCGTTGGAGGCGTTGCGCCGGGCCGTCCTGGAGAACTGGGACACCCTGAACGAGACCATCGAGAGCGTCATCCCGGTCGAACTGCACATGCGCGCTTTCCAGCTGATCGAATCGACGCCCACCCTGCTCGCCGTCCATCTGCGCCGCACCGCGGAGTTGGAGGAGAAGCTCGCGCGGCTGATCGCCGAGCGTGAGGGCCTGGACGTGGACGCCGATCCGCGTCCGCGGGTGGCGGTGGCCGTGTTCACCGGGGTGATGCGAGTGACCGGGCAGCGGTGGAGCGCGGGCGACGACCTCAGTGTCGAGGCGATTCGCGCACTGACCACCGCTTATCTCGACCAGGTGGGGCCCGCGTTGGCCAAGAACTGGAACATACAAGGCAAAACGGATGATGACGCGGCGTGACGCTTCAACTTCCCTACGCAGCGTGACGCTTTAACTCCCACTGATTCCGGATTGCCCCAATTACCCAGTGAGAAACGTGATCCCCCTCACTCGGTTAACGCGAGACACTCTTGTTCTCTTAGTGTGTCCTCCCAGTGACTTCCTTCGACTCCCCTCCGCAACTCAACGTCTGGCGCGCTCTCCTCGCTCTGGCCGTCGTCTTCGTCATGCTGGCGACCACCGGCTGGACCGTCGTACGCAACCACAGAGCTGCCGCGACGCCGCTCGAGGCCTCCCTCTCCGCCTGGGAACGCGGCAGCATCGGCGGACGCGCGCTGCCGGACCCGGGCGCCGCTCCGGCCCGCCTCGCCCGCTTCTTCGCCTCGCTCGACGTCCACCAGCGCCACCGGCTCGCCGCCCGCTATCCGCTCGCGGTCGGCAATATGAACGGCGCGCCGGTGAGACTTCGCTACCGCGCCAACCACATCGCGCTCGACGAGGCACGCGAGACCGAGCGACAACGCATGCACGACGAACGGCTCTCGCCCGCGGGCCAGCACGAGGCGGGCCGCCGTATGCATCGTTACGAGGACCTGCTGCACAAGGACCGTCAGATCCTCGCCTTCGACCCGCTGGGCGCGGGCCGGATCGCCGAGGTCTTCGGAGACCTGGGCAAAGCGCAGCGGGTCTCGGTCGTCGTTCCGGGCGTCGACACGGACGTACTGAACTTCCAGCGCACCGACCGCGAGTTCTCCGCGCCCGTCGGCATGGCGAGGTCCCTGTATCTGGAGGAGCGCGCGGCGAGCCCGAGTACGCGTACGGCCGTGATCGCCTGGGCCGACTACACGGCTCCCAGCGGGCTCGGCATGGACGCGGCCACCGGCGTACGCGCCGAGGAGGGCGCGGTCCGGCTCAACACGCTCGTACGGACGCTGCCGGGCCGCTCGCCCATCGCGCTGTACTGCCACAGCTACGGCTCCGTGGTCTGCGGCGTCGCCGCGGACACGCTGCCGTCCCGGGTCTCCGACATAGCGGTCGCAGGCAGCCCCGGGATGCGAGTCGCGAACGCCTCGCAGCTGCACACCTCCGCACGGGTGTGGGCAACGCGGGACTCCGACGACTGGATCCAGGACGTGCCCTATATGGAGGTCGGCTGGCTCGGTCACGGCGCCGATCCGGTGTCCTCGGGATTCGGGGCGCGGGTGCTGTCCGCCTGGGGAGCGAAGGGCCACGCCGGCTATTTCGAGCCGGGTACGGAGAGCCTGCGCAACTTCGCCGAGATCGGCGTTGGCGCGTACCGGGCGGTGAGCTGCGCACACGAGGATGACGTGTGCCAGAAGGCTTTGTCCGACATGGCTGAAGCCGGACGCGCGTAGAGGACGAAGAAACTACGGTTCGCACGGGGAGGGGACGAGGAAGCGCATGACGCATACGATGGCCCGCATGGGTGACGTACTGGCCGGATTTCATGCCGCCTGGGAGTTCGAGTCCGACTCCGTGCTCATCCGCTTCGAACGGGGGATCCGTACGCCGAAGCTCTTCCAGGCGCTCGGCGAGCGCCGTATCCCCATCGAGGCGATCGCAGCGGTGACGCTGACCCCGGGCAGGCGCGGGACCGTCGTTCTGCGCGCCGAACCGAGACCGGGCGCGGATCCACTGATGGAGGCGGCGGCGGGACAGCTCAAGGAAGCATGCGATCCCTACCGTCTGGTGCTCCCCGGCGATCGCGAGACACTCGCCGAGTACTACGCCGACGAACTGCGGGCCCGGCTCGTGCCCGACGACGCGGCCGTGGCGGAGCGCTATCTGGTGAACGCGCCCGAGACGCCGCTGCAGTTCAAGGCGTACGACGGGAAGGCCTCCTTCGACGGCAAGTCGGTGTCCTTCCGCTGGTTCTGGACGGGTGCCTCGTCCGCCAAGTGGAAGGCCGGCGACCAGAGTTTCGCGGTCTCGGAGCTGAGCGGCGTCGAATGGCGCTCGCCCGAGGTCTTCGAGGGCCATCTGCGGCTGCTGCACCGCGAAACGTCCGTCGCCCAGCCCGCGCAGGCCGACCAGGACCCGGCGGCGGTCGTCTTCGGCCTCGGTTACGGGCCCGTGCACGAGTCGCTGCCCTTCGCGGCCTCGGTCCTCGCGGCGGTACGCGCGGCCGGGCCCCCGGCGAAGAGTGACGGCGCCCCGTCCGCCCGGCACCGCGATCCCGCGGACATCGCCGACCGGATCCGGCACCTTGGTGAGCTGCACCAGGCGGGGCTGGTGACGGACGAGGAGTTCACGTCGAAGAAGGCGGAGTTGCTCGCGGAGCTGTGACGGGACGTGTGGTGACTCGTCGTCATACCGCTCGTACCTGGGTATGAGGTGCGGCCCGGCTCTCAGGTAGGACGCGGCGGTGGGATCTTCGCGCCTACGCTGATCGGGCCATGAGCAATGCAGCGACTCCTCCCGGTCAGGAGCCCCGCGCACCGGCCGAGGAGCGGTCCGGGCACGGGGTGCGGCACCGTGCGCTCGCCGCGCTGCGTGAGGCCACGACGGCCTTCGTCCCGCCGAGCGGTGCGGCCGAGCCCCTCCTCGCGCATGCGCCCAAGCGCTGGATGCGACGGCTGCCGTATGTGATCGTGCTGGGCTTCGCCGCCGTCCTGGTCCCGGTCACGGCCCAGGTCCTGGGGAGCGACTACGGGGTGGACGACGGTCTCTCCGGGGCGCTCGGCTTCGCCCAGGCCGCGCCTCTGCTGCTGGCCGTGAGCCGACCGCTGGCCGCGTGGTGGATCGTCTTCGTGGCAGACGTCATCGGGGCGTTCGTGCTGCTGAACCACGACGACGGCCGGCCCTCTCCCTTCACCGCCATGGTCATCGTGGGCTATGTGGTGCTGTGCCTGGCGCTCTCCCTGCACGAGCCGCGCCGCACCGTGATCGGCGTCTGGGGGGCCACCGTGGCCGCGAGCCTCGTGCTGGGCGCGCTCCGGGTATCTGACAGCCAGGACACCAGCGTGCTGATGATCGTCCTCAGCGGTGCCGCACTGCTGCTCGGCACCCTGCTGCGCGAGCGGGGCGAGACCCGGCGGCGGCTCGTCGAGCAGGAGACGATCAGCGAGGCCGAGCGCGCACGGCGCACGCTGCTGGAGGAACGGGCGCGTATCGCAAGGGAGTTGCACGACGTGGTGGCCCACCACATGACGGTGATCTCGGTCCAGGCGGACTCCGCGCCGTACCGGCTCTCCGGTGTCTCCGACGACGTACGGGCGGAGTTCGAGTCGATAGCCGTCGGTGCCCGTGACTCGCTGGGTGAGATGCGGCGGCTCCTCGAGGTGCTGCGCAGTGAGGACGCGCGGGACGAGCGGGCCCCGCAGCCTGGCCTGGACAAACTGCGCCAGCTCGTCGAGGCGACCAGACGCGGCGGTGTGCCGGTCGAACTGTCGCTTCCGAAGCCGGTTCTCGAGAAGGACGAGGAGGAGTGGTCGAAGGTGTCACCGGCCGTGGACCTGTCCGCGTATCGCATCGTGCAGGAGGCCCTGTCGAACGTGGTGCGGCATTCCCCCGGCGCCCCCACCCAGGTGTCGCTGTCCACCGACGGCCGGCATCTGACGGTGCTGGTCGTCAACGGGCCCGCGGCGAAGACGGTTTCCGGGCTGGAGTCGAGCGGCACCGGGCACGGCCTGGTCGGCATGGGCGAGCGCGTCCGGCTGGTCGGCGGCACGCTGGATGTCGGGCCGCTCCCCGACGGGGGGTTCCGCGTCGCGGCCCGGCTGCCGGTGGCTGAGTCTCCGTCTTCCGCGGAGAAGCCCGTGGAACCCCTGGAATCCGTAGAGCCCGCGAAGGAGCCCGGCACTTCATGACCATCCGCGTGATCATCGTCGACGACCAGGCCATGGTCCGCGCCGGTTTCGCGGCCCTGCTGGCGGCGCAGAGCGATATCGACGTGGTGGGCGAGGCGGCGGACGGCAGAAAGGGGGTCGAACTGGCCCGTGGCACGCGCCCCGACGTCGTCCTCATGGACGTACGGATGCCGGAGATGGACGGTCTGGCCGCGGCGCGCGTGCTGCTGGACCCGCGGGAGGAGCACGAGGATCGCGAGGACACCTTGAGCCGGCCGAAGGTGCTGATGCTCACCACCTTCGACGCGGACGACTACGTCTACGAGGCGCTGCGCGCCGGAGCCTCCGGGTTCCTGCTCAAGGACGCGCCGCCCGCCGACCTGATCGCGGCGGTGCGTGTGGTGGCCGCCGGGGACGCGTTGCTCGCCCCGAAGGTGACGCGCCGTCTGATCGCGGACTTCGCGCAGCAGCGACCCGCGCCGCGCAGAAAACCGGCCGTCCAACTGGAGGGCCTGACGCCGCGTGAGACGGAGGTGCTGGAGTTGGTGGCCCGCGGGCTGTCCAACCAGGAGATAGCGGACCACCTGGTGCTGGCCGAGCAGACGGTGAAGACCCACATAGGCCGCGTACTGGCGAAGCTGGACCTGCGCGATCGCGCGCAGGTCGTGATCTTCGCCTATGAGTCGGGGCTGGTCACGCCCGGCGACCGGTAGGGCAGGCCGGGCGTGACCAGCGGTGCCGGACTCGTCCCGCGAAGTGGTGGAGCGCCTCGGAGTGTGTGACTCCGCAGGTCACTCCGGCAGAGCGCCGCTTCCGCCGCTGCGAGCGGCGCGGACGTGGCCGAGGAGCTCCTGAGGGCGTTCACCGAAGAGTCGGTCACCGGATCGCAACGGTCCGGATTCCTACGCCACTTCGAGGAACGCGACCGCGATACTCACTCGCGGCCCGCCGACGTGAACGTCATGTCGGCGTACCGGGTTCCGGCCACCTTGGAGGCGATCGGCTCCAGCAGAGCCATGTCATCCTCGCTGAGGACGATGCGGGTGGCCGCCACGTTCTCCTCGATGCGGCTGCGCTTGCGGGTGCCAGGGATCGGTACGACCGGCAGCCCGTGCATCGCCGCCTGCTGCTGCACCCACGCCAGCGCGATCTGCCCGAGCGAGGCGCTGTGGGAGTCGGCGACCGCCCGTATCGGCTCGAGGAGGGCCACATTGGCGGCCGCGTTCTCGCCCGTGAAGCGGGGCTGCATACGGCGGAAGTCGTCGGCGGTCAGGTCCTTCTCGGCGTTGGCGAAGGAGCCCGTGAGGAAGCCGCGGCCGAGCGGCGAGTACGGCACCAGGGCCACGCCCAGCTCACGGGCGGCCGGTACGACGCCGGCCTCGATGTCGCGGCTGAACAACGACCACTCCGACTGCACGGCCGCGATCGGATGCACGGCCTGCGCCGCGCGCAGCTCGCCGCCCGTGACCTCACTGAGCCCAAGGTGCTTGACCTTGCCCTCGCGCACCAGCTCGGCCATGACCCCGACGGTCTCCTCGATGGGGACGCTCGGGTCGCGGCGGTGCATGTAATAGAGGTCGATCACGTCGACGTCCAGGCGCGTCAGGCTCGCCTCGACGGCCTGGCGGATGTACGGCGCGTCATTGCGGATGATGCGCTTCGTCGGCTCGTCCGGCGGGATCGCCAGGGCGAACTTCGTCGCGATGACGACCTCGTCGCGGTGGGCCTTGAAGAACGGGGACAGGAACTTCTCGTTCTCGCCCTGGCCGTAGGCATCGGCGGTGTCATAGTGCGTCACGCCCAGTTCCAGCGCGCGCTCCAGGGTGGCCCGTGCCTCGTCGGCGTCCGTCGGGCCGTACGCGAAGCTCATCCCCATGCAGCCGAGGCCCTGTACACCGACCTCGGGGCCGCCCGTGCCGAGTTCCACCTTCGCGATCTTGCTGTCCGTCATCAGGACCTCTCCGACGCCAGGGCACGCCCGGCGTCCGCGTAGAAATTGATCTTTCGGTCGAGTACCGCGAGCGTGTCCTGGAGTTCGGCGATCCGGGACAGGACGTCCTGCCGGGTCGCCTTCAGGAGCTCGAAGCGGTCGCCATAGGTGTGGTCGCCCTCGCGCACCAGCTCCGCGTACCGCACCATGTCGGCGACCGGCATGCCGGTCAGCCGGAGCTTGCCGACGAGGTCGAGCCAGTCCAGGTCGCGGTTGCTGTAGCGGCGCTGGCCGGTGTGCGAGCGGTCGATGTGCGGCATCAGCCCGATGCGCTCGTACCAGCGCAGGGTGTGCGCCGTCAGACCGGTGAAGGCGACGACTTCGCTGATCGTGTACTTGTCCTGTCCGTCCGGGCGTCTGTCGACCTGCCGCGGGCCGGCGCAACTGTCGGTCCTGGTAGTACTCGTGGTCTCCATCACCGTCATGGCCCCCACGCTAAAACCTTGGAGTGCGCTCCAAGCAAGCGAATACGGTGAGAAAACCGGAGGACGTGACGTGAGCGCGGTGGTTAGCGTGCGGGACATGAGTCTCGTACGACGTGCCACAGTCGAGGACGCGGAAGAAGTGCTCCGGCTACGTCAGGTGATGATCAACTCGGTCTTCAGCGCGGACAGTTCAACCGAGTGGCACGCCGAGTCCCTGCCCACCGTACGCGCCAGACTCGCCGATGCGGACGGGGACTTCGCGGCCTTCGTCGTCGACCACCCAGACCGGCCGGACGCGCTCGCGGCGCTCGTCGTCGGGACCCTCGAGTACCGGATCGGGCGGGCGGACAATCCGCACGGCCGCGTGGGGTACGTCTTCAGTGTGGCCACCGACCCGGACGCGCGGCGCCGCGGGTACGCGCGCGCGTGCATGGAGAGCCTCCTCGACTGGTTCCGCGAGAAGGGCGCCGCCCAGGTCGATCTGAACGCCTCCGCCGAGGCCGAGCCGCTGTACGCGTCGCTGGGCTTCGTACGCAAGCCCGACCCCTCGATGCGGCTGACGCTGTGAGCCGCATAACCTCGTACGCATGTCACTGCACAGCCTGGCGTTGATCGAGAACTGGCCGGTGCCCTCCGCCGCCGCGGCCGTCGTACGCGCGGACGGCACCGTCCTCGGGTCGTACGGCGCGACCGGGCACCGCTTCCCCCTGGCCTCGGTCACCAAGCCGCTCGCCGCGTACGCCGCGCTGGTCGCGTACGAGGAAGGGGCGATCGAGCTGGACGAACCAGCGGGCCCGCCCGGCTCCACGGTCCGCCATCTCCTCGCCCACACCTCCGGGCTGGCCTTCGACGAGCACCGGGTGATGTCGGCGCCCGGGGAGCGGCGGCTGTACTCCAACGCGGGGTTCGAGGCGCTGGGAGATCATGTCGCGAAGGCGACGGACATCCCGTTCGCGGACTACGCGCGGCAGGCGGTGCTGGAGCCGCTGGGGATGACGTCGACGACGCTCGACGGCTCGCCCGCCAAGGACGGCGTCTCGAGCGTCGACGACCTGGTCCGCTTCGCGGCCGAGGTGCAGGCGCCGCGTCTGCTCGACCCGCGGACGGTCGCCGAGGCGATGACGGTCCAGTACCCCGGCACGAAGGGCGTCCTTCCGGGGTACGGCCACCAGAACCCCAACGACTGGGGCCTGGGCTTCGAGATACGCGACTCCAAGTCCCCCCACTGGACGGGCAGTTCATCCTCTCCACGGACCTGCGGCCACTTCGGCCAGTCGGGCACGTTCCTGTGGGTCGATCCGGACGCGCGCGCGGCCTGTGTCGCGCTGACGGACCGGGCGTTCGGGCCCTGGGCGATCGAGGCGTGGCCGGTGTTCACGGACGCGGTACTGGCCGAGCTGTAGCGCGTTCAGCAGCGAGGGTCTCGCCCTCTCCCTCCGTGTCGATGTGCGGCAGGATCTTGTCCAGCCACCGGGGCGTCCACCAGGCGTGTCGGCCCAGCAGGGTCAGTACCGCGGGCACCATGAGCAGGCGGACCACCGTGGCGTCGATGAGCACGCTGACGGCGAGGCCCAGGCCCAGCATCTTGACCACGATGTTGTCGCTGACGATGAAGGCTGCGAAGACGCTCACCATGATCAGGGCCGCGCAGGTGATCACGCGCGCGGTGATCTCCAGCGCATGGGCGACCGAGGCCTTGGCATCCCCCGTGCGCAGCCAGGCCTCGTGCACGCGGGACAGCAGGAAGATCTCGTAGTCCATGCTCAGTCCGAAGATGATGGCGAACATCATCATCGGCACATAGCTCTCGATGGGCACCTTGCCGTTGACGCCCAGCGCGGGCCCGCCCCAGCCCCACTGGAAGACGGCGACGACGACGCCGTACGAGGCGGCGATCGACAGGACGTTGAGGACGGCCGCCTTGAGGGCCACGAGCAGGCCGCGGAAGACCGCGAGGACGATCAGGAAGGCCAGGGCGACCACCACGCCGATGATCAGCGGCAGCCGGCTCGCGACGATGTCGCGGAAGTCGACCTGCGCGGCCGTCGTCCCGGTGACGTAGCCCTTGGCGTCGGTGCCGGAGACCGCCGCGGGCAGGGTGTCGTCGACGAGCCGGTTCACGAGGTCCGTGGTGTCCGCGTTCTGCGGGGACCCGGCCGAGTAGACGGTGCCGAGCAGGACGTCTCCGTCCTGCGTCGGCGTCAGTGGCGTGACGAAGGAGTTCCCGGACACGCCGTTCAGGGTCTGCTGGGCGTGCGAGGCGAGATCCGAGCGCTGTGAGTCCGGTACGGAGGTCTGGTCGATGACGACGGTGAGGGGCCCGTTGGAGCCCGGGCCGAACGCGTCGGTCATCAGGTCGTAGGCCCGCCGGTCGGTGAAGGACGTGGGGTCGGCGCCGTCGCCGATGTGGCCGAGCTGGATCGAGAACACCGGGATGGCCAGCACCGCGATGGTGGCGAGGCCCGCCGCCAGGAACTGCAGGGGTCTGCGCTCCACGCGCTGGGCGTAGCGGTGCCAGGTGCCCTGGGCCTCGGCGCCGTCGTCGGCACCGGTCTCGGCGACCGGGCGGCGCACCGTGTAGCGGTCGATACGCCGGCCGATCAGCCCCAGCAGGGCAGGGACCAGGGTGAGCGCGCCGAGGACGGCCGAGACGACCGTGACGGCCGCGGCCAGGCCCAGTTTGCCGATGAAGCTCACGCCGGACGTGAACAGGCCCATCAGGGCGACGATCACCGTGGTTCCGGACACCAGCACCGCGCGCCCGCTGGTGGCGTTGGCGTGGCCGGCGGCGCGCACCGGGTCCGCGCCGTCCATGAGGTTCTGCCGGTGACGGGTGATCAGGAAGAGCGCGTAGTCGATCCCGACGCCGAGGCCGATCATCGTGGCGAGGGTGGGTGACACCGTCGCGAACGTGAACGCGATGGCGAGCAACCCGAGGCAGGCGAGTCCGCCGACCACGCCGATCAGCGCGGTGATCAGGGGCAGTCCGGCGGCGATCACACTGCCGAAGCCGATGAGCAGGACGACGATGGCGACCGCGAAGCCGATCAGCTCGCTCACCCGGTCGTCGGCGTCGGGTCGCGCCAGCTCGCCCAGCGATCCGCCGTACTCGACCTCGACGCCGGCGTCCCTGAGCGGCTCGACGGCGTCGTCGACCCCGTCGAGGTAGCCGTCGCCGAGGAGGGACGGCTGCTCGTCGAAGCGGATGGTGACGTAGGCGGTCTTCCCATCTGAGGACACCGGGCCGACCTTCGAGGAGGTGGCCTCCAGCGGGTTCTGCACGGACAGGACGTGCGGCAGTTTCTGCAGGTCGGCGACGGTGGTCGACATCTGCGAGCCGAGCGAGGTGAGGGCCTTGTCGTCGTCGTGCAGGACGATCTGGCTGCTGTAGCCGCCGGCCTGCGGATCGTGCTCCTTCAGGACGTCCAGGCCCTCCTCGGACTGCACGTCGGACAGAGCGAAGTCGTCGGAGTACGTTCCGCCGTGGAGGTGGTTCAGCGCCTGCAGCCCGCCGAGGGCCACCAGCCAGGCGACGATCACGATCACGAAGTGGTGGGCACACCACTCCCCCAGCCGTCGCAGGCCCCCCTTCGGTGGCTTGCCCCGTCCCTCTGTGCTTTCGCGGTTGGCCATGGCCTCGGTTCTCTGCCGAGCGGGTGTCCGACCCCTTCAGTGGACACCTCTTGGATCACTTCGGCATCTCAAGCCCCACGCCTGTCCACCAGCCGCTAGCCGGCCATCTCCCAGATCAGCAGCTCCGCCGCGCTCACGCCCACCGCCTCCAGGTCTTTCGCGGCAGTGAGCCGCGCCGAGTCGCCGGGGCCCAGCTCCGTGCCGTCGAGCAGTACTCCGCCGCGTACCGCATGGACGTAGACGTGCGCCCCGTCCGGCACAGCCGTCCGCTCCCCCACCCCCAGCCGCCGCACATGCAGCATCGCCCCCGCCTCCGGAACCGCGTACGGCGTGGAGTCCGCGATGCCGTGGACGATCTCGTACGCGGGATCGCCGCCCGGCGACAGCGGGGCGAGCCACATCTGGACGAAGACCAGCGGCTCGGCGCCGTCGTTGCGCTCCACGTGCCGTACACCGCCGCCCGAGCTGAGCCGCTGCACATCCCCGGGCCGGACGACCGACTCGTGGCCCGCCGAGTCCCGGTGCGTCAGCTCGCCCGAGACGACCCAGGTCACTATCTCCGTGTGACTGTGCGGGTGCTCGTCGAAACCCGCGCCGGGCGCGAGCCGCTCCTCGTTGCAGGCGATGACCGCGCCGAAACGGAGATTGTCGGGGTCGTAGTGGGGCCCGAAGGAGAAGGCGTGCAGGGACTCGATCCCGGCCGCCGGGTCGCCTCCGCGGTAGCGCTCGCCGGAGCGCCGTACGTCCATCACAGGGCCCACCGTAGACCCGCGGCCACCCTCTTCTGAGACCCGCCGCCGCACACTCCCGTCCGGATAAGGCAGTCTTGTCCCGTGCCCGAACCCGAATCCCACGCCACCAAAGCCGCTGCGCACGCCGCCCACGCGCACGCCGCGACCCTGAAGCGGCTGGAGAAGTCCTCCGGAAGCCTCGCCGCGCAGGCCATCGCGCGCATGGACGAGACGCTGCCGTGGTACCGGGCGATGCCTCCGGAGAACCGGTCGTGGATCGGGCTCGTCGCCCAGGCCGGTATCGCCGCCTTCACCGAGTGGTTCCGGCATCCGGACGCCCCGCAGGCCATCTCCACCGACGTCTTCGGCACCGCACCCCGCGAGCTGACCAGGGCGATCACGCTGCGCCAGACCGTGGAGATGGTGCGTACGACCATCGAGGTCATGGAGTCCGCGATCGACGAGGTCGCGGCCCCCGGCGACGAGTCCCTCCTGCGCGAGGCTCTCCTCGTGTACGCCCGCGAGATCGCCTTCGCCACCGCCCAGGTGTACGCACAGGCCGCCGAGGCACGCGGTGCCTGGGACGCCCGGCTGGAGTCGCTGGTCGTCAACGCCGTCCTGTCCGGCGAGGCCGACGAGGGAGCCGTCAGCCGGGCCGCGGCCCTCGGCTGGAACTCGCCCGAGCATGTGTGCGTGGTGCTGGGCACGGCCCCCGACGGTGACAGCGAGCTGACCGTCGAGGCGATCCGGCGGGCCGCCCGGCACGCCAAGCTCCAGGTCCTCACCGGAGTCCTCGGCGACCGGCTCGTCGTCATCGCCGGTGGCAGTGACGATCCTCTGGGGGTCGCCAAGTCGCTGATCGGGCCGTATGCGGCGGGACCGGTCGTGGCCGGACCCGTCGTGCCCGATCTGCTCGCCGCGACCCGGTCCGCGCAGGCCGCCGCCGCCGGGCTCAAGGCGTGTTTTGCCTGGCAGGACGCCCCGCGGCCGGTACTGGCGGACGATCTGCTGCCGGAGCGCGCGATCGCCGGCGACCCCGCCGCGCGCGAGCAATTGGTGGAGGAGATCTACAGACCGCTGGAGGAAGCCGGGTCCGCTCTTCTGGAGACGCTGAGCGTGTATCTGGAGCAGGCGAGCAGTCTGGAGGGCGCCGCACGGATGCTCTTCGTTCACCCGAACACCGTGCGCTACCGGCTTCGACGTGTGACTGACGTCACCGGTTGGTCACCCTCCGATGTACGATCCGCCTTCACACTCCGGATCGCGCTGATCCTGGGGCGTCTGGCCGATGGAGATCCCCAGCTCTAGGCTTTTGTCGGGGCTCCACAAAACCCCCTGCTGTTCTTCGTCCCTGTCCCCACGGGCGGCGTCGGCCGTCCACAAGAGAGAGTGTGAGAGTGCTCGTACTCGTCGCTCCCGGCCAGGGCGCCCAGACGCCCGGCTTCCTGACCCCCTGGCTCGAACTCCCCGGCGCCGCCGACCGTCTCGGCACGTGGTCGGACGCCATCGGACTCGACCTTGCCCACTACGGCACGCAGGCCGACGCGGACGCGATCCGCGACACGGCGGTGGCGCAGCCGCTCCTCGTCGCGGCCGGACTCCTGTCGGCGTCCGCGCTCGGCGAGGTGGCACCGAGTGCCGTCGCGGGCCACAGCGTCGGCGAGATCACGGCCGCCGCCTTCGCAGGCGTACTGGACGACACGGCCGCCCTGGAACTCGTACGCAAGCGCGGTCTGGCCATGGCCGAGGCCGCCGCGATCACCGAGACCGGTATGTCGGCGCTGCTCGGCGGTGATCCCGAGACGACGATCCCGCATCTGGAGAAGCTCGGCCTGACCCCTGCGAACGTAAACGGCGCAGGCCAGATCGTCGCCGCCGGCACCATGGAGGAGCTGGCCGCTCTGGAGGCCGACAAGCCCGAGGGCGTACGACGCGTCGTGGCCCTCAAGGTCGCGGGCGCCTTCCACACGCACCACATGGCCCCCGCGGTCGCGAGCCTGGAGCAGGCCGCGGCGGAGCTGGCGCCGGCCGACCCGAAGATCACGTACGTCTCGAACAAGGACGGCCAGGCCGTCGCCACCGGCACCGAGGTGCTGTCCCGCCTGGTCGGCCAGGTCGCCAACCCGGTCCGCTGGGACCTGTGCATGGAGACTTTCAAGGAACTGGGCGTGACCGCGCTGGTCGAGGTGTGCCCCGGCGGCACGCTGACCGGTCTCGCCAAGCGCGCGCTGCCCGGTGTGAAGACGCTGGCGCTCAAGACCCCTGACGACCTCGACGCTGCTCGCGAGCTCATCGCCGAGCACGCTGCCTGACAAGGAGCCCGAGAGCATGTCGAAGATCAGGCCCAGCAAGGGCGCCCCGTACGCACGGATCATGGGCGTGGGCGGCTACCGTCCCACCCGGGTCGTGCCGAACGAGGTGATCCTCGAGACGATCGACTCCTCCGACGAGTGGATCCGCTCGCGCTCCGGCATCGAGACCCGTCATTGGGCCTCCGACGAGGAGACCGTCGCCGCGATGTCCATCGAGGCATCCGGCAAGGCGATCGCCGACTCCGGGATCACGGCCGAGCAGATCGGCGCCGTGGTCGTCTCGACCGTCTCGCACTTCAGCCAGACCCCGGCCGTCGCCACCGAGATCGCCGACAAGCTCGGCACGAACAAGGCCGCCGCCTTCGACATCTCGGCGGGCTGCGCGGGCTTCGGCTACGGCATCACGCTCGCCAAGGGCATGGTCGTCGAGGGTTCGGCGGAGTACGTACTCGTCATCGGCGTGGAGCGGCTGTCCGACCTCACCGACCTGGAGGACCGGGCGACGGCCTTCCTGTTCGGTGACGGCGCGGGCGCGGTCGTCGTCGGCCCCTCGCAGGAGCCGCACATCGGCCCGACCGTCTGGGGCTCCGAGGGCGACAAAGCCGACACGATCAAGCAGACCGTCCCCTGGGACCGTTTCCGGGTCGGCGATGTGTCCCAGCTTCCGCTCGACTCCAAGGGCGAGATCAAGTTCCCTGCGATCACGCAGGAGGGCCAGGCGGTGTTCCGCTGGGCCGTGTTCGAGATGGCGAAGGTCGCTCAGCAGGCGCTGGAAGCGGCCGGAATCACCCCGGACGACCTGGACGTCTTCATTCCCCACCAGGCCAACGAGCGGATCATCGACTCGATGGTGAAGACACTCAAACTGCCGGAGCACGTCACGGTCGCGCGTGACGTGCGCACCACCGGCAACACCTCGGCCGCCTCGATCCCGCTCGCTATGGAGCGGCTCCTGGCGACCGGCGAGGCGAAGAGCGGCGACACCGCGCTCGTCATCGGCTTCGGGGCGGGTCTCGTGTACGCCGCGACGGTCGTTACCCTCCCCTAGGCACCCCGTGCCAGGTCCCCGGACCCGGCGCGGACAACGCAACACCTGCCGCTGACGCGGCGGGCGCCACACCCTCTGGATATCTACGAAGGAGCGCCTCACATGGCCGCCACTCAGGAAGAGATCGTCGCCGGTCTCGCCGACATCGTGAACGAGATCGCCGGGATCCCCACCGAGGACGTCCAGCTGGACAAGTCCTTCACCGACGACCTGGACGTCGACTCGCTGTCCATGGTCGAGGTGGTCGTCGCCGCCGAAGAGCGCTTCGACGTCAAGATCCCGGACGACGACGTCAAGAACCTCAAGACGGTCGGCGACGCGACCGAGTACATCCTCAAGCACCAGGGCTGAGCAGGCCGCTGAGCCCCGGGCGCTGAAGGCCCCGCCACCCGGCGGTGGCGCCGCTGATCCTCGTAACGTTGGAGAAAGAATTCCCGTGAGCCCGACCAATCGCACCGTGGTCGTCACCGGTATCGGCGCAACCACACCGCTGGGTGGCGACGCAGCCTCGACCTGGGAGGGTCTCGTCGCCGGTCGTTCCGGTGTCAAGCCCCTGGAGCAGGAGTGGGCCGCCGAGCAGGCGGTCCGTATCGCGGCCCCGATCGCCGTGGAGCCGACCGAGGTCATCCCCCGGCCGCAGGCCCGCCGCCTCGACCGCTCGGCGCAGTTCGCGCTGATCGCGGCCAAGGAGGCCTGGGCCGACGCCGGTTACACCGACAAGGCGGGCGAGGGCGCTGACGTCGACCCGAACAGGCTGGGTGCGGTCATCGCCTCCGGCATCGGCGGCGTCACCACGCTCCTCGACCAGTACGACGTACTGAAGGAGAAGGGCGTACGCCGCGTCTCCCCGCACACCGTTCCGATGCTGATGCCGAACGGCCCGTCCGCCAACGTGGGTCTCCTCGTGGGTGCCCGCGCCGGCGTGCACACCCCGGTGTCCGCCTGTGCGTCGGGCGCCGAGGCCATCGGCTACGCGATCGAGATGATCCGCACCGGCCGCGCCGACGTGGTCGTCGCCGGTGGCACGGAGGCGGCCATCCACCCGCTGCCCATCGCCGCGTTCGGCAACATGATGGCGATGTCCAAGAACAACGACGACCCGCAGGGCGCCTCGCGCCCCTACGACACGGCGCGCGACGGCTTCGTCCTCGGTGAAGGCGCGGGCGTCATCGTCCTCGAGTCGGCCGAGCACGCCGCCAAGCGCGGCGCCCGCGTCTACGCGGAGGCGGTCGGCCAGGGCATCTCCGCCGACGGCCACGACATCGTGCAGCCGGAGCCCGAGGGCCTCGGCATCTCGCACGCCCTGCAGAACCTGCTCGACAACACCGACCTCAACCCGGCCGAGATCGTGCACGTGAACGCGCACGCCACCTCGACGCCGGCCGGCGACATCGCCGAACTGAAGGCGCTGCGCAAGGTCTTCGGTGACGACGCCGACCACTTCGCGGTCTCCGGCACCAAGTCGATGACGGGTCACCTCCTCGGTGGCGCGGGCGGCGTGGAGTCGGTCGCGACGGTGCTCGCCCTGTACCACCGGGTGGCCCCGCCGACCATCAACATCGAGAACCTCGACCCGGAGGCCGAGGCCAACGCCGATGTCGTCCGCGGCGAGGCCCGCAAGCTCCCCGTCGAGGGCCGCATCGCCGCGCTGAACGACTCGTTCGGCTTCGGCGGACACAACGTGGTACTGGCGTTCCGGACCGTCTGATCCGGCTGATTCCAGCCGCCGCAGAGCGATTTCCGGTCGTACGCGGTGTGATGTGCGTCTACACGTGCGAAGGGCCCCACCGTCTGGTGGGGCCCTTCGCACGTGTTTGAGCAGGCGTCAGACGACCTGATGGAGCCAGCGCACGGGGGCGCCCTCTCCCGCGTACCGGAAGGGCTCCAGTTCGTCGTCCCAGGGCTTGCCGAGGAGCTTGGTGAGTTCGGACTCCAGTTCCGTCTCGCCGCTCTGGGCGCGGACGAGGGCGGCGCGCAGCCGGTCCTCGGGGATCAGGATGTCGCCGTGGATTCCGGTGACGGCGTGGAAGATGCCCAGGTCAGGGGTGCAGCTGTAGCGCTCGCCCTCGGCGGTGGCGGATGGCTCGGCGGTGACCTCGAAGCGCAGCATCTGCCAGCCGCGCAGTGCCGAGGCCAGTTTGGAGGCGGTGCCGGCCTCTGCCTGCCAGGAGAACTCGGATCTCCAGGTGCCTGGCGCCGCCGGCTGCCGGATCCAGTCCAGGTTGACGCGTGTACCGAGCACGCCCGCGACTGCCCATTCGACGTGTGGGCACAGCGCACGCGGCGCGGAGTGCACGTAGAGAACTCCACGTGTCGTCACTGGGACCTCCGGGCAGAGCGGGACATCTTGTAACTTGGCGGAACCTCGTTGGCAGGCAGCCACGTGGCGAGGCTACCGCGCGAGGGCGCAAGGAGTGTGACGTACCGTCGGTCCCAGCGCCCCGAAACACCTAGGTTTCACCCGGCGGGACGCGCGTTCGGAGTCTCGGCCGGGGGTCCGGGGGTTGCCCCCCCGGGAAAACACAGCCACCCGGCGGGACGCGCGTTCGGAGTCCCGGCCGGGGGTCCGGCCCGCGGCGTAGCCACAAACGGACTACGCGTCCTCCGGAAAAACACAGCTACTCGGAGGACGCCAGAACAACGGGTTACCGTTGCACGACTAGCGAGGGGATCCGGGAATGCGGAAGCGTAGCTACCGATCACGTGCCGTTGCCGTCACAGCGGCGGCGGCACTTCTGGGCATCGTGGGGACGGCCGGCTGCGACGCGGTCGGCGGCAACGAAGCTGCCCCCACCGGTAGCACCTCGCGGTCGAAACCGTCCACGAAACCCACCCCCGCCTGGGACCTCTCCCCGAACTCGATCGCCGCGGTCGGCGATTCCATCACGCGTGCCTTCGACGCCTGCGAGGCGCTGTCCGACTGCCCCAAGGTCTCATGGGCGACCGGCACCGACGCGAAGGTCAACAGCCTCGCGCTGCGGCTGCTCGGGAAGGCCGGGGCCGCGCAGCGGAGCTGGAACTACGCGAAGACCGGCGCCCAGATGGCCGAGCTGGACGACCAAATTTCTCAGGCGGCAACAAGGAAGCCTGAACTGGTGACGGTGCTGGCCGGCGCCAATGACGCCTGCCAGCCGACGGTGGCCGCCATGACACCGGTGCCGGAGTTCCGCGCCCAGTTCGAGGACGCGATGAGCACGCTGCGCGAGGCGTCGCCCAAGACCCAGGTGTTTGTGGCGAGCGTGCCCGATCTGAAGCGGCTGTGGTCGATCGGCCGGACCAGCGAGGCCAGCAAGCGCCTATGGAAGCTGGGCATCTGCCCCTCGATGCTGGCGGACCCGGACGACCTGGGCGCGGCGTCGACGTCGCGGCGCGACAGCGTGCAGGACCGGGTCAAGGAGTACAACGCCGTACTGGAAGATGTGTGCGCGAAGGACAAGCTGTGCCGCTTCGACACCGGGGCCGTATACAAGTACCGGTTCGCCACTGCGCAGTTGAGCACCGTGGACTGGTTCCACCCGAGCACGAGCGGCCAGAAGCTGCTGGCGGAGATGGCGTATCGCGTGGTGACGGCGCCGAAGCCGGCCGACTTGAAACTGCCGACCGGCTGACGGACGCGGCGCGCGCAGGGGCCCGCAGGGGCCCCTCGGACGTCACACGTCGATCGTCGTCGTGACCCGCCGGTCCGCGATCGACCGCCCCGCCTCCACCTGGTACGAACCCTTCACGAACGCCCACGTGTTCGCGTTCTCGTCCCAGATCTCGAAGGCCCGGCGCGGAAGTTCGACCCCGACCTCGACGCTCTCACCGGGCCCGGCCTCGACACCCGCGAACCCGGCGAGCCACCGGACCGGCCGCTCGGAGTCGGCCTCCGTCGGCGCGAGGTAGACCTGGACGACCTCGCGGCCCGCGCGCGTACCGGAGTTGGTGACGCGGACCGTGGCCGTGCTGCCCTCGACCTTGACCGACTCGTACGTCCAGTCGGTGTAGCCGAGGCCGTGGCCGAAGGCGTACGAGGGGGTCCTGCCCTCCTTGTGCCAGGCGCGGTAGCCGATGAAAACGCCCTCCGTGTAAGGGAGTTCGCCGTCCACCGGGGTGACCTGGGTGACCGGGGCGTCCGTCAGCGAGCCCCAGGTGGTGGGCAGTCGGCCGCCCGGTTCGTACGCACCGGTGAGCACGTCCGCCAGCGCGGCGCCGCCCTCCTGGCCCGGGAACCAGTCGAGCAGTACGGCGGCGACCTCGTCACGCCAGGGAAGTTCCACCGGGGAGCCGGAGTTGACGACCACGACGGTGTTCGGGTTGGCGGCGGCGACCGCGCGGACGAGGTCGTCCTGGCGGCCGGGGAGCCGCAGGTCCTTCCGGTCGAAGCCCTCGGACTCCACGCGCTCGGTGGTGGCGATCACGACGACGGCGGTGTCGGCGGCGCGGGCGGCCTCGGCCGCCTCGGCGATCAGTTCGTCGGGGTCGCGCTGCGGCTCCTGGTGGGCGAAGGTGAAGGTGATGACCTTCATGGCGACGCCCTCAGGCAGGGTCACGACGTACTTGAGGGACACCTCCACCGGTTCGCCCGCCCGCAGTTCGGCCTCGGCACGCGGCACCGGGGGCGCGAAGAAGGCCTCGAACGGGTCGGCGTCCTCGGCGGGGAGCTGCTGCCCGTCGAAGTAGGTGGTGCCGTCCACCGTCAGCGTGAACTCGCCCAGGCCCCGGACGCCGAACGTGTGCGGGCCGCTCTCCCGCGGGGTGAAGGTGCCGGTCAGCTCGACGCTGTGCAGGGTGTCGTAGGTGACGCCCTCGGGGAGGTCGTCGCCCATCCACTGGAGGTGGCCGCTCGCTGCCGGCGTCGTCCCGATGACGTTGCCGTCGGCGTCCCGGCAGACGGCGCGCAGCTCAAATCCCTTGTCGGCGGGGGTGAGTTCCTCGTTCGGGTCGGCGCCGACCGCGTACGTCAGGCTGCCCTCGGGCAGGGCGGCGGTGAGTCCGTCGAGCGGTGAGACGATGCGGGCGGGGAAGACGGTGGCGGACCCGCCGCCGAGGACGCGGGCGTCGCGGGCGGCGGCGCCGATCAGGGCGACCCGGTGTCCTTCGGGCAGCGGAAGGGCGCCTTCATTGCGTACGAGGACGAAGGAGCGGCGGGCGATCTCGCGGGCCAGGGCCTCGCCGTCGACGGTCCCGGGCAGCTCGGTGACGGCGGGCTCGGCGCCCTCCAGGATGCCGGTGCGGGCTGCGAGCCGCAGCACGTTCCGTACCGCCGCGTCGAGCTTGGCCTCCGCGACCTGCCCTTCCCGTACTGCCTGCGCGAGAGCCGCGCCGTACACGGTCTGCGGGCCGGGCATCGCGATGTCGAGACCGCCGACGATGGCGGCGACGGTGGACCGGGCGGCCGTCCAGTCGGAGACGTTGATGCCGTCGAAGCCCCATTCACCGCGCAGGACTTCGTCGACGAGCCGGCGGTGCTCGGTCATTGTCGTGCCGTTGACCGAGTTGTAGGCGGTCATGATGCCCCAGGGGCGGGCGTCGGCGACGATGGCCTCGAAGGGGGCCAAGTAGAGTTCGCGCAGGGCGCGTTCGGAGACCAGGTTGTTGACCGTGAAGCGGTCGGTCTCGGCGTCGTTCGCGACGAAGTGCTTGACGGTGGTGCCGACGCCGCCCTCCTGCACACCGCTGACGTACCCGGTGCCGATCCGCCCTGTCAGATACGGGTCCTCGCTGTACGCCTCGAAGTGGCGCCCGCCGAGTGGCGACCGGTGAAGGTTGACGGTGGGCGCGAGCAGGACGTGCACGCCCTTGCGGCGGGCCTCCTGGGCGAGCAGCACCCCTGCCCTGCGGGCGAGTTCAGGATCCCAGGTGGCGGCGAGCGCGGTCGGGGACGGCAGCGCGACGGACGGGTCGTCGGCGGTCCAGCGCACGCCTCGTACGCCGATCGGGCCGTCGGACATGACCAGGGACTTCAGGCCGATTTCGGGCAGGGCGGGCAGGGACCAGGTGTCCTGACCTGCGAGCAACCGCGCCTTCGCGTCGAGGTCGAGCCTGCCGAGCGCGGCTTCGACCACGGCCTCGCGCGCCTGGTTGGCCGAGTGATTGCCCTGATTGTCCTTGCCAGCCGGGGGGTTGCCCTGCGTTCCCGCCATACCGGTGCCTCCTCATTGACGACGTCCGTCCCGTCCGTCCATCGTGCACCTGTCACCAGTAGATAGGTAGGTTCCGTTATCTCGTCGTTACATGAATCTTCACACACGTCGTGCGCATGTCGTACGGTGGCCATATGACGACGACCAGGGCAATCAAGGGTGCCGAGCGGCGTGCGGAGATTCTCCGGGCCGCCCTGGTGGTGATTGCCGAGCGTGGATACCGGGGGGCGAGTCTGGGTGCGGTCGCCGAGCGGGTGGGGCTCACCCAGCAGGGGCTGCTGCACTACTTCCCGACGAAGGAGGCCATGCTCGTCGCCGTCCTGGAGGAGCGCGACCAGTGGGACGCGATGCCGGACTCCCAATGGCGCCTCGACCTGCTCGCCTCACTCGTCGACTACAACGCGATGCGTCCGGGCATCGTGCAGACCTTCTCGGCACTGCTCGGCGAGAGCGTGACTGAGGAACATCCGGCACGCGAGTTCTTCACCGGCCGGTACGAGGCCGTGCGCGCGAACATGGCGGCGGTGCTTCGCTGCGAGTACGGCGAGCGACTGCCGAGCGGACTCACGCCGGAACGTGCGGCTCCGCTGCTCGTCGCGGTGATGGACGGGCTTCAGTACCAGTGGCTGCTGGCGCCGGAGAAGGTGGACATGCCCGGTGCGTTCCGGGACTTCCTCACGCTGCTTGGTGAGAACGGGAGTTGACACAGGGGGCTCGGTGACCGTGCCCCATGGCGTACGCCCCATCCGTCACGCAATACTGCCGCCACCCGGCATTTCGCGTGACGGAAGGACCTGAACTCCCTTGACCTATATACGTGTTCGGCTCGGCGCCCTCGGACTGGCGGCCGTCCTCGCAGGCCTCGCGACCCCGCCCGCCCTGGCTGCGCCCGCCGAGGAGCCCACGGCCGCGCCCACCGTTGAGGAACAGCGCCTCGACAGGGCGGCGCCCCAGGAGATCCTGCGCCGCTCCGGATTCGACACGGTGGCGCCGGAGTTGGCACGAGGGCTGGGCAGGGTGCGGTCGTATGCGGAGGCCGAGCGGTTGGTCGTACGGCACGGTGAGGAGCTGTGGCGCCGGGCGGTGGACCGGGCTCAGGGGCGGGGTCCGTCGGGCGGTGACCTGAGTCGGGACGATGACCGGCCACTGTACTGGGCGCGGCTCGGGATGACCCGAGAAGTACGCCAGTGGGAGCCGGAGTTCGGCCTCACCGATACCCAACGCACCAAGCTGCTCACATCACTTGAGCGAACGTCCCGAGGCCAGGACACCATCCGCTATCCGAATCGTAAGGGCGTCAAGCGGATCCTGGTCACCGGCTTCGACCCGTTCACGCTGGACCGCGACGTACGGATCTCCAACCCCTCCGGGGCCACAGCCCTCGCGCTCGACGGCACGGTGATCAAGACGGCGGATGGCCCGGCCCGTATCGAGACCGCGCTCTTCCCGGTCCGCTGGCAGGACTTCACCGACGGCACCGTGGAGCGGACGCTGCGCCCGTACCTCCCCCGCGTCGACCTGTTCACCACGGTCAGCCAGGGGCGCGTGGGCCGTTTCGACATCGAACGCACCAACGGCGCCTGGCGGGGCGGTTTCCCCGACAACGAGAACCTCTCGCGCACGGAGACCATCCCGGTGAAGGACCCGGACTCGCAGCCGCAATGGACGCCAACGACCCTGCCATACAAGGAGATTGTGGCCGCGAGCACCGGTCGCTTCCCCGTGTACGACAACACGGAGGTGACTGAGATCCCGGCGGGCGGCACGGATCCGGTCGTACGGCCCGGAGGGCCGACACCGGGTTCGACGGCGCGGGCCGGAGGCGGCGGGAACTACCTCTCCAACGAGATCGCATACCGGGCGACGTTGCTGCGCGACCGCCTGGGCCTGCGCGGCTCGCTGCCCGGCGGGCATGTGCACACGCCGGTGCTCCAGTTCGGCACGGGCAACACGGACCCGGCGACGGGTACGGTCACGGATCCGCAGTTCGTCCAGAACCGGCTGGACATCATCGCGCAGGTCCGGGAGATCGTGAGGGTGGCGGCGGAGGCGTCACGGTAGGTCAGGACGCGTATCGGCAGATCACCAGGCGACGGAGTCGCCCCGAACCTGCCCCCGGCCCTCGCCCTCGTCTTCTCCCTCTCCTTCTCCGGTCTGCTCGCCCAGCAGGTCGCGGGCCATCAGCGTGGCGCCCGCGACCGCGCCGGGCATCAGGAACACGGCGACGAACGGCACGACGAAGGCGAGGGCGAGGGGGGTGCCGAAGCCCCACACCAGGGCCTTGCGGGCGCGCAACAGGCGGAGGCGTTCGCGGAGGTCGACGCGACGGCGCTGCATTGCGACTGCCGTCAGCTCCTCGGTCAGGAAGAACCCGGTGACGAAGAAACCGATCACCGGCACGACGGTCTGCCCGGCAAACGGAATGAACCCGAGCGCGAAGAGCAACACGCCCCACACGGCCGCCCTGGCGACGATCCGCAGGCTGTCCCGCCCCGAGATCACCAACTCCCGCCACAACGGCAGCCCCGACTCGGGCGCCGTCCCGTCCGGCGAGACGTCCCGGTCCACCTTCTCGGAGAGGTTCTCGTAGAAGGGCTGCCCGATGAGCAGGGTCACGGCGGTGAAGGTGACGACAGCGAGGAGCAGGGCGAGCGCGAAGAGCACGGCGGTGAGGAACCCGCGGAAGAGTCCCAGCCAGGGGCTGTCCCAGTCGTCGGCGAAGGGGGTGGCCCAGGAGACGAGGTCACTCCCCCACAGCGCCAGGGTGACCAGGGCGCCCACGTACAGCACAAGCGTGATGAGCCCAGGGATCAGCCCCACCCCGAACTGCTTCCCATGCCGGGCCACCCAACGCTGCCCTTGCGCCAAGTAGCGGAACCCCACGCGCAGATCATGCATGGGGGCAGCCTATCGGGGTCCTCGTGCCCGGCCACCAGCGCCACTCGCCCGGGGCGGTGCTCGCACCGCCGCGCCCACGTCACACTGGTTGCACAGCCACCACAACGCCCGGCTCCGCCGCAGGCGACACCGCCGCCGATACGCGGATCGCCGCTTCCCGGGCCACCCGACCCGCCCGGGAGGCGGACGCCAGGAGCAGGGGCTGGAGGTGTTCCAGGCTGGACACCAGGAACTCCTCGCCGGCGATCAGGAGCGGGCGGCCCGCCTTGATGCCGGCGGCTGTCGCCTCTGTCAGGTCCGCCAGGGGCGGGAGTGTCGCGCGTACGACGCCCGCGCCCGCGGCAGCGGCCCGTTCCGCCAGGGCCACCTGCAAGGGCAGTAGCGGAGCCAGCGCGGCCGTCAGTGCGTCGGCTATGCGGCGGAGTTCGGGGGACGAGTCCCGGAGTACGTCTGCTGCGGTCCGTATCAGGGGAGACAGGGCGAGGAGTGTGCCCGCCGCCAGCCCGGCCGCCGCGGGGAGCAGTGGCGACGTTGCCTCCACCAGTTCGCCCAACGCCTCCGCCGCCTCCTCCAGCGCCGGGCCCACCGCGTCGAGGACCGGCAGCAGGCTGTCGCCCAGCGCGGCGAGCAGCGCCTGTGCGGGTTCGCTGACGGGGTGGGTGGCGAGCGGTGCCCCGCTCGTGCCGAGGCGCGTCAGCGTGTCCACGACGCGGTAGAAGGCTTCCTGCGCCTGTGGTGACGCGCTGGCCTCGGCCAGTTCGGCCGTGGTTTCGCGCAGTACGCGCAACGCCTCCGCCCCGGAACCGTCGCGCGGATCAAAAGTGTTGATGGCAATACGGGTGATATTGCCCGCGGTGTCCAGAAGTTGGCCGGTGATATCGGTCGTGTTCCGTGCGATACGCGCCACGTCATCCCTGCTGGGTAGCGACGGAATCGTTGCCATGGACTACTCCTCGCCTCACGCCCTGCGCTCCAGCGCCCGGCCCCCGTGGCGCCGACGCCCACTCACAGCATGCCCGCTCGCTCACGCCAACGCCCTCTTGTTGCAGGGGAATCGAACCGGTACACCTCCCGGTACCGATTAACAGGAGGTACGCGTGCGTCTACCGAGACCCGCCCTGATCGCCACCGCCACAGCCACCGCGGCGGCAACGCTCCTGCTCAGCCCGCACGGCGCCGTAGCAGATCCGACGCCCCAGCCCCCGACCCGCGAGTGGGAGACCGGATCCGCCTCGGAGGGAGCCGACACAGCTGCCAGAGCGCCCGAGAGCACCACCGACCGGGCCCTCACCTCCCCCGCCCCCGACCTCACCACAGAAGCCCGCGGTTACCCCCGCGAGCAGACCCTCACCCCGGACCCGCAGAACCCCGCGGACAAGTCCATCAAGCTCGGCCTCACCCCGTACCACGCCATCGCCCCGAAGCTGAACGCCCTCCAACAGCTCGGCGACCGCGTCAGCGTGGAGATCGCGGGCCGTTCGGCGGGCGGTCACCGCTTATACCTGGTCACCGTCACCGCCCCGGAGTCGGCGAAGCAGGCCCGCGCTCAGGAACGTATGCGCGAACTCATCGAGAACGCACCCCAGGCCGCCGCCAAGGACCCCGCCTTGAAAGCCGCGTACAAAACGCCCGTCTTCTTCAACAACAACATCCACGGCAACGAGTGGGAGGGCACCGACGCCGCCCTCAAGCTCATCGAACGGCTCGCGAAGGCCAAGGACAAGGACACCACCGGCCTCCTCGCCCAGCACCGCCTGTACTTCAACATCACCGCGAACCCCGACGGCCGTATCGCCGGCACCCGCGCCAACGCGAACGGCTTCGACCTGAACCGCGACTTCGTCACCGCCTCGCAGCCCGAGACCCGCGCGATGCGGCAGATCGAGATCGACAAGCAGCCGGCCGTCATGCTCGACCTGCACGGCTACGTCAACGGCACCCTCATCGAGCCGACCACTCCCCCGCACGGCGAGAACTACGAGTACGACCTGTTCCTCAAGAACACCTACGCCAACGCCCTCGACATGGAGTCCGCCGTCAACGGCCTCGGCTTCACACCCGAGAAGGACGGCGTGGAGCCTGTCCAGATCCCCTTCCGCGACCAGGAGGAGGGCTGGGACGACTGGCCGCCGATCTTCACCCCTCAGTACGCGGCCTTCCACGGCACGGTCGCCGCGCACACGGTCGAGATCCCGCTCGCGGTGAACAACGAGGAGTACGACGAGCTGCCGGTCGCCGAACTGCGCCGTCGCTCGGCGATCAACGTGGATGTGGCGGGCGCTGCGATGGACGCGACCCTCGACTACGCCCAGAAGCATCGCGCTTCACTCATCGCCGACCAGATCGAGGTCTTCCGGCGTGGCGCGACGGGTGCCGCGCAGGTGCCTGTCTCGCCGGAGACGGTGCCGGGTGTTCCGGGCATCGGACCCGAGGACGTCTACACGACCGACTTCCCACGCGCGTACGTCATTCCCTCCGGCGGCAATCAGCGTTCGGCCACCGCCGCGGCCCGTCTCGTCGACCATCTGCTCGCCAACGACGTTCAGGTCCGGCGCGCCACAAAGGACTTCAGGCTGGGCGGCACGTCGTACGCGAAGGGCTCGTACATCGTCGACATGCACCAGCCCAAGCGCGGTCTCGCCAATGTGATGCTGGCGGACGGGCGGGACATCAGCGACAAGGTGTCGACGATGTACGACATCTCCGGCTGGAGCCTGGGCCGACTGTGGGGCGCGACGGTCTCGGACATACGGACCGGCGGGTCCTCCGTCCCGTCCCGCACGGTCCACGAGGCCGCGCGCGTCGCCTATGTCGCCCCGTACGGCAATCTCCGTCTGCGACTGGACGACGCCCGTGAGATCGCGGCCCTCAACTCCCTTCTGCGCGACCGGGTTTCGGTACGCCGGTCGAGCGACGGCAGTGCGATCGTTCCTGGGTCGGCCCGGACGAAGGCGGCAGCACTCGCCAAGAAGTACGACGTCGCCTTCGACGCGACGAAGGCCACCGGCGGCACCCCGCTCCACCGCGTACGCGTCGCCGCGGCCGTCACCCCCGGTGAGCTCTTCGCGCTCCGCGAGATGAACTTCGACGTCACCCCCGTCTCGACGGCGATTCTCAACGCGGGCTTCGACTGGTCGAAGGCGGACGTCCTGTTCGCGTCAGCCGGACTCGACCACGAGGACCTCAACACGGCCGCCCGTACCGCCCTGGACGGCTTCCTCGCCCGCGAGGGACTCGTCGGCCGCGGAGCCACCGGAGCCGCGCTCAACGCCGCCGCGGATCTGCTCGCCGTCAAGCCCGTCGAGGGCAATGGAGATGCCAACGGCGTGGTGCGCGTGGTCAATTCACGCGGCGGCGTCACGCAGGGCGCTCCGGACCACAGCTTCGTCTACACCCCCATGTGGTTCACGGATCTCGGCTCCTCAGTCCGCGTGGAGCAGTCGTACGCGACCGGAAACCCCCTGGTCTCCGGTCACTGGCGTCCCCTGGACGACGGCACCGGCGGACCCGCACAGGCGGCGGGGCGGGCCTCGGTCGTCAGCGGCCCGCATGTCGTCCTGTTCGGCACGGAACCCCTCTTCCGCGCCCATCCGAAGGGGGAATTCCCCCAGGTGGCGCGAGCCTTGTTGACGGTGTCCCGCTGAAAACCTGAGGCACGACAGGCACGACGACTCGAGGAGTACGGATGACCCCTGAGATCCACGGCAGCGTCGCCGAGGGCTACGAAGCGGTGCGCGACGAGTTCGCGGCCGTCGTGGCCTCCGAACGTCCGGACTACGCGGGCCAGTTGAGCGCGTACGTCCAAGGGCGGCGGGTCGTCGATCTCTGGGCCGGTGCTCAGACGGACGGCGAGACGCTGTTCGGTGTCTTCTCGTCCACGAAGGGGGCGGCCCATCTGGTGGTCGCCCTCCTCGTGCAGGACGGGACGCTGGAGCTCGACCGTGAAGTGGCCCGGTACTGGCCGGAGTTCGCGGCCGAGGGCAAGTCGGCGATCACCCTGCGCGAGCTGCTCGCGCATCGCGCGGGCGTGGTCGGCTCCGACGCGGGCTTCACGGACGACGAGCTCGCCGACGACCGCGCGGTCGCCGAACGGCTCGCGGGCCAGCGCCCGTTCTGGCGGCCGGGCACCGCCTTCGGCTATCACGCGCTCGTGATCGGTGCGCTGACGGGCGAGGTCGTACGGCGGGCCACGGGCCGTACGCTCCAGGAGGTGTACGAGGAGCGGGTCCGCGCCCCGTACGAGCTGGACTTCTTCCTGGGGCTGCCCGAGGCGGAGGAGCCCCGCTTCCGCTCCGTACAGCCCTTGGTGCCCACGGCCGAGCAGCAGGCCGTACTGGACGCCAGGCCCGCCGGCCCGCACACGCTCACGTCGATCGCGTTCAACGAGCATGTGCCGGAGCCCGGAACGCTCGAGGGCTTCGCCAACTCCCGTACCGTGCGCGCCAAGGGCCAGGCGTCGGCGGGCGGTGTCGCCTCCGCGCGCGGGCTCGCGGGGATGTACGCGGCGGCGATCAGCCGGGTGGGCGGCCGGGCGCCGCTGCTGAAGCCGGACACGATGGCCGAGGCCGGGCAGGTCCACTCGATCGGCTTCGACCTGGTGATGCGCGCCCACAAGGCGTACGGGCTCGGCTTCCAGGCCACGGCGGAGAACTGGTACCCGTTCCTCGGCGCCGGGGCCTTCGGCCACAGCGGCGCGGGCGGCACCCAGGCCTTCGCCGACCCGCGCAGCGGCCTGGCCTACGGCTACACCCGGCGCCGTATGTCGTTCCCGGGCGGCGCGGCTCCGGAGAACGAGCGGCTGGTACGGGCGGTGCACATCGCCGCACTCGCCTGATCAGGGACCGCCTGGCCTCCATCGAGGAGGCCAGGCACGGGAACATCTTGTTCGGTCTATCGGACATCGTTCGAAAAGTGTTGACGGCCCCGTGTGCACCGGCTGACACTCTCGCAACACGGCGTCATACAGCCGAAACAGCAGGGTGCCCAGGCGTCAGGGCCCGCCACCCACGCTCCCTTTGTTCCTTGAGCGATGAACGACGTCTCAACGAGGAGACTTGACATGCCGCAGACCGACCGGCCTCGCCGCCGCGCGAGACGCCTGGCGGGCCATCTCGCCGGGCTGACCGCCACGTCACTGTTCCTGGGTCTCGCCGGACCCGTCGCCCCCGCACGGGCGGCCGAGATCACCGACGGCCTGGCCCTGTGGTACAAGCTCGACGCCACCTCGGGCACCGCGGCGGCCGACGCCTCCGGGAACGGCCGGAACGGCACGGTCAGCGGCACCGCCAACTGGTCCGGCAGCGGCGAGGGTCTCGCCTTCAACGGCTCCGACACCTACATCAAGGTGCCGGACAACATCATGAGCGGCATGGACTCGATCTCCGTCTCGATGGACGTGAAGATCGACTCCACCCAGACCACCCCGTACTTCGTCTACGGCTTCGGCAACACCAGCAACGGCGTCGGCAACGGCTATCTGTTCACCACCGGCAACTCGTTCCGGACCTCCATCGCGTCCGGGAACTGGTCCACCGAGAAGACGACCCAAGGCCCCGGAGCGCTGCAGCGCTCCGTCTGGAAGCACGTCACGTACACCCAGACCGGCACCACGGGCGTCTTGTACGAGGACGGCGTGGAGGTGGCCCGCAACACGTCGGTCTCCGTCACCCCCGGCTCCATCGGCTCCGGCACCACGACGGCCAACTACATCGGCAAGTCCGTCTACACCAGCGACAAGCTCTTCAAGGGCAAGATCCGCGACTTCCGGGTGTACGACAGGGCGCTGGCCGGCTCGGAGGTCGAGCAGCTCTCCCTCCCCGTCGCCACTCAGGGCGTCGCCGACGACAAGGCCGCTCTCACCCTCGGCGACACCAGCGCCGTCGTCTCCGACCTGACCCTGCCGGCCACGGGCACGGCGGGCGGCTCCACGATCAGCTGGGACAGCGACACCCCGTCGGTGGTGTCGGACTCCGGTGCCGTCACGCGCCCGGCCGCCGGCGAGCCGGACGGCCGCGCCACGCTCACGGCGACCCTGAAGAAGGGTTCGGTGACCGACACCAAGACCTTCGACATCACGGTCCCGGCCGCGTTCGACGACGCCTCGGCCGCCGAGCAGGCCGCCGAGGCACTGAAGGTCGACAACCTCGACGACGTGCGCGGCAACCTCACCCTGCCGGCGACCGGCCAGTACGGCACGGAGGTCGCCTGGTCCTCCGCGAAGCCGGACGTCGTCTCAGGCGACGGCATCGTCCACCGCCCGGCGCACGGCGACGGCGGCACCACCGTCGAGCTGACCGCGACGGTCACCAAGGGCGACGCGAAGGCGACCCGCGCCTTCACCGCCAAGGTGCCCGAACTCCCCGCCGAGGAGCCCCTCAAGGGCTATATGTTCAGCTACTTCACCGGCGAGGGCACCTCGGACGGCGAGCAGCTCTACGCCGCCCTCAGCAAGGGCAACGACCCGCTGAAATGGCGGGAGCTGAACGACGGCAAGCCCGTCCTGACGTCCACGCTCGGCGAGAAGGGTCTGCGCGACCCGTTCATCATCCGCTCCCCCGAGGGCGACAAGTTCTACCAGATAGCCACCGACCTGCGGATCTACGGCAACGGCGACTGGGACGCCTCCCAGCGCACCGGCAGCAAGTCCATCATGGTCTGGGAGTCCACCGACCTGGTGAACTGGACCGACCAGCGCCTGGTCAAGGTCTCGCCCGACGCGGCCGGCAACACCTGGGCCCCGGAAGCCTTCTACGACGAGAAGCTCGGTTCGTACGTCGTCTTCTGGGCCTCGAAGCTGTACGACAACCCCGAGCACTCCGGCGACACGTACAACCGCATGATGTACGCGACGACGCGCGACTTCCGTACCTTCAGCGAGCCCAAGGTGTGGATCGACCGCGGCTACTCGGTCATCGACTCCACGATGATCAAGCAGGGCGACACCTACCACCGCCTGTCCAAGGACGAGCGGAACAACACCTCCTCCACCCCCAACAGCAAGTTCATCTTCCAGGAGAAGAGCGACTCGATCCTCGACGAATCCTGGGACTTCGTCGCCGAGGGCATCGGCAAGGGCGCGATGAACGCCGCGGAGGGCCCGCTGGTGTTCAAGTCCAACACCGAGGAGAAGTGGTACGCGTTCCTCGACGAGTTCGGCGGCCGCGGCTACATCCCCTTCGAGACGACGGACCTCGCCTCCGGCAACTGGACGCCGTCCACGGGATATGACCTGCCGTCAAAGCCCCGCCACGGCACGGTACTTCCGGTCACGCAGGCCGAGTACGACCGGCTGTTGAGGGCCTACCAGTCGGACCAGCTCGTCGAGTCGGTCGAGGACGTCAAGGTGACGACGGGCGTCGGTGACGCACCGGTCCTGCCGGCCACCGTGATCGCCGAGTACGCCGACGGCGTCAAGCGGCCCGTCTCCGTCACCTGGGACGACGTCCCGGCCTCGGCGTACGCGCAGGCCGGCACCTTCACGGTCACGGGCAGCCTGCCCGACGGCGCCGCGCTCAAGGCCAAGGCAGAGGTCACGGTCTCCACGGAGGGCCCCGACGTGCCGGCCGACCTGCTGCTCCGCTACGACTTCGACGAGACCGGCGGCAACATCGCCCGTGACTCCAGCGGGCACGGCTACCACGGCACGTACGTCCGTACGCCCGACTTCGGAACGGGGGTGAAGGACGGCTCCTTCAGGATGTCCGGCGGTTCCAGCTCCTCCACCACCTCCCCGTACGTCAGGATCCCGAACGGCGTGCTGAAGGGCGCTGACAGCGTCACCGTCTCCACGTACGTGAAGTGGAAGGGCGGGGACAACTTCCAATGGCTCTTCGGGCTGGGCCCGGACAACAACAAGTACCTCTTCGCCACCCCGTCCAACGGCGCCGGCAAGGTCTTCTCCGCGATCACCAAGGCCACTTGGTCGGGTGAGAAGCAGATGATCGGCGGCTCGCAGCTCACCCCCGGTGCGTGGAAGCACGTCACCGTCACGGTGAACGGCGCGACCGAGACGGCGGTCCTCTACGTCGACGGCGCCGAGGCGGCCCGGGCGACCGGGGTCACCATCAAGCCGTCCGAGATGTACGACGCGTCGAAGGGCTACTCCGGCTACATCGGCAGGTCCATGTACTCCCCCGACCCCTACTTCGGCGGCGAGGTGGACGACTTCCGGATCTACAACCGGGACCTGTCGCCCGCCGAGATCCTGGAGCTCAGCGGGAACACCACGGGTATCGCCTCGGCGACCCACCCCGCGCTGAAGGTCGACGCGATCATCGACGACGCGGACAGCAGGATCACGCTCCCGCTGACCGAGGGCAGTGATGTGACCGCCCTGGCACCGGAGTTCGGCCTCGCCCACGGCGCGACCATCAGCCCCGCGTCCGGCTCGCTCCACGACTTCACCGAGCCGGTGACGTACGAGGTGACCGGCTCGGACGGCAAGAAGCGCACCTGGACGGTCCGGGCCCTCGAGATGAAGAGCCCGGTCCTGCCGGGGCTCAACGCCGACCCGAACATCGTCCGATTCGGCGACACCTTCTACATCTACCCGACCACCGACGGCTTCCCGGGCTGGAGCGGCACGCAGTTCAAGGCGTACTCCTCCAAGGACCTGGTGCACTGGAAGGACCACGGAGTCATCCTCGACCTGGGCCCGGACGTGACGTGGGCCGACAGCAGGGCCTGGGCTCCGACGATCGAGGAGAAGAACGGCAAGTACTACTTCTACTTCTCCGCCGACGCGAACATCGGCGTCGCGGTCTCCGACTCGCCCACCGGCCCGTTCAAGGACCCCCTGGGCAAGCCGCTGATCGCCTCCGGCGCCTTCACCGGCCAGATGATCGACCCGGCGGTCTTCACCGACGACGACGGCCAGTCGTACCTCTACTGGGGCAACGGCAGGGCGTACGTCGTGCCGTTGAACGACGACATGGTCTCCTTCGACTCCTCGAAGGTCACCAACATCACCCCCAGCGGCTACAACGAGGGCACCTTCGTCATCAAGCGCAAGGGCACCTACTACTTCATGTGGTCGGAGAACGACACGCGGGACGAGAACTACCGCGTCGCCTACGCCACCGGGTCCTCGCCCACCGGTCCCTGGACCAAGAAGGGCGTGATCCTGGAGAAGGACCTCTCGCTCGGCATCAAGGGCCCCGGCCACCACTCGGTGGTGAAGGTGCCGAACACCGACGACTGGTACATCGCCTACCACCGTTTCGCCATCCCCGGCGGTGACGGCACCCATCGTGAAACCACCCTCGACAAGCTGGAGTTCGACTCCGACGGCCTGATCAAGAAGGTCGTACCGACACTGGCGAGCATCGACCCGGTCACCATCGTCCGCGCCGGCCCCGACGCCGCCGGCACCGAGGGCGGCGCGATCTCGCTCACCGGCACCATCTCCGGAGCCGGTGACCCGAAGTGGACGGTGGAGGCCGGAGCGCCCTGCGCCTTCTCCGACCCCTCCGCCATCCTGACCACGATCACCTGCGACGACGACGGCGCGTACGAGGTCACGCTGACCGGCGGCCGCAGCAGCGACACGCTCACCGTCACGGTGGACAACGCGGCGCCGGTGATCACGGCGGGTACGGGCCCGAAGGACCCGGTGGCGGCGGGCAAGGAGACAGTCGTCACGGCCGACTTCACCGACCTCGGCTCCGGCGACACCCAGACCTGCCGGGTCGACTGGAAGGACGGCACCGAACCGGCCACCGGAACGGTCAGCGGCTCCCGCTGCGAAGCCGGCCACACCTACACCAAGGCGGGCATTCACCGTCCGGAGATCACGGTTACGGACGACGACGGCGGCTCGGACAGCGCCAAGCTCCCCGAACTGATCGTGTACGACCGGGCGGCCGGGCCGATCGCGGGCGTCGGCGTGATCTCCTCCCCGGCCGGCGCCTACCCCGCCAAGCCCACCCTGACCGGTCCGGCGGGCTTCTCCTTCGGCGCCACGTACAAGAGGGGTGCCACCGTCCCGAGCGGCAACGCGACCTTCGACTACGCGGCCGCCAAGCTGAAGTTCCGTTCCACCTCCTCCGACTGGTTGGTGGTCACCGCCTCCGATGCCCAGTACCAGGGCTCCGGCACGGTCAACGGCACCAGCGGCTACGGCTTCCGCATCACCGTCACCAACTCCCCCGACACGTACCGCATCAAGATCTGGAAGAAGTCCACCGGCGACGTCCTCTACGACAACCTCACCGGCAGCAAGGCCTACGGCATCATCTTCGGCTGACGGCCCAACTCCCCACGACGGAGCGGCGCCCGGGACATTGCCCCGGGCGCCGCTCCGTGTGTGAGGGGGCAGCAAGTTCGGCCGTACAACTGCAGCGACTCCGCCCTCGCTTTAGTCTTCAAATAGTAGTTTGTTCACCGGGGGCTCTTGCATTCCACAGCTCAAGCTCGCGGGGCGGGAGAAACGAGACCAGTAAAGGATGAGCCGGCACAAGGACACAGCGGGAGAAGGACCGAAGGACCCATTCGACGAGGCCGGTTCGGCGCAGGCCGTCATCGACAGCACCGGCGCCGTTGCCGAATGGGGCGAGGGCGCCCAACGGCTGTTGGGGCACACACCGCCGGACGTCGTCGGCCGGCCCGCGGAGCGGCTGCTGGCCCCGGGCAGCGAGATCGCACTTCCCGAGGCGGAGTCCGACCGCTGGAGCGGCACCCTCACCCTGCGCCACCGCGACGGCCATGAGGTGTCCGTGTGGCTGCTCGCCCATCGCAGGCGGCCGGAACTCGGCGACAGCAGCGGGTGGCTGGTGATCTGCCCACTGGAGGACAGAGATCCACTGCCGTTCGACGACCCTTTGTCGACAGCGGTGTTGGCGCAGTCTCCGTGCCCCATGGCGATCTACGACGATCGGTTGCGGCTGCGCAGAATCAACGAGGCGATGGAACGCGTCATCGGTCTGCCCGAGGAGCGCATCCGTGGCCTGACGCTCACGGAGATCGGCGGCAAGCAGCAGAGCGAGGAACTCGAGCGACATCTGCGCCGGGCCTTCCTCACCGGGCAACGGCAGGACGTGGACGTCTACTTACGGACGGGTGGGGAGGAGCACGCACACCCGTGGTCTGCGAAGTTCGCGCCGCTGACCGACGCCGACGGCGTGGTACGCGGGGTCTGTCTGACCGCCCACGACATCACGGAGCAGGACCTGGCCCGTCAGCGGCTGCAGTTGGTCAACGAGGCGAGCATCCGCATCGGCACCACACTCGACGTCACACGCACCGCCCAGGAACTGGCCGATGTGTGCGTCCCCGGTCTCGCCGACTTCGTGAGCGTCGACCTCATGGACCCGCCGGACGACAGCGGCGAGTACCCCGCGAGCACACTGGCCGCCCCCGTGGTCCTGCGCCGCGCAGCCCATCGGTCCATCACGCCGGGATGCCCCGAAGCCGTGATCGAGCCCGGCGAAGCCGACGCGTATCCGGCCTCGTCACCGCAGGCCGACTCCCTGCTGGCCGGCCGGACGACCGTGAGGTCGGACCCGGTCTCCGCTCTCCAGGAATGGCTCGCCGGGGACTCGATACGCACCGAGCGGGTCAAGGAGTACGGCGTCCACTCGGCGATGTCGGTCCCGATCCGGGCCCGCGGCGCGACACTCGGCGTCGCCGTGTTCGTGCGGTACCGCAGTCCCGAAGCCTTCACGCCCGAGGATGTGCTGCTGGCCGAGGAGATCACGGCCAGGGCGGCCGTCTGCGTCGACAACGCCCGCCGTTTCTCCCGCGAGCGCGAGACCGCGCTGGTCCTGCAGCGCAGCCTGCTGCCGCAGACACTGCCCCGCACGGCGGCGCTGCAGACGGCCTCGAGCTACCTTCCGGCGGCGCGCGCGGAGGTGGGCGGGGACTGGTTCGACGTCATTCCGCTGTCCGGTCTGCGCGTCGCCATGGTCGTCGGTGATGTCGTCGGCCACGGGATCCAGGCTTCCGCCACCATGGGACGACTCCGCTCGGCACTGCGTACGCTCGCCGACGTCGACCTGGCGCCGGACGAACTGCTGACGCACCTGGACGACCTCGTCATCCGGCTCTCCGCGGAGGCCGGGAACAGAGGGGCCACCGGCGAGGTGGGCGCCACCTGTCTGTACGCGGTGTACGACCCGGTCTCGCGCCGCTGCTCGTTCGCCAGGGCCGGCCATCCGCCACCCGTCATGGTTGTCCCGGGCCGTTCCCCCCAGCAGATCGACGTACCCGCGGGTCCGCCGCTGGGCGTGGGCGGACTGCCCTTCGAGTGCATGGAACTCGAACTGCCCGAAGGCACCGTGCTCGCTCTGTGCACCGACGGCCTGATCGAGAATCGCGGTCGGGACGTCGACGCGAGTTATGAGCTCCTGTGTCAGGTGCTGTCGCGATCCGCCGGTTCGCTGGACGAGACGTGCCAGGATCTCGTACGGACCCTGCTCCCCCCTGAGGGTGCGGCCGACGACGTGGCACTCCTGCTGGCCCGCACGCAGGGCCTGGAGGCCTCTCGGGTCGCGACCTGGGACGTTCCCCCTGACCCGGCCCTTGTGGCAAGGACCAGGAAGGACGCCGTCGAACAGCTGGACGTCTGGGGCCTGGACGAGACGGCGTTCGCGGCCGAACTCGTGGTGAGCGAACTCGTCACGAACGCCATCCGGTACGGCAGCCCGCCCGTCCGGCTGCGTCTGATCCACGAGGACGCCACGCTGATCTGCGAGGTGTCGGACGGCAGCAGCGCGGCCCCGCACCTGCGCCGGGCCAGGACCTTCGACGAGGGCGGTCGCGGACTGCTGCTCGTCGCCCAGCTCACCGAGCGCTGGGGCAGCCGCCACACGGACGACGGCAAGACGATCTGGGCGGAGCTGTCATTGAGCTGATGACCGCGACAGCGAGGGAGTCCCCTCCGAGGAGGGGACTCCCTCGCCTGCGCCGTTCGTTGACCGGAGCCTACGTCCGGTCAGGTCTTCTTACGAGCCGTCATCGCCCGCTGGATCAGGATGAAGGCGCACAGCAGCACACCGGTGGCGATTTTCGTCCACCAGGAGCTGAGCGTGCCCTCGAACTGGATGATGCTCTTGATCAGGCCCAGTACCAGCACGCCGAACAGGGTGCCGATCACATAGCCGGAGCCGCCCGTGAGCAGCGTGCCGCCGATGACGACCGCGGCGATCGCGTCGAGTTCCATGCCCGTGGCGTGCAGCGGGTCACCGGACTGGATGTAAAGGGTGAACAGCAGTCCGGCGAGCGCCGAGCAGAAGCCGCTGATCGTGTAGACGGCGATCTTCGTGCCGCCCTGCGGAAGGCCCATCAGCAGGGCCGACTGTTCGTTGCCGCCGACGGCGTACACCCGGCGTCCGAAGCGCGTGTAGTGCAGGACGTAGAACGCCACGGCGAGGACGACCAGCGAGACGATCGCACCGATCGAGAGGAAGCCCGCCCCCAGCGACACCTGCGCCCCGGCCATGCTGCTCACCGAAGAGTCGCCGATGGAGATCGACTCCTTGCTGATGACCAGGCACAGGCCCCGGAAGAGGAAGAGACCGGCCAGGGTCACGATGAAGGGCTGGATCTCGAAGTTGTGGATCACATAGCCCATCAGGAAGCCACCGAAGGCGCCCACGGCCAGCGCCATGGGGATGACGACCAGGATCGGCAGGCCCTGACGTTCCACCAGCCATGCCGTGAACATGGTCGTGAAGCCGATCACGGAGCCCACGGACAGGTCGATGCCGCCGGACAGGATGACGAAGGTGACTCCGACGGCGGCGACCAGCAGATAACCGTTGTCGATGAACAGGTTCATGAAGACCTGTGGTTCGCCGAACCCGTAGTTCTGGTACCGGCTCAGGCCCGCCACGTACATCGCCAGGAAGAGACCGGCCGTCACCAGGACGGGCAGCCGCCGGTCGCCGAGCAGCTGCGCTGCCTTGGACGGAGTACGGCTGTCCGGGGCCGGGGGGCGCTTGGTGGTCGTGGTCGTGCTCATCACGACACCTCCATCTTGGGAGCGGCCTCGGTCGCCTTGGCGGTCTGCGCCGGTGCCACGGCGGGCTGACCGGTGCCGCCCTTCGCGCCGGGCTTGTTTCCGAACCTGCCGCCGAGGACCTTGGCGCGGAACTTCGGGGACTGCAGCAGGCAGACGACGATGACGACGGCGGCCTTGAAGACCAGGTTGGTCTGGGTCGGCACGCCGATGGTGTAGATCGTGGTGGTCAGGGTCTGGATGACGAGGGCGCCGATCACCGTGCCGCCGATGGAGAACCGGCCGCCCAGCAGAGAGGTGCCGCCGATCACCACGGCGAGGATCGCGTCGAGCTCGATCCACAGGCCGGCGTTGTTGCCGTCCGCGGCCGAGGTGTTGGAGCTGATCATCAGGCCCGCGATGCCCGCGCACAGGGCGCAGAACACATACACCATGATCTTGATACGCCGGGAGCGGATGCCCACCAGGCGGCTGGCCTCCGCGTTGCCGCCGACCGACTCGACGAGCAGACCGAGCGCCGTGCGGCGGGTCAGCGCCACGGTGACGGCCACGACCACGGCCACCACGAAGATGGAGAAGGGCAGCGTCAGCCAGTAGCCGCCGCCGATGAGCTTGTACGGCTCGCTGTTGATGGTGATGATCTGGCCGTCGGTGACCAGCTGGGCGACCCCGCGTCCGGCGACCATGATGATCAGCGTGGCGATGATCGGCTGGATGCCCATCCTGGCGACCAGGAAGCCGTTCCACAGTCCGCAGACGACCGCGGCCAGCAGTCCGATGCCCATGGCGAGGAACACCCCGGACAGGGCGCTCTGATCGGACTGGTCGCTGATGTACGAACAGGTCAGGGCCCCGGTGATCGCGACCACGGCGCCGACGGAGAGGTCGATGCCGCCGGTGGCGATGACCAGGGTCATGCCGACCGCCACCAGGATGAGGGGCGAGCCGAACAGCACGATCGAGACGAGGCTGCCGTGGAGGTGGCCGTTCGTCATGCGGATCGAGAAGAAGTCAGGCGTAAAGGGAACGTTGACGAGCAGCAGCACGACCAGGACCACCACCGGCCAGAACAGGTGGTGGTGCGTCAGCGCTCGCCATCGAGGGGTGGTGGTCACTGGTGCTCTCCGCTCGCGATGGTCTCCAGGATCCGGCTGGGAGTGATCTCGGGCCCGTTGGCGATCTGCGCGACCAGCCGGCGATCGCGGAGGACTCCGATGGTGTGACTGAGCCGGAGTACCTCCTCCAGCTCGGCCGCGATGTACAGCACGGACATGCCCTCTTCGGAGAGTGAGACGACGAGCTTCTGGATCTCCGCCTTCGCTCCGACGTCGATGCCGCGCGTCGGTTCGTCGAGAATCAGCAGCTTCGGCTGGGTGATCAGCCAGCGGGCGAGCAGTACCTTCTGCTGGTTGCCGCCGCTGAGCAGGCCGACGCGGGCCTCCGGGTTGGCGGGGCGGATGTCCAGCGCCTTGATGTACTTGGCGACGAGTTCGTCACGCTGGGAGGCGGGGATGGGCCGGGTCCAGCCGCGGGCCGCCTGGAGGGCGAGGATGATGTTCTCGCGCACCGTCAGATCGGGTACGAGGCCCTCGCTCTTGCGGTTCTCGGAGCAGAAGGCGACACCCGCGCCGATCGCGTCGTTCGGGGCGCTCATCGAGACCTGCTTGCCGCCGATGGACACCTTGCCGCTGTCGGGCTGGTCGGCGCCGAACAGAAGCCGGGCGAGTTCGGTGCGGCCCGAGCCGAGCAGGCCGGCGAGTCCGAGGACCTCGCCCTTCTTGATCTCCAGGTCGAAGGGGGCGATGCCACCCGTCCTGCCGAGGCCGTCCGCCTGGACCAGCGTCTCACCGACTTCGGAGCGCAGCTGGTGCTCGTGGAGGCCCTCGAGCTGGCCCAGGGCTTTGCCGATCATGAGCTGGATCAGTCCGACCTGGTCGAGATCGCTCACCATGTGTTCGCCGACGAGAGCGCCGTTGCGCAGAACGGTCATCCGGTCGCAGATCTCGTAGATCTGGTCGAGGAAGTGGGAGACGAAGAGGATCGCGACGCCTTCGTCCCTCAACTGCCGCATCAGGCGGAACAGTTCGAGGACTTCGTCGCGGTCGAGGCTGGAGGTCGGCTCGTCCAGGACCAGCACCTTGGTGCCGGAACCCTCGCCGTCGCTGTCGCCGGTGCCCACCGACCGTACGATCGCGACCAGTTGCTGCACGGCCAGCGGGTACGAGGACAGGGGCGCGGTGACGTCGATGTCGAGGCCGAGCCGGTCGACCAGCTCCGCCGCCTCCTTGCGCATGCGCTTCCACTGGATGCGGCCCGCGCGGGTGGGTTCACGTCCGATGAAGATGTTCTCCGCCACCGACAGGTTGGGGCAGAGGTTCACCTCCTGGTAGACCGTACTGATGCCGGCCTGCTGCGCCTGCAGCGGGCTGTCGATCTGAACGGGCTGCCCGTCGAGGGTGATCGTGCCGCCGTCCAGCGAGTAGACGCCGGTCAGCACCTTGATGAGGGTGGATTTCCCAGCTCCGTTCTCGCCCATCAGGGCGTGGATCTCGCCGGGGAAGAGCCGGAAGTCGACACCCGACAGAGCCCGTACCCCCGGAAACTCTTTGACTATGCCCGTCATCTCCAGGACGGGCTGCGGCTCTGCCATGGCAGCGCTCCTCATGAATTTCGTTCAGGCCCGCAGGGAGCCCCCTGGCCGGCCCTCTGGACGGAGGGCTCGGTCGGGCGGAGGCTCCCTGCCGGTGGGTGCGGTCGGTCAGTACTTGCGGGTCGGGAGCGCTTCCTTGGCCTGGTCCTGCATGAAGTCGCTCTCCTTGGTCTTGATCCAGCGCTCGACCGTCTCGCCGTCCTTGACCTTCTGCACGACCTCCATCAGCTGAGGGCCGAGCAGCGGGTTGCACTCGACGATGGCGTTGATCTTGCCCTCGGACATCGCGACGAAGCCGTCCTTCACGCCGTCGACCGTGACGATCAGGATGTCCTTGCCGGGCTTCTTGCCGGCCGCCTCGATGGCCTGGATGGCGCCGATGCCCATGTCGTCGTTGTGCGCGAACAGCACGTCGATGTCCGGGTTGGACTGCAGGAAGGCCGCCATGACCTGCTTGCCGCCGGCGCGGGTGAAGTCACCGGTCTGGCTGACGACGATCTTCCAGTCGTCCTTGTGGTCCGCGTCCATGACCTCCTTGAAGCCCTTGGCACGCTCGATCGCGGGGGCGGCACCGGTGGTGCCCTCCAGCTGAGCGATCTTCACGGGGCCCTTGTGGCCGGCCTTCTCGAGGACCTTCTCCAGGATCTTGGCCGCGCGCCGGCCCTCGTCCGTGAAGTCGGAGCCGACCAGGGTCACGAACAGGGAAGGGTCGGAGGTGTCGACGGAGCGGTCGGTGAGGACCACCGGGATCTTCTTGGCCTTGGCCTCCTTGAGCACCGCGTCCCAGCCGGTGACGACCACCGGCGAGAAGGCTATGACGTCCACCTTCTGGGCGATGAAGCTGCGGATCGCGGAGATCTGGTTCTCCTGCTTCTGCTGCGCGTCGGAGAACTTGAGCGTGTAGCCCGCCTCCTTGGCCGCGCTCTTCACCGAGTCGGTGTTGGCGGAGCGCCAGCCGCTCTCCGAGCCGACCTGGGAGAAGCCGAGGGTGAGCTTCTTGCCGCCGCTGCCGCCGTCGGAGGAGCTCGAGGAGCTCTCGTCCTCCTTGGCGCAGGCCGCCAGGCCGCCCGCGGCCGCCACGCCGACCGCCGCGGTGAGGAAGTTCCTTCTGTTGAGCATGTCTTCTCCTTTGAAGTGCCGGCCCGGCGAGGGACTCGCTGGTACTCGGTGGAACGGCCGGCCACACTACGTCCAGCCTGTCGATCATTGTTCGAAATACCGGTCACGCTGGTGCGTGCAGGGCGACCGGTTGCGACCGCGTCAGTCGGGAGGGCCCTCCGGTTGGGAGGCGTACGGAGATTGAGGGCCGTACGGAAAAGTACTGGCGCGGACGACGAGTTGGGGTTCGATGGCGATCCGGGCTGTCCCGGAAGGGGTCCGGCCCTCCATGAGGTCGAGGAGCAGGGCGATGCTCCGCTCGCCCACAGTCGAGAAGTCCTGCCGGACGGTGGTGAGCGGAGGTGCGAAGAACTCCGACTCCGGGATGTCGTCGAAGCCGACCACCGCCACGTCCTGGGGGGTTCTCACACCCGCCTCACGCAAGGCCCGCAACACCCCCAGTGCCATCTGGTCGTTGGCGACGAAGACGGCGGTCAGCCCCCGGCCCACCCAGCCGGCCAGTTCCTGGCCGGCACGGTAGCCCGACAGCGGACTCCAGTCACCCCTCAGCGGCAGCGGCGGTTCGACGCCCGCCTCGTCGAGGGTCGCCCGCCAGCCGGCGGTCCGGTCCGCCGCCTCCTGCCAGTCCTCGGGCCCGGCGAGATGCCAGACCCTGCGGTGGCCGGCGGCCAGCAGATGACCGGTGGCCAGCCGCGCGCCCAGCTGCTGGTCCACATTGACGCTGGGGACCTCCGCGCCGGACCCGGTGCCCACCGCCACCACCGGGAAGGGGTAGCGGAGTTCGGCGAGGGCCTCGACCGCCGACCGCTGCGGGGCGATGGCGATGACGCCTTCCACCCCGCCCTCGCTGAGGCGGTCCAGGGCCTCGGACAGCGTCTCCACCGTCAGCCTGCGCAGACTGACCGTCGAGACGAGGTACCCCTCGGCGCGAGCCGCTTCCTCCAGCGCGAACAACGTGCTGGCCGGCCCGTAGAGCGTGGTGTTGGAGGCGACCACACCCAGGGTCCGGGTGCGCCGGGTCGCCAGTGCCCGTGCCGAGAAGTTACGGCGGTAGCCCATCTCGTCGATCGCGCGCAGCACCTTGGCCCGGGTCTCGTCCCGCACATTGGGGTGATCCCCCAGCACGCGGGACACGGTCTGGTGTGACACCCCTGCCAGTCGTGCGACATCCGCCATGGTGGGCGGCCGAAGCTGTGCTTGTGTCACGGCCACACCTCCTTGGATGCCGTTGAACACCGTTGGCCGACGACGAACGCCGACCGGTTGATGCGGACGTCATTGTGAGCGCTAACAATCCATGGCGGTCAAGAGGGCTGCAAGGAGAAGGCGTCACGGTTGAATAACACGGCAAACGGTGGGGGTTGAGGCGGCGGCCGACTGCGGCGGCGGAGCCCCTCCGAGACGAAAGCCCCGGCCACGAGGTATTGACGTGCGGTTCCTCATGGCCGTATATCGATGTGGGTCGCAACTCCCTTGGCGTGCACGGGACTTGGACAACGTTGTTAACGCCGTCCGCCGACGGCTCGACGACGCTCGCCGCACGCACGAGAAGCCGTACACACCGAAGAGGCCGCACCCTTGCCGGCGGGTGCGACCTCTCGCCTGTCGGCCCAGGAGGCAGTCAGTCAGAGCTTGACGATCATCTTCCCGGTGTTATCGCCGCGCAGGACGCCGAGGAACGCCTCCAGGTTGTTCTCGATGCCCTCGACGACGGTCTCGCGGTACTTGAGCTCCCCGGAGCGGACCCAGGGGCCGACTTCCTGGACGAACTGGGGCTGCAGGTCGTAGTGGTCGCCGACCAGGAAGCCCTCGATGCGGCCGCGGGTCTGGATGAGGCGGGCAAGGTTCCTCGGGCCGGGGGCGGGCTCGGTGTTGTTGTAGACGGAGATCATGCCGCAGACGGCGATCCGGCCGTCCCGGTTGAGGGAGCCGATGGCCGCCTCCAGGTGATCCCCGCCCACATTGTCGAAGTAGATGTCGACACCATCGGGAGCGGCCTCGCGCAGCTGCTTGCTCACCTGGCCGTTCTTGTAGTTGAAGGCGGCGTCGAAGCCGTACTCCTCGACGAGCAGCCTGACCTTCTCGTCGGACCCGGCGGACCCGATGACGCGCGAAGCGCCCTTGAGCTTGGCGATCTGTCCCACCTGGCTGCCGACGGCACCGGCCGCGCCCGACACGAAGACGGAGTCGCCCTCCTTGAAGGAGGCGGTGCGCAGCAGGCCGGCGTACGCGGTGAGTCCGGTCATGCCGAGGACACCGAGGTAGGCGGACGGGGGGGCGAGCTCCGGGTCGACCTTGACGGCCTGAGGGGCGTTCACCAGGGAGTACTCGCGCCAGCCGAGCCAGTGCAGGACGTGGTCGCCCACCGCGAAGCCCTCGGCGTTGGAGGCGATGACCTCGCCGACGGCGCCGCCCTGCATGGCCTTGCCGAGCTCGAAGGGCGCGACGTACGACTTCGCGTCGCTCATACGGCCGCGCATGTACGGGTCCACGCTCAGGTACTGGTTGCGTACCAGCACCTGGCCCGGGCCCGGCTGCTCGACCTCGGTCTCGACGAGGGCGAAATCCTCGGGCTTGGGCCAGCCGACGGGGCGGCTGAGAAGGTGCCATTCGCGGTTGATCATGAGAGCCTTTCCATTTACTTCAGTACCTGAAACAAGCATGCTCCCGAATATTTCAGGTTGTCAAGTAATGGGGGTACGCTGGAGTCCATGGCAGCTCCCCAGAAGACCCGCCCCGATGCCCTCACCCTCGAGGTCGTCGACCTCATCGGCACGGTGGTGGCCCGCTACCACGAGGAGTACGACGACGCTGCCGCCGAGCATGCGCTGACGGGCGCGCAGGCGCGCTTGCTGAGCCTGCTCTCGCTGGAGCCGCTGCCCATGCGGCGGCTGGCACAGAAGCTCAAGTGCGAGCCGTCGAACGTGACCGGGATAGTGGACCGGCTGGAGTCGCGCGGGCTGGTCGAGCGGCGGCCCGATCCGGGTGACCGGCGCGTGAAGCTGGCGGCGGTGACGGATGAGGGGCGACGGGTCGCCCGGGGACTTCGTGACTCGCTGCACTTCGCGCGCGAGCCGCTGGCCGAGTTGTCGCGGGATGAGCGGTTGGCTTTGCGGGACCTGCTGCTGCGGATGCTTGGGACTCCGTCCTGAGGCCGGGGCGCCTACGGGGGTGGGGAGTTGAGGCCGCGGGCGGCTGCGGGTCTGTCGCGGCTGGTCGCGCGCACGCGGCGGAGCCGCATATGTCACAGCTCGCACCTCTTTAGGGCGCGCCGCCCGAACCGTGACGCACCTGAGAGCACCGTCCGACACGCCCCAAAATTAGAACCATTCTTTTTCTTGAACCATTCGTGTTTGTAGGGGTAGGTTGGGCGCATGACCACCTCCCAGCCTGCGACCACCGCCGCTGAGCTGCGCGGTGTCGGCCTGCGGGTGACGGCCGGCCGTGTCGCTTTGCTGGAGACTGTCCGCCGCGGTGACCACCTCGGAGTCGAGGCGATCGCCTCCGGGGTGCGCGAGCGTGTGGGCCAGGTCTCCCTGCAGGCCGTGTACGAGGGCCTGCACGCGCTCGTCGCGGCGGGCCTCGTACGCCGTATCGAACCGCCCGGCAGCCCGGCCCGGTTCGAGGGGCGTGTCGGGGACAACCATCACCACCTCGTGTGCCGGTCGTGCGGCGTCCTCGCCGACGTCGACTGCGCGGTCGGCCACGCCCCCTGCCTTGCCGCATCCGACGACCGCGGCTTCGCCATCGACGAGGCCGAGGTCATCTACTGGGGCCTGTGCCCCGACTGTTCCACCCCCGCGGTACCTGAGCACCGTGATCACTAGTAGTTCGGAAGGATTCCCCCATGGCCGAGAACCCCGACGCAATCGTCACCGATCCCAAGGCGGAGGGCGCGGGCGGCTGCCCGGTCGCGCACGGGCGTGCCCTGCACCCGACGCAGGGTGGCGGCAACCGCCAGTGGTGGCCTGAGCGGCTCAACCTGAAGATCCTTGCCAAGAACCCCGCCGTGGCCAACCCGCTGGGCGAGGAGTTCGACTACGCCGAGGCGTTCAAGAACCTCGACCTGGCGGCGGTGAAACAGGACATCGCCGAGGTGCTCAGCACCTCGCAGGACTGGTGGCCCGCCGACTTCGGCAACTACGGCCCGCTGATGATCCGTATGGCCTGGCACAGCGCCGGCACCTACCGCATCAGCGACGGCCGCGGCGGCGCCGGGGCCGGGCAGCAGCGCTTCGCCCCGCTCAACAGCTGGCCGGACAACGGCAACCTGGACAAGGCGCGCCGTCTGCTGTGGCCGGTCAAGAAGAAGTACGGCCAGAACATCTCCTGGGCCGACCTCATGATCCTCACCGGCAACGTCGCCCTGGAGCAGATGGGCTTCGAGACCTTCGGCTTCGCAGGCGGCCGTGAGGACGTCTGGGAGCCCGAGGAGGACGTGTACTGGGGCCCCGAGACCACCTGGCTCGACGACCAGCGCTACAGCGGTGACCGCGAGCTGGAGAACCCCCTCGGCGCCGTCCAGATGGGCCTCATCTACGTCAACCCGGAGGGCCCGAACGGCAACCCGGACCCGATCGCCGCGGCCCGCGACATCCGGGAGACGTTCCGCCGCATGGCGATGAACGACGAGGAGACGGTCGCCCTGATCGCGGGCGGTCACACCTTCGGCAAGACCCACGGTGCGGGCCCGGCGGACGCCGTCGGCAACGACCCCGAGGCCGCCTCCATGGAGGAGATGGGCCTGGGCTGGAAGAGCACCCACGGCACCGGCAAGGGCGGCGACGCCATCACCTCCGGCCTGGAGGTGACGTGGACGGAGACGCCCACGCAGTGGAGCAACAACTTCTTCAAGAACCTCTTCGAGTACGAGTACGAGCTCACCCAGAGCCCGGCCGGCGCGAACCAGTGGGTGGCGAAGAACGCCGAGGCGATCATCCCCGACGCGCACGACCCGTCGAAGACGAAGCTTCCGACGATGCTCACCACCGACCTGTCGCTGCGCTTCGACCCGATCTACGAGCCGATCTCGCGCCGCTTCTACGAGAACCCCGACCAGTTCGCGGACGCCTTCGCCCGCGCCTGGTACAAGCTGACCCACCGCGACATGGGCCCGAAGTCGCTGTACCTCGGCCCGGAGGTCCCGGAGGAGACCCTGATCTGGCAGGACCCGCTGCCGGAGGCGGAGGGTGAGGCCATCGACGCCGCTGACATCGCGTCCCTCAAGGCCAAGCTCCTCGACTCGGGCCTGACCGTCTCGCAGCTGGTCAGCACCGCGTGGGCGTCGGCCTCGACGTTCCGCGGCAGCGACAAGCGCGGCGGCGCCAACGGCGCGCGCATCCGCCTGGAGCCGCAGCGCAGCTGGGAGGCCAACGACCCCGACCAGCTCGCGACGGTCCTGCGCACCCTCGAGGGCATCCAGCAGGAGTTCAACAGCTCCGGCTCCAAGAAGGTCTCCCTGGCCGACCTGATCGTGCTCGGCGGCTCGGCGGCCGTGGAGAAGGCCGCCAAGGACGCGGGCCACGACATCGAGGTGCCCTTCACCCCGGGTCGTGTCGACGCGACGGAGGAGCACACCGACGCGGAGTCCTTCGCCGCGCTGGAGCCCTTCGCCGACGGCTTCCGCAACTACCAGGGCAAGGGCAACCGCCTGCCGGCCGAGTACCTGCTGCTCGACAGGGCGAACCTGCTCACCCTGAGCGCTCCCGAGATGACGGCCCTCGTCGGTGGCCTGCGTGTCCTGGGCGCGAACCAGCAGCAGTCGCAGCTCGGCGTGCTCACAGAGACGCCCGGCAAGCTGACGAACGACTTCTTCGTCAACCTGCTCGACCTGGGTACGACCTGGAAGTCGACGTCCGCCGACCAGACCACGTTCGAGGGGCGCGATGCCGCCACCGGCGAGGTCAAGTGGACGGGCACCCGTGCCGACCTCGTCTTCGGCTCGAACTCCGAGCTGCGGGCGCTCGCCGAGGTCTACGCGAGCGATGACGCGAAGGCGAAGTTCGTGAAGGACTTCGTCGAGGCGTGGGACAAGGTCATGAACCTGGACCGGTTCGACGTGGTCTGATCTCGGCTCATCGCTCCGGTCATTCCGAGTACGACCTGAGTACGAAGTCCGGGCCGGCCCGCTGGGGCCGGCCCGGACTTCTCAGTTCCGGCCGGCAGGACGGGCAGGACCGGCGCGCGAAGCTACGAGCACCAGAACAAGACCTGCCTGCACGTCTCCGAAGGCGTCGGCTCCGGGGACGGAGGCCTCGTCGTCGGGCGGGGATCCGGTGTGTCGGGGTCCGACGGGGCGGTGGTCGGGGCCGGGGCCTCAGGCGTGGGGTCCTCAGACGTCTGCGTGGGCGAGGGCTTCTTGGTCTTGTCCGCGTCCTTGCCCTCCGGCTTCTTCGAAGGCGAAGGAGAGGGCGACGCTTCCGGCGACCGCGTGTCCGTCACGGCGGAGCCCGCCGCCCCGCCCTCCGACGAGCCCGACGACCCGTCCTTCGACGTCCCCGAACCCGAGCCCTCGTCGTCCCTGGCGGTGTTCGGTTCCGCCGACGGCGACTCCCTGCCCAGCTCCGCCAGACTCAGCCCGCCCGCGGCGAGCAGCAGCCCCGCCCCGATCAGCAGGGCCCGCTGCCGGCGACGCCGGTGCAGCGCGGCCCGTCTGTCCCGCCGGGTGCCCGGCACCCCACGACGGGACCGGCTCCGGGACCGGCGTCCAGCGGCAGCCGAGGACTCCTCGGACCCGTCGGGATCGGAGTCGTCGTATCCGTCGTCGTCCGCGCCGTCACCCGCCTCCTCCCGCGCGTGTGGAGCGGCCAGCGACTCGGCGTACGCCCGGCAGGCTTCGGCCGGTGTGCCGCACCCAGGGCAGGCGAGGGCGCCGTTGAGGTGCCGTTGGCACGGGTGGCAGTAGTCCATGACGCCGGAAGACTAGGTTCCGGACGGGTAACGTTCCTAGGGGCAGCTGTGAAAGTTGTGTACGGAGTGGCCTGTTCAGGCATGCCGGAGCGAGGACAGCCCACACCATTCCCCGCCATCCCACCTCCTTCGCGTCAAAACCGTTATGTGTTCGACCGCTCGACCCATTGACACTCCGACCGCCGGATCCTTACTGTCGCGACAGCATTTCGAACGTGTGACGAAATATCGAACAGAGCCGCCGAGTACAGGGAGCATCTGCAGTGCGCATCACTGGAATCAGCACGCACGTGGTAGGGACGCCGTGGCGGAACCTGACCTACGTCCAGGTGCACACCGACGAAGGGCTCACCGGAGTCGGTGAGACCCGCATGCTGGGCCATACCGACGCGCTGCTCGGTTATCTGCACGAGGCAGAGGCCAACCACATTCTCGGCTCGGACCCGTTCGCTGTCGAGGACCTCGTCAAGCGCATGAAGTACGGCGACTACGGCCGCGCGGGCGAGATCGTGATGTCCGGTATCGCGGTGATCGAGATGGCCTGCTGGGACATCAAGGGCAAGGCCCTCGGCGTCCCCGTCTGGCAGCTGCTCGGCGGCAAGGTCACCGACAAGGTCAAGGCGTACGCCAACGGCTGGTACACCACGGAGCGGACCCCGGAGGCATACCACAAGGCCGCGCAGGAGGTCATGGCGCGCGGCTACAAGGCCCTCAAGATCGACCCCTTCGGCACCGGCCACTTCGAGCTGGACCACGAGGCGACCCTCTACTCCGTCTCGCTCATCGAGGCCGTACGGGACGCGATCGGGCCCGACTCCGAGCTGATGCTGGAGATGCACGGCCGCTTCTCCCCCGCCACCGCCGTGCGGCTCGCCAAGGAGCTCGCGCCCTTCAAGCCGGCCTGGCTGGAGGAGCCGGTTCCGCCGGAGAACCTCAAGGCGCTGGAGAAGGTGGCGGCGAAGGTCGACATGCCGGTCGCGACCGGTGAGCGCATCCACGACCGCATCGAGTTCCGCGAGCTCTTCGAGAGCCAGGCCGTGGACATCATCCAGCCCGACGTCGGCCACATCGGCGGCATCTGGGAGACGCGGAAGCTCGCCGCGACCGCCGAGACCCACTACATGCTCGTCGCCCCGCACAACGTAGGTGGCCCGGTCCTGACCGCCGCCTCCCTCCAAGTCGGCTTCAGCTCCCCGAACTTCAAGATCCTCGAGCACTTCAACGACTTCGCGGACGCGGAGATCAAGAAGGTCGTCAAGGGCGCGCCCCAGGTCGTGGACGGGTACTTCCACCTCTCCGACGCCCCCGGCCTCGGCGTCGAGCTGGACACGGACGCCGCGGCCGAGTTCCCGCAGCAGCAGGCCCGCTTCGACCTGTGGGCGGACGGCTGGGAGCAGCGCAAGCCGAAGGGGTCGCAGTGAGCAGCACCGCGGTCGTCATCGAGGCGCCGGGCGAGCACCGGCTGGCGCCGCACGAGCCGGTCGCTCCGGGCGCCGGGGAGGCCCTCGTACGGGTCCATGCGAGCGGCATCTGCGGCAGTGACCGTGAGGTGTACCAGGGCAACAGGCCAGAGGGGTACGTCCGTTATCCGCTCACGCCCGGTCACGAGTGGTCCGGGACGGTCGAGGCGGTCGGCTCCGGGGTTCCGGCGTCGCTCGTCGGCCGCAAGGTCGTGGGCGAGGGCTTCCGCAACTGCCAGGTCTGCGACCGCTGCCACGCGGGCGAGACGACCCTGTGCTCCGCCGGGTACGAGGAGACGGGCTTCACACAGCCGGGCGCGATGGCGGCCACGCTGACGCTCCCGGCACGGCTGCTCCACGTCCTCTCCGACGACGCCGACCTGACCGCCGCCGCCCTGCTGGAGCCGGCCGCCTGCATCGCCGCCGCCGCGCTCAAGGCGAACGCCCTGCCGGGCGAGAAGGTGGCCGTCGTCGGCACCGGGACGCTCGGGATGTTCGCCGTGCAGTTCCTGAAGGCCGGCTCCCCGGCCGAGCTGCTCGTGGTCGGCACCCGCCCGGACCGCGCGACCCTCTCCAAGGACTTCGGCGCCACGGACTTCCGTACGAAGGACGAGCAGCTCCCCGACGACTTCGACGTCGTCATCGAGACAGCCGGGTCCGCGGACGCGGCGCGCACCGCCGCCGCTCTGCTCAGACGAGGCGGACGGCTCGTCCTGACCGGTATCCCGGCTCCGGGTGCCGACGGACTCGACCCCACCGATCTCGTCGTACGGCAGCTGGAGGTGCACACCGTGTTCGGGGCGCCTCCGGAGGCCTGGTCGCACACGGTGCGGGTGTTCGGTGCCGGTCTGCTCAACCCGCTGCCCCTGGTCACCCACGAGCTGCCGCTGGAGGAGTTCGCGCACGCCATCGAGCTCGTCGGCTCCGGCGATCCGAAGGTCGGCAAGGTGCTGATCAAGCCATAGTCCACGTGGCGCCCGCACCGCCCCACGAGCCGCACGCCGGTACGGAGACCCTGACGCTCCGTACCGGCGTGCTCCCAACCGACACGAACCATGTCCGAAACTTCGAACGCGAAGGACAGCTTGTGACCGACCCTTCCGCCACTGCAGCCCGACGACCCGGTGAGCCGGCGCTCGCCGCGCTCGGCCTGGGTACGCCCGCCCCCGATCCCGCCGACGCCTCACCGCACACCTTCCCCGGAGGCGGCCGCTGGCGCACCGAGGTCCCCTCGTGCGAGGGGCCCGAGGCACTGGCCGTGGTCCTCAAGGAGTCCTCGCGCCTCGATGTCCCGATCCACCGGATCAGCCAGGGCAGCGGCATCTGGATGCTGACCGACGCCGAGATCACCGAGATGGTCGAGGCCACCGCCGAGCGCGACATCGAGCTCTGTCTCTTCACGGGCCCGCGCGGCACCTGGGACATCGGCGGCTCGACCCGTACCGACTCCCGTGGCGCCGGCCTGCGCGCCCGCGGTCAGGATGCGGTGGCCGGATGCGTCGAAGACGCCGTCCGCGCAACAGAGTTGGGCGTAAAGTGCCTCCTTGTGGCTGACGAGGGCGTGCTGTGGACGTTGCACCGGGCACGTGCCGCCGGCATCATCCCGGCCGACACGACGCTCAAGGTCTCCGCGCTGATCGGCCCGGTCAACCCGGCCGCGTACGCCGTGTACGAGCAGCTCGGCGGGGACTCGATCAACGTGCCCAGCGATCTGACCCTGGACCATCTCACGGAGATCCGCCGGGTCAGCGCGGCCCCCATGGACATGTACATCGAGGCCCCGGACGATCTCGGCGGCTATGTGCGGATGTACGAGGTCGCCGAACTGATCCGGCGCGGCGCACCGCTCTACCTGAAGTTCGGCCTGTCCAAGGCCCCCGGAATCTACCCGTACGGTTCTCACATGCGGGACCTGACGCTGAGCACGGCCAAGGAGCGGGTGCGGCGCGGACGGCTGGCTCTCGACCTGCTCGCGCGGCACGGAGCGGACGGCGACATGGCGCCGCTGGGCTCGAGGCTGCCCGGCAAACTGAACCGATTCGAAATTCCCTCATAACGTTCCGGACAAACCCTCTTCACAAAAGCTCACGCAGCCGCACACAATCCGACAGCCTCGTCAGATCCGGCGCACCCTCACACCTCAAGGATAATGATCATGCGCAACCGCAGAAGTGCCCTCGCCGTCATAGCCGCAGCCTCCTCCCTCGCCCTCACCCTCTCCGCCTGCGGCCAGAGCAGCGAGGGTGGCAGCGAGGACACCAAGGGCGACGCCAAGGGCTCCACGGTGGGGATCGCCATGCCCACCAAGTCCTCCGAGCGCTGGATCGCCGACGGCGCCAACGTGGAGAAGAACCTCAAGGCGGCCGGCTACAAGACCAAGCTGGCCTTCGGTGAGGACGACCCCGACACCCAGGTCTCGCAGATCGAGAACATGATCACGCAGGGTGTCTCCGCGCTGATCATCGCCGCGATCGACAACAAGTCGCTGGACAACGTTCTCCAGCAGGCCAAGGACGCCGACATCCCGGTGATCTCCTACGACCGCCTGATCCTCAACTCGCCGAACGTCGACTACTACGCGTCGTTCGACAACGAGAAGGTCGGCGAGCTGCAGGGCACCCAGATCGTCGAGAAGCTCGGTCTGAAGGACGGCTCCAAGAAGGGCCCGTTCAACGTCGAGCTCTTCGCGGGTTCGAACGACGACAACAACACCCAGTACTTCTTCAACGGCGCGATGAAGGTCCTCCAGCCCTACATCGACAAGAAGCAGCTCGTGGTCAAGTCGGGACAGACGAAGCTGACCCAGGTCACCACGCTGCGCTGGGACGGTGGCACCGCCCAGAAGCGCATGGAGGAGCTCCTGACCGCGGCCTACAGGAAGGACAAGGTCGACGCGGTGCTCTCGCCGTACGACGGCATCTCCATCGGCATCCTGTCGGCGCTGAAGTCGGACGACTACGGCAAGAGCAAGCCGATGCCGGTCGTCACCGGACAGGACGCCGAGGTCGCCTCGCTGAAGTCGATCAAGGCGGGCGAGCAGACGGCGACCGTCTTCAAGGACACCCGTGAGCTCGCGAAGGTCGCCGCGAACATGGTCGACTCGGTACTCAACGACAAGAAGCCCGAGATCAACGACACCAAGTCGTACAACAACGGCACGAAGGTCGTGCCCGCGTTCCTGCTGACCCCGGTGAGCGTCGACAAGACCAACTACCAGAAGGTCGTCATCGACTCCGGCTACGTCAAGGCCAGCGACGTCAACTGACCGCCGCCCCCTAGGGATTGGAAGGCACGACCATGGCGGGACCCGTCCTGGAAATGCGCTCGATCGTCAAGACCTTTCCGGGCGTCAAGGCGCTCTCGGACGTCTCCCTGAGCGTCCGGCCGGGCGAGGTCCACGCCATCTGCGGTGAGAACGGCGCCGGAAAGTCGACCCTCATGAAGGTCCTCTCCGGCGTCCATCCGCACGGCAGCTACGAGGGCGAGATCCTCTTCGAGGGAGAGGCCTGCTCGTTCAAGGACATCCGGGCGAGCGAGCAGCACGGCATTGTGATCATCCACCAGGAGCTCGCGCTGGTGCCGTATCTCTCCATCGCGGAGAACATCTTCCTCGGCAACGAGCACGCCACGCGCGGGTTCATCAGCTGGAGCGAGACGCTGAAGCACGCGACCGAACTGCTGCGCAGGGTCGGGCTCGACGAACACCCGGACACCCGGGTCGCCGACATCGGCGTGGGCAAGCAGCAGCTCGTCGAGATCGCGAAGGCGCTGTCGAAGAAGGTGAAGCTGCTGATCCTCGACGAGCCGACGGCGGCTCTGAACGACGAGGACTCCGGCAAGCTCCTCCAGCTCATCCTGGGGCTGAAGGAGCAGGGCATCACCTCGATCATCATTTCGCACAAGCTCAACGAGATCGAGAGCGTCGCGGACTCGGTGACGATCCTGCGCGACGGGCGCTCCATCGAGACGCTCGACGTGAAGGCGCCGGAGACCACCGAGGACCGGATCATCAACGGCATGGTCGGGCGCGACCTCGACCACCGCTTCCCGGAGCGCACCCCGCACGACACGGAGGTGGGCGCGGCTCCGGCCCTGGAGATCCGCAACTGGACCGTCCACCACCCGATCGACCAGCAGCGCAAGGTGGTCGACGACGTGTCGATCCAGGTGCGCCGCGGGGAGATCGTGGGCATCGCGGGGCTCATGGGCGCCGGGCGCACCGAGCTCGCGATGAGCGTCTTCGGGCGCACCTACGGCCGGTACGCGGGCGGCACCGTCCTCAAGGACGGCAAGGAGATCCGTACGAAGACCGTGCCCGAGGCGGTCAAGCACGGGATCGCGTACGTCACCGAGGACCGCAAGCACTACGGCCTCAACCTCATCGACACCATCAACCGGAACATCTCGCTCAGCGCCCTCGGCAAGGTCGCCAAGCGCGGTGTCGTCGACGAGCACGACGAGCGGCAGGTCGCCGAGGGCTTCCGCAAGTCGATGAACATCAAGGCGCCGACCGTCTTCGAGCCGGTGGGCAAGCTGTCCGGCGGCAACCAGCAGAAGGTCGTCCTCAGCAAGTGGATCTTCGCCGGTCCGGACGTGCTGATTCTGGACGAGCCGACCCGCGGCATCGACGTGGGCGCCAAGTTCGAGATCTACACGGTCATCGACAAACTGGCCGCCGAGGGCAAGGCGGTCGTCTTCATCTCCTCCGAGCTGCCGGAACTGCTCGGAATGTGCGACCGCATCTACACGATGGCCGCCGGAAAGCTGACCGGTGAGGTCCCGCGGGCCGAGGCCACGCAGGAAGTGCTGATGCGCCAGATGACGAAGGACAAGAGGTAAGACGGATGAGCACGAACGTGACCGCCAAGTCCCCGACCCCGGCGCCCGCCGGCAAGGGCGGCTCGACCGGGGGCGACGGCCTGCTGCAGCTGATGATGGACGGCATGCGCCGCAACATGCGGCAGTACGGCATGCTGATCGCTCTCGGCCTGATCGTGGTGCTGTTCGCGGTGTGGACGGACGGCGACCTGCTGCTGCCGCGCAACGTCTCCAACCTGGTGCTGCAGAACAGCTACATCCTGATCCTCGCGATCGGCATGATGCTCGTCATCATCGCGGGCCACATCGACCTGTCGGTCGGCTCACTCACCGCCTTCGTGGGCGCGGTCGGTGCCGTACTGATGGTCAATCAGGACGTGGCCTGGCCGCTGGCCGTGGTGCTGTGCCTGCTCCTGGGCGCCGCCGCCGGTGCCCTGCAAGGGTTCTTCATCGCCTATCTCGGCATACCATCCTTCATCGTCACCCTCGCGGGAATGCTGCTCTTCCGCGGTCTGACGGAGATCTTCCTCGAAGGCCAGACGATCGGCCCGTTCCCCAAGGGTCTGCAGGACGTCTCCAACGGCTTCCTTCCCGAGGTCGGACCGGACACCAACTACCACAACCTCACCCTGCTCCTCGGCTTCGCCGTGATCGCGTTCGTGGTGCTGCAGGAGGTCCGTGACCGCAGGCGGCAGCAGGAGTTCGCGCTCGACGTGCCGCCCACCAAGCTCTTCCTGCTGAAGATCGTGGCGCTCGTCGCCGCCGTCCTCACGGTCACGATGATGCTCGCCAGCTACAAGGGCGCCCCGGTGGTGCTGCTCATCCTCGGCGTCCTCGTCGTCGGCTTCGGCTACGTCATGCGCAACGCCGTCATCGGCCGCCACGTGTACGCGATCGGCGGCAACCTGCCGGCGGCGAAGCTGTCCGGTGTGCGGGACAAGAAGGTCACCTTCCTGGTCTTCCTCAACATGGGCATGCTCGCGGCGCTGGCCGGTCTGGTCTTTGCGGCCCGCTTCAACGCGGCCTCGCCCAAGGCCGGTGTGAACTTCGAGCTCGAGGCGATCGCCGCGTCCTTCATCGGCGGCGCGTCGATGAGCGGCGGCGTCGGCACGGTCCTCGGCGCGATCATCGGTGGTCTCGTCCTCGGCGTGCTGAACAACGGCATGAACCTCGTCGGTGTCGGCAGCGACTGGCAGCAGGTCATCAAGGGCCTGGTGCTGCTCGCGGCGGTCGGCTTCGACGTGTGGAACAAGCGCAAGGTCGGTTCGTAAGTTTCCTTTCCGTACGGGGGCCCGCAAGGGCCCCCGTACCCATGTCCGCCCACGGCCACAGGAGGCAGGAAGCCCGTGAAGGAGCTCTTCGGCAGGCTCGCCGACGGGACGGAGATCCACCGCTGGTCGCTGGAGAACGGCGGCACGCGACTGAAGGTCCTGTCGTACGGCGGGATCGTCCAGTCCCTGGAGATCCCCGACCGGCACGGCCATTACGCGAACGTGTCCCTCGGCTTCGCCGCCATCGAGGACTACGTCGCCTCCAGCCCGTACTTCGGCGCGCTGATCGGCCGGTACGGAAACCGCCTGGCCAAGGGCAGATTCACGCTGGACGGCCAGACGTACCAACTCGACGTCAACGACGACGAGAACAGCCTGCACGGCGGAGCGACGGGCTTCGACAAGCGTGTCTGGGACGTCGAGCCCTTCACCGCCGGCTCCGACATGGGCCTCGTACTCCACCACACCAGCGTCGACGGCGAGATGGGCTACCCCGGCACGCTGAGGACGAAGGTCACGTACACCCTCACCCGGCAGGGCGACTGGCGCATCGACTACGAGGCCACCACCGACAGGACCACGGTCGTCAACCTCACCAGCCACGTGTACTGGAACCTGGCGGGCGAGGGCAACGGCTCGGTCCACGACCACGAGCTGGACATCGCCGCGTCCCGCTACACGCCGGTCGACCCGGGCCTGATCCCCACCGGCGAGCCGGCCGAGGTCGCGGGCACCCCCTTCGACTTCCGCCGTACGAAGACCGTCGGCGAGAACCTCCGCGAGGCTCACCAACAGCTCCTGTACGCCAAGGGCTTCGACCACAACTGGGTCCTGGACAAGGGCGTCACGGCGAAGCCCGAGCGCATCGCGAGGCTGCGCGACCCGCACTCCGGCCGCACCCTGGAGATATCGACGACCGAGCCGGGCCTGCAGTTCTACTCCGGGAACTTCCTCGACGGGACGCTCGTCGGCACCGGCGGCACCATCTACCGCCAGGGCGACGCGCTGTGCCTGGAGACCCAGCACTTCCCGGACTCGCCGAACAAGCCGGAGTTCCCGTCCACCACCCTCCGGCCAGGCCAGACGTACCGCTCGGCGACTGTCCACTCGTTCGGCCGCTGAAACATGCTGGGGAGAATCAAATCCCCCCACGTTTCCCATGAGTTGAACACCGACGCACCTTCGTCCGTACAAGGGAGCGGCCCGCATATGTCCGCGCGGGCCGCCCCCACGGACGGAGGGTCCATGGCCGACAACGTCACCTCGCTATTCCGCACCGGCGCGCACAGCCCGTCAATGGCCGCGCTGGCACGAGAGAGCGGGGAGTCGGGTCCGCTGGACTTCTGCATCCCGTGCAATCCGTACTTCCCGACGCCGGCGATGTTCGAGGAGCTGACGCACCGGCTGCGCGACATCATCACGTTCTACCCGAGCAGCGCCGACACCATCACCGGTGAGCTGTGCAATCTGCTCCAACTGCCCCCGCAGTGCGTCGCGATGGGCAACGGATCGACCGAACTGATCACCTGGATCGACCACTTGCTGGTGCGCGAGTCCCTGGCCATCCCCGTCCCCACCTTCGGCCGCTGGACCGACCAGCCGATGGAGACCGGCAAGCGTGTCGACATGTTCCCGCTCCAGGAGAGCAACGGCTTCGCGCTCGACCCGGCGCAGTACATCCAGTTCATCCGCTCCCGGGGCAGCCGGGTCGCCGTCATCTGCAATCCGAACAACCCCGACGGCGGCTTTCTGCCCCGCCAGACGATCAACGCCTTCTGCGACGCCCTCGCCGATCTGGACCTGATCGTCATCGACGAGTCGTTCCTGGAGTTCGCCGACGCGGAGGCCGAGCCGAGCGTCGTCGAGGACGCGGTGATGCGCCCCAACGTGATCGTGCTGCGCAGCCTCGGCAAGAACTTCGGCCTGCACGGCATCCGCTTCGGCTACATGGTCGCCAACCCCTCCCTGGCCGGCCAGATCCGCTCGATGCTGCCCAAGTGGAACCTCAACTCCTTCGCCGAGACCGTGGTGTTCATGCTCCGGGACCATGGCGCCGAGTACATGGAGAGCCTGCACCAGGTCCGCCGTGACCGCCTGGACATGGCTCGCCAGCTGTCCCAACTGCCCGGCCTGACGGTGTATCCGTCCCAGGGCAACTTCCTCTTCGTGCGCCTCCCCGTGGGCGCCGAGGGCACCGTGGTCCGGGATCGGCTGCTCACCGAGCACCGGATCCTGGTCCGCGAGTGCGGCAACAAGATCGGCTCGTCCAGTCGCTTCCTGCGGCTCGTGGTCCGGCCTCAGGTGGATGTGCGTCGCCTGGTGTCCGGCCTGGAGTCGGTGCTCTACGGGTCCAGGAGGGGAGCCGCCGTGCCCGAGCTGGGCGGAAACAACAACTACAGCTCGGGTACGGCGGCCGTGGACCGGCTCGTCAGCTCCACCAACGGCTCGGGCATGCAGGGCCTCGCCGCCGCGGCCCAGGGGCAGGGCCAGCAGCAGCAACCGCAACCGCAGCTGGCACCGGTGGCCCAGGGGCGGCAGCAGCAGGGACTACTGACCGCTGTGGGCGCCATGGGTCAGGGCCAGCAAGGTCAGCTGGGCCAGCAGCCTCAGCAGCAGCCCATGACCGCCATGGCTCAGGCCCAGCAGCAGGCCGGTCTGAGCCCGGTGGGCGCGGGCCAGCAGCAGGGGCTAAGCCCGGTGGCCGCAGGCCAGCCCCAGCAGGAACCGTGGCTGACCCCCGTGGGCCAGCCCCAGCAGCAACAGCCCGGCCTGACGCCGGTCGCCCAGCCCGGTCCGCAGCCGATGCCGCAGCCCACGCGCTGGCCGGCCGCCGCCGCGTCACGCGGCACGCCCTGGCCGGACGCCCCCGCAAACAACCGGGTCGGCTGACCGACGAGCCGGACCGGTTGCCCGGAGGCCTCGCTTTCCCGCACGAGGCCTTCGCCGGCCGGGAGGATCGGGCCGCGTCGCCCAGGACCTTCGCCAGCGGGTCCCATGTCCTCCCGGCCACGGCTCCCACCGTGGTGGGATCGCTCAGGCGGGCCTGGGCTACCACTGCCGGCAGTTGTTGTTCAGTCAGGCCCACTGCCGTACGTCCCCTCCGTCGGGGTGGAGCAGTCGGCGACGTCGGCGACCTTGCCGGTGGCCTGGTTGACGATCCGTACGTAGCCGCCGCTCGTGGCGTGGAACCGGAACCGCCGGCAGGTGTTGTTCAGCCTGCCGGTCGTCGAATCGCGTTCGAACCCCTACCTGCTCACCTGTCGCACAGGCGGCTTGACGTCACAGCGGGATCGGCGGGGCGGCTGCGCGAGACGACGCGCAGGCCGGTGGCGTCCACGACGCGCACCTGGAGCGATCCGCAGCCACAGCGGGTCCACACCGTGACGCCCGCCGCGGTGGTGTGCCGGGACACCACCTGGAAGGGCTCGGCGTGGTCCGGCCATCCGCAGTGCGGGCATGCGCCGCCGGTCCTGCCGTGGGCTGTGCTGGTCATCTCGGACTCCTTGTGATGAGACGGCTGGGCTGACCGTCGCGACACAGCCAGGGTGTACCGGTGCCTTTGTGTACGTCCAGGTTGACTTCCTGGACCTCACCGTGAAGCGTGGGCTTCATGATTGACCTGCGCCGACTGCACGTCCTGAGGGCGGTCGACCACTACGGAACGGTCACCGCCGCCGCCCGCGCCCTGCACTTCACCCCGTCCGCCGCCTCGCAGCAGATCCGGCAGCTCGCCCGCGACCTGGGCGTCGACCTGCTGGAACCGCAGGGCCGTGGCATACGGCTCACTCCGGCGGCCCGGAGCCTGCTCACACACGCCGACGCCATCCAGGCCCGTTGGGAGCGCGCGGAGCTCGACCTGCGGGCCGACCACAGCGAGCCCGCCGGGCTGCTACGGGTGAGCGGCTTCCCGGTTGCCATCTCGATCCTGCTCGCCCCGATGGCCGCGCATCTGCGCGAACGCCACCCACGCCTCGCCGTCCAGATCCAGGAGTTGGAGGTACCGGCGAGCTTCGACCTGCTCTTCGAGGGCGAGATCGACTTGGCGGTCGTCGAGGCGACCCCCCGCAACCCGCCGCTCAGTGACACCCGCTTCGACCAACAGCCCCTCCTGGACGACCCGTTCGACCTGGTCGTCCCGAAGGGGCACCGCCTGGCCGGGCGAGACCGCGTCGACCTCACGGAAGCCGCGCACGAGGCCTGGATCGCCCCCGTCCCGGACAGCCCCTGCCGCCCCCACGTCCTCTCCGCCTGCGGCGCGGCCGGCTTCACCCCCGACATCGTCCACCACGCCCTGGACTGGAACGTCACGGCCCATCTGGTGGCCCACGGCCTGGGCGTAGCCCTGATCCCCCGCCTGGCCCACCTCACGCCGCACTTGCCGATCACCCGAGTCCGCTGCTCCGGCGACCCGCACCGCAAACTCCTCACGTGCACCCGCGCCTCCGGCCACGACCGCCCAGCCGTGGCGGCAGCGTTGCGCGAACTACACGAACTGGCGCCTACGGCGGTGGCGTAAGCCCGTACCGTCCATACGCCCGTATCGCTCTAGCCCGGGCGCAGCGCGAGGAAGACGAACTCCAGGCCTGGCCGATCGGGTGCATCGCGCACGTCCTCCACGACGTACCCCTGTGTGGCCAACTCCGCCTCGACCTCCTCCCGTTCACGGAATCGAAGCGTCGAGTCCGACGTCAGTACCTGCCCGTCCGCAGCGAAGACATAAGTCCCGCGGAACGTCACCAGCGGCGCACTGACGTCGATCAGGTCCAGCCATGTCTCGACCGCGCCGACGCCCGGAATCTCCGTGACGCGGTACGTGGCCTCCCGGTTCCACGCCTCCCAGGCGCGTTCGCGGGATCCCGGGTCTCGAACACGAAACGCCCGCCCGGCCGCAGCGCATCATGGACTCCTCGCAGGGTCTCCTGCCAGACCCGCGGGTCGACGATGGCCTGGGCGGCGTTGCCCGTCATGGTCGCGAGGTCAACTTGCAGCGGCGGAAGCGCTGTTGCATCGCCATGAATCCAGCGCACCCGGTCGCCGCCCGGCTTGGCCCGGGCCACATCGAGGGACGCGGCGGCAGGATCAACACCGACAACCTCGATCCCACGATCGGCCAGCCGAAGCGCGAACACGCCCGTCCCACAACCGACATCCAGCACCCTGCGCGCCCCGAACTCCTCCACCACACGCACGTACGCATCGAGATCGCGGCGATCGGAATCGACGGCATCGTAGATCGAGGCCAGCCGCGGATGCCCGAACAACTCGTCAGCCATGCGACCGAACGTATCCGGAGTCGACACTCAGCGGCTGCTCATTTTCGCCTGGGTTCCCTGAGCAACTCCGCCAGGCCGCTTGCGAATTCGATGAGCCGCTCCAATTGTGGTCCGCTGCGGGCGACACGGAATCCGTGGCGGCGGCCGTGGAACGCGGCCTGGACGACGTGGAACTGGGCCCAGCGCCGGGCGCGTTCACGATCGAGCTCCGCGGCTTCGGCGAACACGTCCAGCGCGCGGCGGACAGCCTTGCGCAGATCGTCCGCTTCGAGGAGCCTCAGTGCGCGCGCCTTGAGCAGGGTGCCGCCGTCGTAGGCGGGGTCGCCCGCGTACCCCTTCGGGTCGACGACCAGCCAGGGCTCGCGGTCGGCGCGCAGGATGTTGCGGGCGTGCAGGTCGCCGTGGATGACAGTGTCCGGTTGGGTGCGGCCCAGTTCGCGGACGGTCACCAGAGCGGCGTCCAGGACATGGCGCGGCACGGTGTGCGGCAATTCCTTGGCGTCCCTGTGCAGTTGCTCCTCCCAGGCGTCGGCCTGCTCGCGCAGCCGGGGCAGCCCGGGTGGCGCGGGGACGGCAAGGCGGCGGCTGAGCCGCCCGGCCACCGTCACCACCTCGTCGTCGTCCTCGACCTCGGCCAGAGTTGCAGTCCCGGCCCGCTCCAGCAGCATCGCGAACCGGTCGTCGTCACGCTCGTACAGCCGGACGGCCCCGCGCCCGCCCCACACCGTGAACGCGTCCGGCTCATGGACGTTGCCGGGATGCGGAAACGACACCTTCAGCACAGCGGCGCCCTCGTCCCGCCGCCGCACCGGGACGATGACCCCGACCCCACCATGCATGACGTCACCGTCGGGCACGCACTCCCAGCGCTCCAGCAACTCGTCCACGATCCTGTGCAGTTCGGCAAGCCACGCGGCTCCGGCCTCTCCTTCACGCTCGACCGTGCTCCGCGCGAACACCTCTGGTATTCCGACCACGCGGGCACACTACGCCAGCGGCAGGCCGCCCCTCACTGCCCCGCTGGCGTGGCGCGCGCTGCGGGGGTGAGGGTGGTGTTTCGGGGCCGCGCACAGTAGAACTGGGCCTTATGTCTGATCAGCAGCCAGCCCCTCACCCTGCCCAGATGCCCGGTGCGCCCTGGTGGTACGCGCCACCGCAGGAGCGGCCGGTCAGTGCCAGCTACCGGCGATGGGCCGGCATTCTCACATGGCTCACAGTCATCTTCGCGGTCTTCGTGGTGGTTGCGCTCGTGACGAGCATTGTCTTCCTTGTAGTTGCGAGCGGGGACGATCGGAAGTCTGCCCTCGGTTACCTCGCCATCGTTCTCTGGATCGGGATCGTCGCCGCGACCCCGGTCCTGTTCGCGCTCGCCGGCCACAGTGCGACCATGAGGCGGCGTGTGCGGCAGCAGCGGCAGGCGGGGATCACACCCTGGTAAGGCGCCGCCAGGCGTGCGGTGGTCGCGCGGCCCGCCCTTCGGTTGCCCGAAATGCCGAACTGCGCTCGTGAATTCGGACGAACCGTGGAGTCGAAGCGCTTCCGCGTCACGGTTCGCGCAGGCATCCACGCAACCGTCCTGACAGATGTCATCCGCAGACGTGACAACGCCACGCGCCCACATACGGGTTCGGCACTACTGGCGGGCCCGGCCCGGTCGCAGTCTGGAGGTGTCGGAGTTGCCCCACCTGGTACGGAAAGAGGGCCTGTCCTGTCATGCAGACACGAAACTTGAATCCTCCCCTCCCTGACGGACCCCGTTGCTGATCTCTCAAATCTGCCCTCGTCCCACTTGCGGCCGGTGTCCTCACGCTGCCTGGCGACCTTCTTGTGCGCCTTAGCCCGCAGCTTCTTCGCCTCGCGGTAGCCCTTCGATCCGGCCTGCCCCTTCTTCGGTTGACGGCGGGCCATCATCCGGTCGTACCGGGTCAGCTTCTGCTGCGCCTTCTTGCCGTGCTCGGCGTGGGGGAGGTCGTGCGCGTCGGACGTGGTGGTGGCGGTCTCCTTCACACCCCAGTCGATACCGATCACGCGGCCGGTCTCTGGCAGCGGGTGCGCCTGGGCGGGCACGACGAACGAGCAGTACCAGTGCCCGAGGCTGTCCTGGTACACACGCACCGAGGACGGCTCGGCGGGCAGTTCCCGCGACCACACCACGGTCACATCGATGTCGCCTGCCAGGTGCAGCCGGCCGTCCTTCAACCGGAACGACTTGGCGACACATTCGTTCCACACCCAGCGGCATCGGTCCCACTCGGCTGCCAGGGCGGTGCGGGCGGCGGACGCCACGCGCAGCCGGTAGGTGTACCGGGCATGCCCGACCTCCGCAGCCGCCGTCACCTGTGCCATCTCGCCCCCTCACGGTCCCGGCCGGGACACTGTGCCGTCCCGAACCCTGCGAAGGACCATATGTGCGAGGCCAGCACAAACGCCCCCCGATCCCACGGCCACCACCCCGACCAGCGATCACGGGCACGCGTGTTCGCATCACCCTCGGCGATGCCGACTGCGGTACGGGCGCTCCGCGCCCGGAACCTGACGCGGCGACCCTCCGCGCCGCGACACCCGGATGCGAACCCTCCCCGGCGCGAACGCCGGAGCCTCCTCGCAAGAAACAGGTGATCGTCAGGATGCTGGTCCTCGGCGCGAAGGCGGCGCTGCGCGCGCATCGCTGCCCGACGTCGAGGAACGGACTCGGCACTTCGCGACGCACCGCTCGCGCTGAGCGTGGCGCGCACCGCGTCCCTCAGGTCGCGCAGCTCACCGGGCGCAGGGTCTGACTGCCCGGCGAGCTGCGCGCAGAGGCGGTGGCGGCTTGGGCACGCACCGAAGACCCGTAGTTCAGGCCGTGACGGGCTGCCGCTCCTCGGCGGACTCGGTCTCCGCCACCTGCTCCTTGCGGTAGGCGCGGATCGAGTACGTCAGGGCGGCAGCCCACAGCGCGTACAGGAGTACGTAGACGGGAGTGCTCAGCGAACTGGACGCGCCGACCCAGTCGCTCTTCAACAGCGTACGGACATTCGTCACGATGATGACGCCACCGACCGCGGACCCAAGAACGCGCGGCGGAACCAGCCGTACCAGCCACGCCGCGATCGGCGCCGCGATCAGCCCGCCGAGCAGAAACGCCGCGACCCAGCCCCAGTTGAGCCCCTGCGAGCCGAGCGAGAAGAGGAAACCCAGACTCGCCGCCACCGCGACCAGGAACTCGCTCGTGTCGATGGAGCCGATCACCTTGCGCGGCTCCATACGCCCGCTGGCCAGCAGCGCCGGCGTACCCACCGGGCCCCAGCCGCCCCCACCCGTCGCGTCCAGGAACCCGGCGACCACCCCGAGCGGCGACAGGAACCTCTTGCGCAGCGGCTTGCCGAGATTGCCCTTGGGCATGCCGCGGAACGTGAACCGGGACATCACGTACAGCCCGAGCCCGAGCAGGATGAGCGACATCACCGGCTCGGCGACCGCGGTGGACAGCTGGGACAGCACGGTCGCACCGAGGAAGGCACCGACCGCCCCCGGCACCCCGATCTTGGCGACGACCTTCCAGTCCACGTTCCCGAACCGCCAGTGCGCGGCGCCGGACATCAGCGTCGTACCGATCTCCGCGAGGTGGACCGTGGCCGAGGCCGCGGCAGGGTTGGTGCCCATGGCGAGCAGCAGGGTGGTCGAGGTCACGCCGTAGGCCATGCCCAGGCTGCCGTCGACCAGTTGGGCACCGAGGCCCGCCAAGGCGAGCAGTACCAGGGTGCGCATACGAGTCCGTCCCGCCTTTCCTAGCTTTCCTACCGGTTGAGTAGGGATCGACGGCCGACTGTAGAGGCGCAAGCTGAGAAGAGGTTAAAAACGATGTGAAGATGCCTTGGAGCCGGGCACCTCTCGCGTCCGCGATGGCACTGCGCTCCCCAACCGTCGCAGCCCTAGTGAGGCAAGCGTCACCTCCAGCGGCAACGGCTCCGTACGGCCGGGCCTTCGAGATCCTCGGCGGTCCGTCCACGGTCACCGACCACCCGCCACGCGAGAGCGTGAGGGTGCCGTCCGGGTCGATCCGGACCCGCGCCCCGTACACCGGCAATCCCGCCCTCGCGGTTGAGCCGGTGACGGATCCGCTCCAACTCGTCCCTTAACGGGTCTTCGAAGTTAAGCGGTGCGAAGGTGTCCGCGGGCTCGGCGGGTGGTGACGCACCGTGTCCGTAGACGCTGACTGTCAGCGTTGCGGAACCCGAACGCGTTGCGGGCAACGAGCTTGATCGCGGTTGATGCCCTCGCTCTTGGCGTTGCTGTGACCGGTGTCGATGAGCGCGGCGAATTCGGGCCACCAGCTGTCGACGGTGGCGGGGAGGGTGCGGACTTCGGGAATGTCGGCGTCCGCGCACCAGGTCAGGAACTTCCATCGGGCATGGCTTACTTGCTCGGGTGCGGGCCAGGGCAAGGAGGGTGCGCAGTCTCTCCTTGGCGATCCACGCGGTCAGCAAGAGCTGTCCGCTCTTCCTTTCGTCGAGCAAGGGGTTCCACATCTTCGCGAACTGCTCGTCGGTGAGGTCTTCCCGGTTGCGCAGGAGTCGGCGCCTGGCCTTCCACTCTGGGTCCGCGGCCCATCCGCGCAGGCCCCGGATCTCGGCGGTGGTGCGGCGCCGCACCACGGAGAGCATCTTGTTGGCGAGCTGGACGACGTGAAAGTGATCGACGACCACGATGGCGTCGGCCAGACCGGTGCGGATCGCGGCCCGGTAGGTGGCCGTCATGTCGATGGCGACATGACGGATGGTCTTGCGCCAGGCCAGGACGTCAGCGACGGTGCGGCCCTCGACCTGCAGGAAACCCGTTCTTGTCGCGCTCCCCCATCCGGCCAGCCCATCCTGCCGCGTAATCATGCACGAAAGCCTCGACCCGGACCGCGAGAAGTGAGTGGCGCGCGTCCTCGCTGAGGTTGGCTGTGTACGGCGGAATGAGGTGATCGAACCAGACCTGTTCCTGCTGTATGGCCATGAGGACCCGGTTCTCCCGAACCCAGTTCTCCTTCCAACCGAATTCACGGCCGAGGCCATGTACGACGGCGACCGCCTCTCCCAGGATCCCGAGAACGTATTTGGGAACCCCGAAGACGGCCACTGTCGGAATCGCCGCAACAGGACGATGGTGGTCACGTCCACCAGACGAGCACGCCGCGGACACGAGGCCGCCGTGTCCCGGAGGAAGGCCACGTGTCCGCTCACACTCGCCGGGATCTCTTGCCGCCCCTTCGGATTGGCATCGGGACTCAGTTTTCCAGGATCGTCTTCTTGTCCCAGCTGCGCACCAAGGCGAGTGGTACTTGCTCCGGCACGCGTCGGGTGGCCTGTCCGAGCGCGTTCTGGCCGCCGTACACGACCACCGGCACGCTGTAGATGTCCAGCAGGGGATACACGTACAGCGCTTGGGTGCGGCCCTGCGGCGCCGCGGGGATGGTGGTCTTGACCTCGATCTGCAGCGAGACGGTGTTCGCGAAGGTCCGGCTGCGTGACACAGTGCTGGTGACCTGGCGGGCGACGGAGTCGGACCAGTGGACGCCTCTGCCGGCCGAGGTGCTGAACTTCTGGCCGAGGCTGAAGAGCTTGTCGACGGTAAGGCCCGCGCTGAACTCTGCACTCTCGGTGATCTGCCGGCTGACCTCCTTCATCGTGGTCCGCGTACTGCTCGCGCTGGTCGTCAGCTGTCCGCCGCGGGTGTCCGTGATCGATGTCGTGAGATTCAGGCTGACCGGCAGCGGCCGTGGGTCCGAGTTGCCGAGCAACCGGTGCCAGTGCTCGATGTGCTCCTTCGGGTTGCTCAGCGACTGCCGCCCGGTCAGCCTCCGCTGCTGGGTGAGCACTTCGATCGGGGAGACAAGGTAGAAGGCCAGGCTGGTGCTCTGGTAGTAGGTGCCACTGGGCTCGCGCCAGTGGTACTCGACGTCGAGCCAGTGCAACGGTTCATCCGGGTCGTACGCGCTCAGGCGCGTGTCATGGGTGAGATGGAGCTGGATGACCTCGGAGCTCTCGTCCGCCAGTTCCTTGGAGGGAATGGTCAGCCAGGGCGCTCCCCGCTGGTTCTCCAACTGGACGGTCCTCGACTGCTGGTCGGCAGTCTTGGCCCGCAACCGCACCTTCAGTACGGGGCGGGAGAAGTTGATGACCCTGTTGGTGTTGGTCACCTTGAGGTTGAAGAGGGACGGGCCTCCGCCGTGCGGGCCCGTGGTCAAGTAGTACAGATGGCCGGCGCCGTCGCCGCCCTGGATCGTCGTGAGGTCCTGCCACTCCAGGCGGGCGGCGGGCGAGCGGTTAGGCGCAGGCGCGCGGACGGCGGTGTCCTCCACCTCGGTCACAGCGGTACGTCGGGCGCGGTACAGGGCGGTCATGGAGACCTCCTCGGGAAGACGTTGGGGAGGGGCAGTGCCGCTCGCCGGCGTCGCTACGGCGGCGAGCAGGTGGTCCAGGTCCAGGCGCCCGGCACCGGCCCGGTAGGAGTCGTGATCATCGAGGTCCCCCGGGCCTCCGGGTCCTGCCGGCCCCGGTGGATACGGCACCGAGGCCATGCTGAGCACGCGCCGTACCTCACTGACCTCCAGAAGTCTGCCGGCCTGCCCGTACAGCTCGTACAGACAGGCCACGGCACCGGCCAGATGGGGTGCGGCCATGCTCGTACCCGACTTGCGGACCAGCTCGTACGGGGCGCCGGGGCCCCGAATCGAACGGGCTGCCAGCACGCGCACACCCGGGCAGAGGAGATTGGGCCTGCGTCGGCCGTCGGCGGTCGGGCCGGAGCTGCTGAACGACCCGACCGGCAGGCCTGGCAAGTGGGCGTCGTAGGCGCCGACCGCCATGGTGTGGAAACCGCAGGCGATACTGCCCAGAGTCACCTTTCCGGCGGCGCCGCCCGGCCCGAAACGGCTCTGGTGGCGTGGGCTGTCCCGTTCGATCCACAGGTCGACCCGGCCGTCCACGACATCCGCGCCGTACAGAACGATCCGCCAGGTTCCGCCCGGGGCACGGGGGTTCATGAAGATCCGTACGGTGTTCAGTCCGGTGTCCGGCTCCAGCCGACGGTGGTAGACCGTGCAGCAGGTCGTTCCGTCGGGTCCCGTCAGCGACTTTGCCTCGCCGAGGGGGACCGTCGTGGTCGTTCCGCCAGGGTCCACCAGCGCGAAGCCGAGGGTGTCACGGCCCGAGTACCAGGCCTCCAGCTCATTAGCGGTCGGATCGCCGGGGTCCACCAGCCAGTCGATGCGGCGCTCGGCGCCGGGGGCGATCTCCACTGCGGCGTGGGCCCGCCGCCGGTAGTAGTTTCCCGCGCTCTGCGCCACGAACCGGCCGGGTCCCGCAGTCACCAGATGATCCAGGGCCCGTTCCACCGGGGTCACCCCGCGGTGGTGACCGGCCTGCCGCCCCGCGCTGATGTTGACCGCGCAGGGCCTTGCGCCCGCGACCCGGTCGGCGAAGTCCAGAGCCTCCAGGAGCGATACCGAGGTGCCGAGACCGCTTCTGCCCGCCCTCGCATCCAGCTGGCGGTCCGCGAGATGCACGAGGATCAGATCGGCTTCCGGCGCGACGCCCGCCACCCCGCCCCACCGCGAGCCCGCGGCAATCGAGGCGACGTGGGTGCCATGGGTGCCCACGTCGGAGTCGGGACCCTCCCAGGGACGGTAGGCCAACTCCTCATACGGGTCGGGCGAGCGCAGACACCGGTCGATGTCGGCAGCCCCCAGCACCCTGCCGTACCCGTACCGGGACGGTACACGGCCCGGCCCTGGCACCGGGCGCTGGTCCCAGAAGGCCAGCACCCGGGTCCGTCCGTCGGGACGCCGGAAGGCTGGATGGGCGAGGTCGAACCACCAGTCGAGGACAGCAATGGCAGTGCCCGCGCCGGTGGGCCAGTCGGTGGTGGGCCGCCACAGATCCGAGGGCAAGGGCCGTAAGTCCTGGTCGGTTTCCTCTTCCCGTCCCTTCCCCCCGGCCAGGTGACCGTCGATGTCGCTGTCCGCGGGCCGGACCGGCACAGCCGCTTTGAAGCTGGTCACGTCGTCCAGCGCATGGATCCGGGGAATGTCCGCCCGGCGCACACGGGCGGTCACCACATCCCCGAACCTGGCCACCACACGCACCCCCTCCGGGTCGGCCAGGGCGGTGCCGAGCCGGAGCACGGCATCGGCCTCCTCGTCGTCGGGGCCACGGGCCATCTCCTCGTACAGCCCCGGATCCATCTGCTCCATGCGAACCGCCTACCGGGTGCGGCCCGGGGTCTCGCCCTCCACCGCGTGGATCAGTTGCAGGGTCGCCTGCTGGAAGTTGTTCCAGAAGTCGTTCGCGGCCTGGAGATCCTCCTTGTCGTTGGCGAGAGTCCCCTCGAATTCCCCCAGCGCCCACTGAGTTCTGTGGACCTTTTCCAGTACGTCCTCGTCTCCCGTCCGCAAGCCGGCGGGCGGGAGCAGCGGGGCCTGGACCGCCGCGTCGGGCCGGCGCTCCCGACGTATGGCTGCCTCGACCAGGATTGCGCCCATCAGCGGGGACGGGGCCGCGGCACCCAGGAACGAGATCCTGGCTGCCTCCTCCTCCGGCAGGTCTGCTTTCTGGGCGAGCGAGCGGCCGACCATCAGCCCGATCAGATTCACCATTCGAACCGCCCTCCTCAGGGGGTGCCACTGCCGAGCGCGCCGCTCAACGCCAACGCGAGCAGGAGTGACGAGTTGCCACCGCCACCGCCACCGCCGAGGAGGCCGCCGCCCTGGCCCTGGCCGTCGCCGCCCAGTCCGCCGCCCGGATCCGCGAGCAGCAGAAGCAGCAGGAGCGACGAATTGCCGCCGCTGCCGCCGCCGCCGCCCAACAGGGATCCGAGAACACCCATTTCGCGGGCGCCGGCCAGCCCACGCTCGAACTGCGCGGCCTGCTGGCGCTGGCTGAGCTGGGCGTTGGTGAGGGCTTGGCCGGTGCGCTGGGACAGGTCGTTGAGCTGGCTGGTCGTAGCCCGGGAGCCCGTCTTGAGCAGGTCGATGTCGGCTGCGATCCGTTGGAGGGCCTTGTTGAGGTCAGTGCGCGTCACCGTGCGGTGATCCGCCTGCTGCGGGATGTAGTTGGGAGGCTGCGGGCGCTTTTTGCCCGGCACGGTGGGGGGATACTGCCCCTTGCTGCCCGGCCTCGGCCTCGGCTTGCTCTGCCCAGCCTCAGGTTCGTACTCCGGCCACTGGTCCTCGCCGGAGTAGTCGAAGTCGTACGCCTCCGGCTCGTACTCAAAGGTCATCGCGGACACGAGATCCTCCCGTCGGTTCGCACACGCTGTTCAGGTTCAGAAGAGGCTGGACAAGCCGCTGAAAAGACGGCTCGTCGACCTCGAAGGCACCGGAGACTCCGGCCCCGGCGCAATAGCGGCACTCCGTCTCGGTCCCCAGGCAGGCCGAACAGGCACCCAGAGCTCCAGCGGCCTGCTGCAACAGTCCGTGGCAGCGGCGGAGTTCCGCTTCCACGCCACGGATACCGCGGTACGCGGCACCTCGGTCTGCCAGCAGGTCGGGGACCGAGGCCGAGTTCGGGACCGGGGTTGAGTTCCGGACCGGTTCCGGGTCCGGGGTCCGGACCGGCTCCGGCACCAGGATCGGTATCGGTTGGACCGGGCGGTCGGGCGGCAGAGGAACCGGGGGCACGGATGTCAGCGGCCCGGCTGGTCCCATTTCGATGCCGAGCAGCGGCAGGAGCTGCCGAAGCTGTGGATCGGTCGCCGCCCGTGCACTGATGAGCTGGGCCAGGAGCTGGTTGTTCATGGAGGTTCCCGCTCTCGTCACTTGGGCTCGGCGCTGCCGAGGATGTCGTCGAGGGACTGCTCGAAGTCCCATTCGGCATCGGCCAGCTCCGCCTCGGCTTCGGCCCGCTCCGCGTCGATGTTGTAGCGAGTCGGGCCCTGGGTTCCCAGATCGGGCGGCTGGTAGCCGCTGAAGGGCGCCCCACCGGTCGCGGGGGCCGCGGCGACCTGCGGCTGACCAGCCCCGGGCGCCACCTGGGCGACGGGGCCGAACGGGGGCACGGGGACGACTGGCACGGCGGCCACCGGCATGGTGACCCTGTTCCGGTACGGCTCGTCGAGCAGCCGAAGCAGTACGGCCGCGCGCAGCGCCGGGTCCAGGCTGCTGCCCGAGTGACGGCGCTCGGCCCCGGCAAGGTACTCGGGCAGATCCTCAGCAGATTCGGCGAGCCCCAGTGCCTCCTGCTCGGCCAGCACCTGGTCGGCGGTCTCGCGGATCAGTTCGGCGAAGGCAGCGGCCGGCACCTCCTGCCCACCGGGCAGTGCCACCTGAGGTTTGGCGCCCTGGCCGAGCGCGAGCTGCATCAGCGCCTGCTGAACCGTCGGGTCGGACAGCAACGTCGCGAAGGACGCCGCCATTCCGCCCGGCGGGGCCGCAGGAGCGGGAACCGCACCGTTCGGCGCGGGCTGGCCCTGCGTGGGCGCGGCCCGCATGCTCGTACCGGTGCGAACTCGGCGCCGTACCACCGTCGGTCGTCCCGAGCCGATTGCGGGGGCGGGCGTGGGTGCGGCAGGCGGCGCGGTCAGGCCGCCCGCCAAGGCTCCGCCGAGGCCACCGATCAAGGTGCCCCAAGGGCCGAATGCCGTGCCCATGCTCGCGCCGCTCAGCGCACCGGTCCCGATCGAAGGCAGCCGACGGCCCAGCTCGCCGAAGAAGTCCTCGGCCGCCAGGGCATCGAGCCCGAACTCCGTGCCGAGTGCCTCGACGAATTCGGCATCCGGCAGTTCCGCCAACTCTGGACGGACGACACTCCTCAGGTAGGGGAAACCGGTGACCCTGGTAGTGGCAGTGGTGGTGGTATAGGGCTGGTAGCGCATGTGCCCTCCTCGGGTCCGGAGATTCAGGGTCTGCTGTCTACCGCCCGAGGCGTACCAGGCCGCCATCTCCGCGTGAGTGCCGCGTGACCGTGGCGTGAGCACGCATTCAACTGCCTTGCTCCCGGGGTATGTTCAGGTAGCGTCGCGAACGGCCTGCGGTCGGGAGAGAACCGGTCGCGCGATGCAGCGTCGGAGGGGGACTCCGTGATGCGGACGACGCCCACAGTGCCCTTGACACTGTCCACCGGGCAATCGCGGCAGGGACGTCTGACCCTGCTGGGTGCCTTCGAGCTGAGCACGGCCGACGACCCGCTGCCGATGCCCCGCACTGCACAACGGCTGCTCGCCTTCCTCGGCCTGGCCAGTCCGGTGGACCGGATGACGGCCGCCGGACGGCTCTGGCCAGACGTGACCGGCCCCCGGGCCGCGTGCAGCCTGCGCACGGCGCTGTCGAAGGTGCACCGACTGGCCGGGAAGGCGGAGAACGGGACCACGTCGGCGATCATTCGTGAGGGCACGACCCTTGGCCTGGACTCCAGCATCACGATCGACGCACAGGCACTGCGGCAGGTGGCCGCGCAGGTGGCGGCGAGCACAGGTTCGGCCGTGGACGCGGCCCTCCGATTGCTGGACCTCCGGGGCGAACTGCTGCCCTCCTGGGACGAGGAGTGGCTGACCATCGAGCGCGAGGAACTCAGGGAGATCCGCCTTCAAGCGCTGGAGCAATGTTCCATCCGCCTCTGCCGATCGGGTTCCTACGCAGCAGCCATGATGCTTGCGTACGAGGCCCTTCGCAGCGACCCACTCCGCGAGAGCTCACACCGCCAACTGATCGCCATCCACCTCGCCCAGGGCAACCGCGCGCAGGCCCTTGTGGTCTACCGCGCGTGCGTACGTCAATTGCGGCGCGAGTGCGGAACCCCGCCGTCCTCGCTGCTCAGAGGACTGCTCACGGAGAGCTAGTGTCCTGCGCCGGGAATTCGATCAAGATATGAGGGGCTTCGAACCTGAGGGCTGCAGCATCAGTGCGCGCTGACTGCCCGTCACGGTCTGTGTTGGGTGGGCTGCTCGGCCAGGTCGAAGGCCGCACCGTCGCTGACGTCCCCGCGATCTCCCTCCACGCCCGTGCCTTCGAGCGCCTCGTCCCAAAGCAGGGCCTTGTTCAGGTCGGTGGTCGAACCCCACTGGAACCCTGCAGATCGATGCTGGCGAGCAGGTTCAGGAGGGTTGGCGGTGCTTGAAGTCGCCCCCAAGACGGAGCTCGAACAGGAGGATGACCGTCCTGCAGTCCCCTCGGGCTTGCTGAGCGCTACCGGAGCAGACGGTTACAAAGCGATCGGGCGTACCGTCTCGACCTCTTCGTCATTTCATCGCAGACTTCCCCACATGGGGGATTTTCTGCACTACAGCTCCGACCGGGCAGGTATCACGGATCTCTTCACAAACGCGGTTCGGCTGTGCCCTCCAGAGCGAGAAGATCCTCGGCACTGGCTCGGACCGATCGGTCACGGTCCGCCCGAGCAACTGCTGACCTTCCTCCATGAGGTCACCCACCACTGGTGCTTCCGCTCTGACGTCGGACAGGCTCTGCTTTTCCTCGCGGCCCGTGCCGACATGAACGCCCATGCATTGAGCGCGCTGAGCGACGACATCGACGAGCGTCCCAACAACGACGTATCCGACGATCTGTGGGGCGAGTTTGTCCGTGATCTCGGGCCGCTTCTCCGCGCAGCGGTCGAGGATCCCCGCTCCCGCCTCGGCTCCCGGCTGGAGTCCGTGCGAAACGATCTTGGTCTCGCAGTACATGACGACGTCATCCGTATCCAGGTCGCGCTGGCCCTACTGCGCCCACTTGCCGAAGGGCTGGCACTCTTCGCCGAGTTCGATGCCATATCGCGCATTCAGAGCGAGGTATGGAGTCCACTGCCGTACTCAGTCGCACTCAACTTCGCCGGGCGGGAGCGGCTTGCTCAAGGTCCCCACGTCGAACCGTTCAACATCATGCTCATCGCAGGTGAGTTGTTGAGCCGAGTACGGTCAAGCCCCCTTGCCCTCTCCCGTAAAGCCAGCATGCTCGGCTCTCCACTCAAAACAGGCTCTCCGCTCACAAGAGGATCCGGCGGATATCTGCTGGGCTACCTGACAGTCAAGAGTCTCTGGCGGCACTTGCTGACACAGGACTTCCGTCTGTTTGCCGAGACGGACCTGTCGCTCATGTATATGCGCAGCTTCTTCTACGACGACCTTGGGCTTGCGGCGTTGCTGGTTCAGCCGCCGATCTCCGACTGCATGCTGAGCACGCAGCGCATCATCGATCACCTGCAGGAAAGAATCACGGTCTTCGAAGGGGTGCGGAAGGCCGATGTTCGAGCCTACGAAGAGCACGTGCTGAGCAGCGGCGGAGCCGATTGGGTGCGCCGCTCTGGGCTGCTGCGCAGCGCAGCGGAGGACGAACGCGACATTCGTCTCATGAGGCGGGCGCGGGAGGACATCAAGAGCAGCGCGGCCGCCGAAACCTTCGGATTTGCCGCGAGCCTCGCTGTAGAGCGGTTCAACAGGATCGCGCCACGGCGTACTTACCTCACTGCCTGTTCCGTGCCCGTGCGAGTGACCGATGCCCACGATCCGCCCGGAGCACTCAACGTGGTCTGGAAGGAACTGCCCATCCTGACGATCCCCGCTGAGGACCTCGTCAGAGAAACCTCCGAGGAGCTGACGGCAGTTGGCGGCACCGATGGTTCCTCACTGCAACTCGACATCGTTTTGGGCACGGCGACGGCCAGGGGTGACTTCCTCGCCAGAGGGGCCGTCCTGTGTGACGGCAAACGTGTCATGGCCTGCTCAGTTTCGGGCTTGCCCGAGCACCAGGCGCGCATCCGGGAGGAGATGGTCGCAGGCTTCCGCGCTCGTGACGCTCTCCTGAAGGAGAGCGAAACCCTGCAGAAGATCGCGGGCAGGATCGTCGAGAACGACTGGGGGCTGCGATGGAACCGCGACCATGTCTTAGGCCAGCTGGACAACATCGTCGACCAGCTCTACAGGCCGACCGCGCTGTGCTTCGCCCGGGAGGGAACCGATCTCGACGCGCTGGCGGATCGGATGGACCAGCGTGGCCTCCTGAGCGTGCTGGGTTCCAGCACGCTGCTCCGCAACATGACACTTCTCGGGTTGAGCGCCGGGCTCAACGCGCACGAATCCGTGGTCGCGGAGCACTTCCAGGAGCTCGGTCTCATCTTTGACGACACTCTGCGGGAAGCCGCACGACTGTGGGAGACCGAAGGATTCCCACCGCGAGTGGTGAGGAGCGGAGGACCCGATGGGTGGGTCATGCCGTTCCTCTGACCACCGCATGCGCTGATCCCACCCAATCAAAGGGGCTCATGGTGAGCGGAAGCATCCTCAGCATCGAGATGGCGGGACTCGACCTCCTGGACCTTGCGGAACTCCAGGAGGAGCTTCCCGACGCTGTGCGCGAACTCCCCGACAAACCCGCCGAGACGGGACTTCACGGCGAGCCCGGCACCATCACGGCTCTGCTGCTCCTCACGGCCACGGGTGTCCAGGCCTTCTCCGCCTGGATGGCCCGGCGCCGTGCGCCAGGTCCCGGGCAGCCCGGGTTCACCATCGAGGTCCGGCCAGATGGGACGGTATTCATCCGCCTCGAACAGCACACAGCGGACGCCCCTGCCACGCTCGGGCCAGCGGATCTCAACGCACGCGTGGAGGAGGTCAGCCAGATGATCTCCTCCATAATTCCTCCAGCCGGATGAACGACGCACTTCCGGCCTTGCGGCGCCTTGAAGTTGATCCGAGCACGGCCTTCGGCGTCGCTGCCATCCACCGGTGGCGTCGCCTCCCAGCCCCAGTGCTTCGATGATCCATTGCGGCGGGAATGTGACACTCGGTGCCTGAAGTGTCACATTCCTGCAGATACCCCCTTCATCCAGGGACCTTGTCGCCGTAGGGACATCAGGGCAGCGCGTTCATGCTTGCAACCTGCGTAGCCGGATGCGCAGCATTCGGGGGTCGGGCCGGACGAGGTGGGCGTGGGCGCGGTCGGCCCATACGGTGCGGCCGGGCCCGGAGTTGGTGTGTTCGTAGGCGATCTCGACGGTGTCGGCCGGATCGGTGATCGGTTCGTCGCGGTGTCGGCAGACCCGTAGGGTCATGACGCCCCCGCCTGGGACCAGTGGTGGCAGGGGCACCCGCAGCGGCGGACGAGCAGTACTCCTACGGAGTGCGGCAGCGGTACGTCTTCGGTCTGGCGGCAACTGGTGTGCAGGTGTGCGTAGTCGGGGCGTTGGGCAAGAGTGCACTCGGCGGAAAGCGTCTCGGGGGCTGCGGCGACGGCTCGTCCCGTCCTGGAGTGGTTGGGGAGCGGGGTGTGCGCCTTCACGGCCGCGCCTGTTCTGGACTGGGCGTTGACGTGGGCGAGGCCCGTGCTCAGGGCCTTGGTGAGGAGGGCGGGGCGCAGGTTGTCGGGCCGCGCGTCCCATTCCCGGCCTCCGCCGATGGGCCGCAGTTGCACGTACAGGCCGACGAACCCCATGACTCTGCCGATCTTGCCGGTGCCAGTGTCCTCGACGCCAGTGCCCGCGTGCACTCCTCGGGCGGCGGCACGTAGGCGCGTACGAGGGCACTCGTGACGGAGTCGTCCGCGTGAGTGGGTAGCCACGAGTGTGGGGCCTTGCGGCGGTGGGGTCCGGAAAGGGTGGTGCCCCATGTTCGGGACGACGGGTGGTCCAACGGCAGTACCGGCAGGTCTGTCCTGCGCGCGGTGTGACCCAGTTCAGGACTGGGTGCAGGCGATCCGAAGAGCACCGCTCCTGCCCAGGCAAGTACCCGTGTTACAAGGTGCATTGTCGATCCCATCTGCCGGTTTCTGTGCGTGGGACAGATGGTGAGGGCTGGGAAGGGCCACAAGTACCCCAGCGAGGGGTAGTTGGGGGTTTCATTCAGGTGGCGGCGCACCACTCGGCGAAGTTGGTGAGAGCCTCCGAGTCGGCCCGCTTCAATCGGCGGAGGGTGGCGGCGTCCTCACGGACCCAGGGGTGCTCGCGGGTGTGCTGCGGGGCGATCCGCCGGGCGACTTGCAGTGACTCGAACGCCTCGCCCCGGCGTCCGGACCACAGTTGGGCGCGGGCGAGTTCGATGTAGAAGCCGGAGCGCCGCTCGGCTGGGATATCGGCGGGCGGCTGCCAGGCACCAGCGATCACAAGAGCCCGACCTGCGTGGTCGTCGCCCAGACTGACCGCGACAGATAGCTCGTGGATGCGGACGGTGTCGCGTCCGAACGCGGTGCCGCAGTAGATACCTTCGGGGATCTGGTCGGCGAGCTTGCGGGCCTCGGCGAGGTGTGTCTCGGCAGCCGCGGCATCGCGGGCGCGGCCAGCGATAACGGCCGCGCGCATGTGCAGAGCGCCCTTGGACGCGATCGCGCCCACCGTGCTGGGAGCGGGGGCCGAGTCCATGGCCTGCTCCAAGTGGCGCAGCCCAGCGGAGTAGGCGCGGGCGGCGAAGAACGTCTCGGTCCGAACGTAGGCGACGGAAGCGGTGAGCAGCGGGTCGCCCGCGTCGGGGGCCGCCCATCGCATGAGGTCGATCAGGCGCGCTGACAGGTCGTAGGCTCCGAACTTGTAGGCAACGGCATCGGCGGAGCGGTAGGCACTGACCAGGAGTTGTGCCGGCTGGGGACGCTGGTGGGTGGGCGCGGCATGGTAGGCGTGGGCCAGTTCGGTGAGCAGGCCGGGGAGCGTGCGGGCGAGGCGTGTGTACTGGGCGGAGAGCCGCCAGTGAGCGGCCTCGGTGACGGCGACTTGCAGGCTGGGGAGAGGACGGGTGGGACCGTCATCGGGGATGTCGTAGGCGGCGATGGCAGCAGAGAGTGCCGGAAGTGTGTCGTGGACGGGAGTGTGCGTGACGGCCCGGTCGTGACGGAGGCGGGCGGGGTCGATGCCAAGGGCGGCGGCGATGGCATCGAGGGTCGCCTCGGTGACGCCTCGCTCCCCGCGCTCGATCTTGCGGATGGTTCCCAGGGCGACGCATGCGGCGTCAGCGAGTTGCTGTTGCGTCATCTTGGGGCGGGCGACGCTGCGGTAGAAGGCGATGCGCTTGCCCACGCCGCTGCCGGCGTACACGGACATACAGGCTCCAATGCGGGGACGTCCACTCCGAAACGTACCCGCGCGCGCACGCTGCGGATACGCGAACGGCTCAACAACCACGGCAGTCAGGGCCGTTATCACCCGTCAGCCAGCGAGGATCTCCGTGAGCTGGGTCAGGGAGTCGATCCGCCAGTCCGCCGCCGCGACGATGGCAGGGTCGTCGGCCCACAGGTGTCCCCACGGACCCCGGCGGATGTGGGCCGCGCGCAGCCCGCCGGCCTTGGCCGGGTACAGGTCGTTGGCCGGGTGGTCGCCGACGTAGACAGTCGCGTCTGGCGCGGCCTGCGCCACCTCGAGAACGCGCTCGAAGAACGCCGGGTCGGGCTTGGCCACACCCCACTCGCCGGACGTCACGATCAGGTCGGCCGACAGGTCCAGGCCACGCAACAACTCACCCGCACGCCTCGTCTGGTTCCCGGCGACGACGACCCTGGCACCGAGCTCACGCAGGCGGGTCAGGGCGGGGCGGACATCGTCGTACAGATCCGACTCGTCCAGGAACTCACCGCGCCCGGCAGCCTCACGGGCGCGGTACTCGGCGGCAAGGTCGACGTCGGGCCTCGCGAGGCGTACGGCGTCGGCGTTGTCGCGGCCCTGGGCGACGACCGCGCCGACGAGGGCGGAGAGCGTGTGGCGGGGAATTCCGAGCCAGTCGGCCCACGAGTTCCAGTAGCGGTCGTCGCAGGTGATGGTCTCACCGATGTCCAGGACGATGGTCTCGATCACTCCACAAAGCCTATGACCTCACAGCGGTCGGGTCCGGCAGGTCCTGATGAGTAACCCCACCCGCACCACCGCCGCAGCCCGGGACCTGGGCGCGGAGATCGAGGCCTTCCCTGCGAACCGGCCGGTTCTGCCCCGTGGGTAGGGTCCGAGGCATGTACCCGGTCTCGCGTTCCGGCCCGCGCCTCGATCTTCGTGGGCTTTTTACGGGGTGGGGTCATGGGCCCGTGAGGCGTGGCCCTCCCCCACGCCTCCGCACGACGAGCCGCTGCCAGCGGACGTACTAACGAAGCCGGATCACGTTCCAGGACAAGGGCTCCAGGAAAGCGTTCAGCGTGCCGTCCTGGAGGGTGGTGCCGTCGACAGGGTGCGGGGTGATGCGGTCCGGGTTGTCGAGGGTGTTGCGGGCGTCGGGGTCGGCGTCCGCGAGTGCGGTGTGCTCGACCAGGGAGGTCAACTCCAGGCCGTTCAGGGCTACTTGGAGAGGGAGCGCCTCCGTACGGCTGCGGTTGACCGCGAATACCGTCACCGAGCCGTCCTCCGCCCGTACGGCTGTGGCGTGCAGCAGGTTCGTCTCGCCGTACTTCTTCGTCTCGTACGTGGGTGAGTCGACCCGTACGTCGAGGACCTGGCCGCGCCCGTACCGCGAGGCCTGCGCGAACGGGAAGAACGTCGTCTGGCGCCAGGCCGGGCCGCCCGGCTCGGTCATGATCGGCGCGATGACGTTGACGAGTTGGGCAAGGCAGGCCACGGTCACGCGGTCCGCGTGCCGGAGCAGCGCGATGAGGAGCGAGCCGAAGACGACGGCGTCGGTGACGCTGTAGTTGTCCTCCAGGAGGCGGGGCGCCTCGGGCCAGTCGTCCTGCTCGAACGTCTTCGCGTGCTCCTCCCACTTGGGCAGGTACCAGACGTTCCACTCGTCGAAGGAGAGGTTGATCCGCTTCGTCGACTTGAGCCTCGCGCCCACGTGGTCGGCGGTCGCGACGACGTTGTCGATGAAGGACTCCATGTCGACGGCGGAGGCGAGGAAGGAGTCGACGTCACCGTCCTCCGGCCAGTAGTAGGCGTGCAGCGAGATGTAGTCGACGAGGTCGTACGTCTCCTTGAGGACCGTCGCCTCCCACTCGGCGAAGGTGGGCATGCTCTGGCTGGAGGAGCCGCAGGCGACCAGCTCGACGGCCGGGTCGAGCTGGCGCATCGCGCGGGCCGTCTCGGCGGCGATACGGCCGTACTCCTCCGCCGTCTTGTGGCCCGTCTGCCAGGGGCCGTCCATCTCGTTGCCGAGGCACCAAAGTTTGATGCCGAAGGGGTCCTTGTCGCCGTGGGCGATGCGCTTCTCTGCGAGTGCGGTGCCGGAGGTGTGGTTGGCGTACTCCTGGAGTTCCAGGGCCTCGGCGACGCCACGGGTGCCGAGGTTGACCGCCATCATGGGCTCTGCCTGGGGGCCGACCTTGCGGAGGAAGGCGATGTATTCGGAGAGGCCGAAGCGGTTGGTCTCGGTCGAGTGCCAGGCGAGGTCGAGGCGGCGGGGGCGGCTCTCGGCGGGGCCCACCGAGTCCTCCCACCTGTAGCCGGATACGAAGTTGCCGCCGGGGTAGCGGATCGTGGTGACGCCCAGTTCGCGGACGAGTTCGAGTACGTCCGTCCGTACGCCGTTCTCGTCGGCCGAGGGGTGGTCGGGCTCGAAGATGCCGGTGTAGACGCAGCGGCCCAGGTGCTCGACGAAGGAGCCGAAGAGCCGGGGGTTGACCTCGCCGACGGTGAAGGCGGGGTCGAGGGTGAAGCGGGCGGTGGTGCGCATGTTTTCCTTCCGGGGCGCGTTCTGTGGAGGGGTTGGGAACTGCTGCCGACGTACCAGGCGGGAGTGACCTCTGGTGAGTGTGAGTGAGTGCCGTGGCCGGATGCGCTCGGCTGCCGCCCGGCACCTGCGCTGATGATCTTCCTTGCCATGGGGTGCGTTCTCGGTCTCCGCTCTTCGGGAGGGGAACGCGGGTTCTTGGGTCGAATGGGTGGCCTTTGCGGGTGGTGCTCGTTGACCGCCGTGACGGGATCTTCGACCGGGCGGGGGTGACGGGGGGGGGCGGATTGCGGGAGTTGGCGGCGCCGATCGTGGTGCCCGGCCCCGCCGGGGTGGCCATCCGGGACCGGCTGCGGGTATCGGAGACGGATGCGGCGGTGCTGCGTGAGGTCGGGATGTTCCTGGGTTCGCTGGCCGCGGGTGATCTCGGATGCGACCGTACGGTTCCAGCATCGCGGGCAGGAGTGGCGCGACCGGATCACCGCCAACCGGGCGGTGGCCTACCGCATCCACCACGACACGGTGCGCGGCCGCTGGTACGTGACCGCGTCCTGGCAGCGCGCCGCCACCCCCGTCCTGCCGCTGCAGGCGGCGCTTGCCCGGGGAGTGGTGGGGGTGGACATGAACGACGACCACCTGGCCGCCTGGCACTTGGACAGGCATGGCAACCCGGTCGGTGAGCCGCAGCGCTTCTTCTACGACCTGAGCGGCAGTGCCGAACACCGGGATGCGCAGATCCGGCATGCGCTGAGTCGGCTGCTGCACCACACCCGCCGTTGCGGGGCCGCCGCGATCGCCCTCGAGGACCTCGACTTCAGCGATGGCACGAGCCGGGAGAAGCACGGCCGCAACAAACGCTTCCGCCGCCTGCTCGCCCGCTTCCCCACCGCGAAACTCAAGGCCCGGCTGATCTCGATGGCCGCCGAGCAGGACATCGCCGTCGTGGCGGTGGATCCGGCGTACACAAGCAAGTGGGGTGCGCAGCACTGGCAGAAACCGCTGACCACCCCACGACGTGAGATTTCCCGGCACGATGCGGCGAGCATCGCGGTCGGGCGACGCGCCCTCGGACACCCGATCAGGCGACGGACGGCACCGCCCCCGACACACCAGAGCGATGTGTCGGGGCATCGGACCAGCCAAGCCCGACCGGAGACCCGAAGGCGTGAGGAGACCCGCCCCCACCAGCCCGGACCGCGCACGGGATGCGCGCCGCCCGGTGGTGGAGCGAAAGCGGGCGACCAGGGTGCCCAACACCGTTCGGGGCACGCGGCTGAGCATGGGTTCTGGTACCAGGACTCACTCCCACTCAGTCTTTAGGAACGGTTGCCCCACTGGAAGGTGGAGTCCTTCACGTCGATGCCGGGATTTTCCTTACGGAAGGCGTCCAGCATCGCGATCATGTTGGCGCCGTCGCCGCCGCTGAAGAGGTTCCAGTAGCGCACCCGGGTGTCCGCGCCGGGGGCAAGCGCATCGGCGCCGGTGCCCAGCGCGGCGAAACCGAAGCTGCCCGCGACCGCTAATCCGCCGATCCCGCCCAGCAGTTGCCTGCGATTCAGGTCAGGTCGTCCCATTCCCCGCCTTACTGTCGAGGTGTCTACAGGCCATTCGTGATTTCGAATGATGCCCGTAACTTCGAACGGGACCGTAGAATCGAAGCGCTTGCGCGTCAAGGGTTCACGCAGAAAGCGCTTTCCCCGTCCAGTTGCTGGACCGGGGAAAGCGCCGGGCGCTCCGCGGGGCGGGTTGGATTACGGCTACGGGTCCGTCGTGGCTGGGCGCGCAGCCCTTGCGCCCCCACGGGGCGCAAGAGTGGCTACCCGGCGAACGCCGGCTGCGCCAGCCCCTTCCCCGCGTCCGGCACCACCAGCACCGAGCCGGACATCGGATGCGGCGCCTGAAGGCCCGTACGGGCCGTGGTGATGTAAAGGTCCGTCAGGTCGGGGCCGCCGAAGGCACAGGCCGTGGGGCGGCGGGTGGGGAGCGGGATCACCCGGTCCAGTTCGCCGGAGGGGGTGTAGCGGTGGACGGCGGCGCCGTCCCAGAGGGCCACCCAGACGCAGCCGTCGGCGTCGACGGTGAGCCCGTCGGGGAAGCCGACGCCGTCCTCGATGGCCGCCAACTGACGCCTGTTGACCGGTCGTTGGTCGTCGCCGACGTCGAAGACGTCGATGCGGCGCGTCGGCGAGTCGATGTAGTACATCAGGCTGCCGTCGGGGCTCCAGCCCGTGCCGTTGCTGACGGCCACGTCGTCGCGGACGACCTCCACCGTGCCGTCGGCGGTGTAACGGGAGAGTGTGCCGCCGCCCGGCGCTTCGTCGTAGCGCATCGTGCCCGCCCACAGCGAACCGTCGGATGCGACCGCCGCGTCGTTGGCGCGGCGGCCGGGGACGACCTCCCGGTGCAGCCACCGGAAGCCGTCAGGGCCGTCAGCGCCGTCGGGACCGAGGAGTGCCACGCCGTCCCGGAGGTTGAGCACCAGACCGCCGCCCGTACGCGGCTTCGCGGCGCCCACATGCTGTTCGGTCGTCAGGACCGTACGGCGGCCGGAGACCGGCTCGTACGTATGGACCCTGGAGCCGAGGATGTCGACCCAGATCAGCCGCTGGGCGTCGGCATCCCAGGTCGGGCCCTCGCCCAGGGTGGCGTATTCACGTATGGCCACTTCGACGGTCACGCCACGCTCCGGTGCCCGAGTCGCTCCGACAGTTCCGCGGCGCCCTTGGCGGCGAGCTGCTCCAGCTCACCGCGGCGGTCGTCGCTCCAGCGGATCATCGGTACGGAGATGGAGAGCGCGGCGACGACCTGGCCCGTGCGATCGCGTACGGGGGCGGCTACACAGCTGACGTCGGTGTTCGACTCTCGGTTCTCCACGGCGACGCCCCGGCGCCGGATGTCGGCGAGGGTCTCGCGCAGGGCGGCCGGGTCGGTGATGCTGTTCGGTGTCATCGCGGGGAGCTCACCGCTCTCGGGGATCCGCGAGGCCAGCTCGGAGTCGGGAAGCGAGGCGAGCAGCATCTTGCCCACGGAGGTGCAGTGCGCGGGGAGGCGGCGGCCGGCGGCGGACACCATGCGCACGGCGTGCGTGGAGTCGACCTTGGCGATGTAGATGACGTCCGTACCCTCCAGGATCGCGACGTGCACGGTCTCGTCGCAGGTCTCCGCGACGGACCGGGCGACCTGCTGGCCCTCGGCGGCGAGGTCCAGCTGCTCGGCGTACCGGCTGCCGAGCTGATACGGGCGCACACCGAGGCGGTAGCGTCCCGGCTGGCCCGGTACCTGCAGGATGTACGAGCGGGCGGCGAGCGTGGTCACCAGCTCATGCACGGTGGTGCGGGGCAGCTGGAGCTTGCGCACGATGTCGGGGGCGGACAGTGTTCCGTCCCCGTCGAGAAAGAGCTCGAGAATGTCGAGAGCCCGGGTCACGGCTGGTACGAGACGTCCCACGACCGGCCCCCTCCCTAGTGTTCGATATTTCAACAGACGATCGGCATGACGAACACAGGCTACTCATAGTGGGTTTCGACAGGCAATATGCAGGTAATCACGGCCGCCTGAGCAGGCAAAACACGGCGAGTGACGCCCCTCTAGGGGAGCGGGGCTGTGACATATGCGGTCCTTGGCCGCAACGCTCAGCGCCGAGCCCGCGGATCCCCCAGCTCCCCTCGGAGCCGTTGCGCACGCAGCACCAGCTCCAGCTCGAACCGCCGATCGGGGTCATCGATCTCGTCCCCCCACAGTTCGCGGATCTGCCGAAGGCGATACCGCACGGTCTGCGGGTGGACCCCGAGCCGAGCGGCCACCTCGGGAGCACCGCCCCGCGTCTCCAGCCACGCCAGCAGTGTCTCCGCCAGCCGCCGCCCATGGGTGGGCCCGCAATGGGCGAGCGGCGCCAGGCACCGCAGCGCCAGGTCGTCGATCAGTTCCTCAGGCTGGAGGAGAACCAGGGCCTCCGTGTGTTCGGTGCAGTAGAGGACGTCCCCGGAGGGGAGCAGTCCGCGCTCCATCAGCCGTACCGCCGCGTCGGCCCAGCGCAGCGACTTCGCCGCGTCGGCCAGGGGCACGGGCGGGCCGATCGCGCCCGCCCAGCCGGTCATCGCGCGCCGCAGCAGCTCGGGGCGCCCGGCGGCGTCCGGGTCCGGGACGACCATCCGGGGCTGTTCGTACTCCATGTCCAGCAGTACGCCCTGCCCGACGGCGGGGGCGACGGCCTCCCGGGCGGGCCGCAGCAGTACGCCCACCGCGACCTTGCCGGGCAGCGGCCAGCCGATGCGCGCGGCCCGTTCGCCGAGTGCCTCGGTCGGGTCGCCCCGGTGGTGCTCGGCGAGCAGCAGCTCCATGAGCCCGCGCTGGAGGCGGAGCCGTTCGCCCGCCTGCCGGGCCGCGGCCTCGGCGTAGCCGCGTACGGACTGGTCGACGAGCCCGTCCAGGTACTCGTAACCGGCGTCGACCAGCTCGTACATCGCGGGCGGCGGGATCTCCACGCGCTGCCCGATCTCGGCGAAACGACGCCAGGCGAGGCGTACTCCCATCCGGTAGATCGCCTGGAGCGAGTCGAGACTGCGGCCGTTCAGGCCCTCACCGCGGCCGAACTCCTGGAAGACCTCGGGGTGGACGCGCGGGCGGCCCTCGGCGGTCTCCAGGTGCTGGACGAAGACCTCGATGGCCCGGCGGATGCCGATCAGCGCCATGGGCTCGCCGGAGTCGTCGAGCACGACCGGCAGATGGGGATACTCGCGGCGGATCTCCCGCAGGATCTCCTCGGCGAGGTCGGGCGCCTCGGCCATGGCGATGGCCGCGAACTGCCGGACCTGGAGGCGTGGTACGTCATGCCAGGCCGAGCGCACGGTGATGGTTCCGGTGGTTCCCGGGCGGAGCGCCATGGTCAGCGCTCCTGGCCGGCCGTCTCATACGTGATGAGTGGGGTGTTCGGCTGGTCGGGCGTCGCGTTCAGCAGCGCGACGATGCCGACGGCGGCACCAACGGCGAGTACGGCGGCGGCGGTTACCGTCAGCAGGGCGGCAAGCAGTCTGGGCATCGAAGGGTCAGCCCTCTCAGTCGGCAGGTGGTCCCACCGGGTTGAATGGTGGTCCCACCCCGGTCGACCGCATCAGAAATCTGTGCGGCTGCCTGCCCATTCATACGCCCCAGCCGGCCCCTTCCGGCAGGGGACAGTCTCGACAATGCATTGACACTTCGTCAAGGGTGCGCTTACGGTTCCCGGCCCATACCGCTTGTGCACCCTCCCACCACTGTGTCCGCACATCCCTGTGCCGTGTCACCACAAGCCTCTGGAGTGCCCGGATGCGCCGCACTGCCTCACCGTTTTCGCTGATCATCCTGGGTCTGGGCGTGTTTATGCTCGTCCTGGCCCCCCTGCTCGCCTGGTATGTCGAACCGCGCGCCAAGCAGAATCCGATCGACATCGACACCAAGACCGTGTTCACCGGCACGGGCAGCTATTTCGACACGGACGAGATCGAAACCGTTCACAACAAAAAGATCACGATCACCCGGCAGGTCCGCGGCGATGTCGCCGACAGCGAGAAGAGCGGCCGGGCGGTCTGGGACGTTTCGACGACCCTGGACACCGAGAAGTCGCTGCCGGCGGCCGACCCGCATGACGCGCTGCGCTGGACGATGGAGCGCTGGGTGACCGACCGGAAGACGAACCGGCCGGTGCACTGCTGCCAGGAGGAGCCGTACTTCGAGGGTGAGGCGTATCTGAAGTTCCCCTTCGACGTGCAGAAGCGCGATTACCGCTGGTGGGACAACATTCTCGGCTCGACGATCACCATGGAGTACCAGGGCAAGAAGAAGATCCAGGGGTACGAGGGACTCCGGTTCACCGCGAAGGTGCCGCCCGCCAAGAACGGCACCCGGATGGTGCCGGGCACCCTCGTGGACCAGCCCGAGCGCAGCCAGGTGCTCGCCGAGGAGTGGTACGCCAACCACGGTCTCGAGCTGGTCGTCGACCAGGCCACGGGCCGGATCATGTTCGCGGCGACCGGGATCCGTCAGACGCTGCGGGCGCCAGGCTCCGACGAGGACGCCGCGGTGCTGCTGGACGCCAAGCGCATCGCCTTCACCACGGACACACAGAAGAAGCAGGTGGAACTCGCCAAGGCCGACTCTCGCCAACTGCGCATGGTGGGGCAGACGTTGCCCATCGGGGCGGGCGTGGCGGGCGGACTGCTCGCCATCGTGGGGGTCATTTTGGTGGTACGCGGGCGTCCGCATCCCGAAACGTCCGAGTCGTCCCAGCAGCCGCTCACAATGTGATGAGACGTCAGCTGGATAAAGGCCGGAATTTGTCACCTGGGTGAGTAGCAGCATCGAACCGGTGGGCGAAAACTATCCACCCCCACCCAAACACAGCCTGCCCACACCATCGCCACAGCCGGTCCCACAACCACCACACATCCGCACCGCGTGAGCTTGCCGAAAACGCCGCACTTGCCGTACCCCCCACGCTGGTTCCGCACCCCGAGACGAGTTGGAGCACCAATGCCCCAGCACGTGCCTTCGTCGTTGCGCGCTGCTTTCCCCCGCACCGCAGAGCGACCCCCGGCGCATCCCCCACAGCCGCGCCGTGTCGTCTTCCTCGCCCGCCGTGACTTCGGCAACGCGGCGGCGGGCGGTTCCGAACTCCTCGTCGACAAGCTCGCCGAGGGCCTGACCCAACTCGGCCACCAGGTCACCCTGCTGTGCGGGGGGCCGGCCGCGTACCGCGACTACCGAGTCGTGTCGGCCGGCGGCGACCTCGGCCACTATCTGAAGGTCCGTTCGGCGTTCCAGCGCCAGGTCGGCGACTGCGATCTGCTGGTCGAGGTCTGCAACGGGATGCCGTACCTGGCGCCGTTGTGGCATCGCGGACCGACCCTGTGCCTGGTCAACCATGTGCACACCGATCTGTGGAAGATGCGGTTCGGCGGTCCGCTGGCGCCCGCCGCCCGCCTCGGCCGAAGACTTGAGCACTGGGCGCTCGCGGGCGCCCAGCGCAAGAATCTGCTGGTCGCCGTCTCCCCGTCGACGGCACACGCGCTGCGCGACATCGGGGTCGAGCGTGAGCGCATACGGGTCGTCCACAACGGCGTCGAGGAGCCGGGCCCGCGGGCCGAACGCTCCCCGGAGCCGCTGTTCCTCGCGATGGGACGGCTCGTCGAGTACAAGCGCATCGATCTGCTGCTGCGGCTGTGGGAGCGGGTCCGCCCCGTCACCGGCGGCCGTCTGGTGATCGTCGGCGACGGGCCCGAACGCCAGCGCCTGGAGCAACTCGCGGGCCCCGGCGTCGAGTTCAAGGGCCATGTCTCCGAAGCCGAGAAGCACCGGCTGCTCTGCGCCGCCTGGATGCTGCTGCACCCATCAGCCGTCGAGGGCTGGGGTCTGGTGGTGACCGAGGCAGCCGCCCGTGAGACCCCGGCCATCTCCTTCGACGTACCCGGTCTGCGGGACTCCATCGTGGACGGCGAGACCGGGCTGCTGGCCCGCGGCGAGTCGTCGTTCGCGGCGGCCTGGTGCACCCTCGCCCTGTCCGCCGAACGCCGCACCCTGATGGGCAAGGCAGCCCGTGAACGTGCCGCCCAGTACCGCTGGCACCAGACCGTGCGGCAGTTCCGCGCGGTGGCGGCGGAGGCGGTGAGGAGCTACCAGCCATGAGCACTTCCACGGGTTCCGGCAGAGGCACGGGCAAAGGCAGACGTACGGGGACGGGTCTGAAGGACCCTTCGCTGCGCCGTTCCATCGCCCTCTTCCGCGCCTTCCTCCATGAACAAGAAGACCCGGAGGCCTGCTACTCGCTGCTCGCCCGTGACGCCGTCGACCAGGTGGAGGCGTACGACGGTCCGGTCAACGGCCGGACCGTCGTGGACGTGGGCGGCGGGGGCGGCTATTTCACCGAGGAGTTCCAGCGGCGCGGCGCGCACGCCTACCTCTTCGAACCGGACGTACAAGAACTCGGCGAGAAGCCGCCCCAGGGCGCTGTCGTCGCCGACGGCTATCTGCTGCCGCTGGCGGACGGCGTCGCCGACGTCTGCTTCTCCTCCAATGTCCTCGAGCATGTGGCCGACCCGCAGACCTTCATCAGCGAGATGGTGCGGGTCACCAAGCCCGGCGGACTCATATACGTGTCGTTCACCAACTGGCTGTCCCCCTGGGGCGGCCATGAGTGGGCGCCTTGGCACTACTTCGGCGCCGAGCGGGCCCGCGCCCGCTATCAGCGGCGCACCGGCAAGGACGCCAAGCACACCCTCGGCGAGAACCTCTTCGCCGTACACATCGGAACCACCCTCAGGCAGGTGCGCGCCAGGGACGACGTCACGGTCGTCTCGGCGCGCTCCCGCTACTGGCCGTTCCTCGCGGAAACCGTCGCGAAGGCGCCGGGGCTGCGCGAGTTCGCCACCTGGAATCTCCTCCTCATACTCCGGCGGTATCCATGACCAGTACGGTCCAGTCGGCTCCTCCCCCGGCGCCGACACGTCCCCTCCCTCCTGTGCCCGACCCCCCTGAGGGGCCGCGGTCACGACGGTGGCTTCTGGGATTCTGGGCCGTGGTGTTCGTGCTGTTCCTGGCCGTGGACCCGGGCCGGCAGACCTTCGAGACCAAGCTCGGAGTCACGGTCGACCCCTGGCAGTTCATGGCCGATCTCGGTCAGCTCTGGCACGATCGCGGCGGCTTCGGCGGCATCGCGGACCAGTACATCGGTTACGCCTTCCCGATGCTGCCGTACTACGCGCTGACCGACCTGCTGGGCATACCGGTGTGGCTGGCCGAGCGCCTGTGGCTGTCGCTCGTCGTGAGCGTCGCCTTCTGGGGTGCGCTGCGGCTGGCCGAACGGCTCGGCATCGGCAACCGCCCCTCCCGGCTGCTGGGCGCGGTGGTGTACGCGCTGTGGCCGGTGTTCACGATCGTCGTCGGCTCGACCTCGGCGGCGGCGCTGCCGGGCGCGATGCTGCCGTGGGTGCTGCTGCCGCTGACGAACGAGCGCTACAGCGCGCGGATCGCCGCCCTGCGCTCGGCGCTGCTCATCCCCTTCATGGGCGGCGTCAACGCGGCGACAACTCTGGCCGCTCTCCTGCCCGTCGGCCTGTATCTCCTCTCCCGCCCGCGCGGCCCGAGGCAGCGCAAGCTGATCGCCTGGTGGGTGCCGGGGGTGATCCTGGCGACGGCCTGGTGGGTGATCCCGCTGCTGCTGCTCGGCATCTACGGCGAGAACTTCCTTCCGTACATCGAGAGTTCACAGACCACCACGGCCACCATGTCGGCCACGGAGATGCTGCGCGGTGCCGGTAACTGGGTCGCCTATCTGCACTTCGGCGAGGCCTGGCTGCCCGCCGGCTGGACTGTCGCCTCCTCGGTCGTCGTGATCGTCTGCTCGGCCCTCGCGGCCGGCCTCGGGCTCGCCGGGCTCGCCCGCCGCGATCTGCCCGAACGGCGCTGGCTGGTCCTGGTCGTGCTGTCGGTCGCGCTCATCACCCTTGCCGGATACGGCGGTTCGTTCGGCGCGCCCTTCCACGAGACCTTCCAGGGCTGGCTGGACGGCGGCCTCGCTCCCTTCCGCAACATCTACAAGTTCCAGGTGGGCCTCGCACTCGCGCTGGTCTTCGGGCTGATGCATCTGGTCGGTGTCGCCTCCGAGACGCGGGGTGCACGTCCCGTACGCGGCCGGCGGTTCGCCCCGCTGATCGCGGCGGTCCTCGTGCTGCCCGGTCTCGCCCTGCCGTACTTCAACGGGTCGATCCTGCAGCCGGGTTCGTTCCAGGAGCTCCCCAAGTACTGGCAGGCCACGGCCGACTGGCTGGAGGAGTACTCTCCCGACTCCCGCGCTCTCGTCGTCCCCGCCACCGCGCACGGCATCTACACCTGGGGCTCCACCATCGACCAGCCCCTCGACGTGCTCGCCGAGTCCCGCTGGGCACAGCGCGACTATGTGCCGTTCGGCACCGCGGGCAACCGGCGCGCCATGGACGCGGTCGAGCAGGCACTGCTGACGGGCGGCGAAGTCCCGGGCCTGGGCGACTACTTGAGCCGGGCCGGGCTCCACTACGTCGTCGTGCGCAACGATCTCGACCCGGACCAGATGGGCTACGTGCCGACCACGACCGTCAAGCGCACCCTGGAGGAGTCGGGCTACCGCCGGGTGACCGGCCTCGGCCCGGTGATGACGGGCGGGACGATCGCGGAAGACACTCCGGTGCAGGTCGAGGGCCTGTATCCGCGGCACCGCGCCATCGAGATCTACGAGCCGGCCGAGGACGTGCAGCGGCCCGGGCAGGCAGGCCTGAAGGCCGTCGCCGACACGGCCGTGGTCTCCGGCGGCCCTGAGGCACTGCTGCCGATGTCCGCCGATCCGGCATTCCGGGACCGGCCCGCCGTGCTGACCGGTGACAACCACCCCGGGCTCGGCGCTCCCCCGCTCCAGGTGACGGGAGACGGGCTGCGGCGCGCCGACACACGGTTCGGTCTTGTCAACGCCAACACCTCGTACACGTACACCCGCGACGAGCGCAATCACTCCGGCAGCTTCCAGGACGCCGGTGAGAAGCCGCACCAGATCCTGCCGACGGAGGGCATCGGGCATCAGACGGTGGCCGAGCTGCGCGGCGCCCGCTCGGTGACCGCGTCGTCGAGCGGCAACTGGATGTTCTATCTGCCGCAGTACGACCCCGTGAACGCCTTCGACGGCAATCCGGACACCGCATGGGCCGAGGGCGCCGCGGATTCGGCGAACGGTGAGTGGCTGCGGATCGGCTTCACGGAGAAGACCGACATCCCCTCCTCGATCCGGGTCACTCCGCTGCCGCAGGACAGTGTGCGGTCGGCGCCCACGCGGGTGCGGGTGGAGACCGAACGCGGCTCCGCGACGAGCTACCTCCAGGCCAACGGCATGCGGCAGCGGATCAAGGCGCCTGAGGGCGAGACGGACTGGCTGCGGATCACCATCGTCAACTCGGTGGCCCGGCACACCGGTCTCAGCGGTGCCGGGTTCTCCGAGATCAGCATCCCCGACGTCCAGGTGACCCGCATGCTGCGGCTGCCGAAGGACGCCGAGCGCACCGACGCCGCCGCCGAGGTCGTCTCGCTCCACCGGGCCTCCGACCCGGGCGGCTTCTCCCCGACGGGCACGGAGTCCGGGCTGCACCGCCGCTGGAACTCCGAGGCGGCGGGCTCGTACGAGGTGAAGGCGAGCGCGGTCCCGATCCCGAGCGCCGAACTCGACGAACTGCTCTACCGGGTGGCGCCCGAGCAGCAGAGCCAGATCACCGCGACCGCCGACTCCACGGCCAACCTCGGTGTCGGTCTGTCGCCGCGCAATCTCACCGACGGCGATCTGACCACCGCCTGGATCGCCGGGGACAACCCCACGATCCATCTGCGCTGGCCGGACAAGCAGGCCGTCGACGAGATCGTCCTGCCGCCCGCGGGCGGTCTGTCCACCCGGCCCACCAAGGTGAACATCAGCTCGCCGGACGGCGCGGCGATCGCCGGTGTCGACGAGAACGGCATCGTCCGCTTCCCCGCGATCACCACCGACCGGCTGGACATCACGATCACCGACACCGCGGAGCTGACCGTCCACAACCCGGTCGTCGACGACGATCTGCAACTTCCGGTCGGCCTCACCGAGGCGTACGTCCCGGCGCTCGACCAGTACCGCACCCCGCAGCCCGACGCCGACCGCACCTTCGACGTGCCGTGCGGTCAGGGCCCGACGCTCGCCATCGACGACGAGCTGTACGAGACCAGCGCGTCCGGGACCGTCCAGGACCTGGTGGAGCGGCGGCCCATCGAGGTGACGCTCTGCCAGCAGGGCCGCGCGGACACCTCGCTCTCCCTCGACTCGGGCGCGCACCGCGTCGAGGCGGGCGACGCCGGTCCGCTCGCGGTCACGGACGTCACGCTGACCCGCGGCACGGTCTCGGCCCCCTCCACCGCCGAGCGTGAGCTGGAGATACGGGACTGGCTGGGCGACCTCCGCGAGGTGAGCGTCGCCTCGGGTGCGGCCTCGTACCTGACGACGTACGAGAACTTCAACGAGGGCTGGAAGGCCACGCTGAACGGCGACGAGCTGGACCCGGTCCGGCTCGACGGCTGGCAGCAGGGCTGGCGGATCCCGGCGGGTGAGGGCGGCACCATCAAGATGTCGTACGAGCCCTCCACGACGTACGAGGCCGGGCTGATCGGCGGCGGGGTCGGGGTGCTCGCACTCGCGGGTCTCGTCCTGTACCGGCGCAACTCGCCCAACACCGACCAGCCCTCACCGCTGCCGCCCGCCCCCGGGATGATCCTGGGTGTCGTGGCGCTCACGCTGGTGGCTGCCGTGATCGCCGGGTTCTTCGCCCTGCTGGTGCCGGTGCTCGCGCTCATCGCCTGGAAGCGGCACGCGCTGCTGGTGCCGATCGCGTTCCTCGCGCTCGCGGGTGCCGGGATCGCCGCCGCCACGGGCGCGGGGACGGCGGCCTCGGCGGACGAGGGGACGTTCGGGCCCGCGGCCCAACTGCTGGCGCTGATCGGGCTGTTCGCGGGGCTGGTGTCGACGCGGGGTGCTGCGCTGGAGCCTCAGGGGGCTCAGGGGGCTGTGCCTCCGGGGTCGCAGCCCGGAGGTCCCGGTGGCTTCGGTGTTCTCCCGCCTGTGCCGCCGCCCGCCCCCGGCTCGGAGGCGCCTACGGCGCCGCTGCCGAATCGGCAGCGCGGGGAGACGTACGGGCCGCCCGCGACAGCTTCTCCGTCGGGGGCGCCCGAGGCCGGGTCTCCGTCGGGACCGGGCGCGGGTGCGGCTCCGGCGCCGGGTGCGAGTCCGGGTGCAGGTGCCGGTGCGCCGGGACTGCTGCCGCCGCCCCGGACGCCTCAGGAGTCGTCTGAGACGCCGGAGTCGCAGTCGCAGGAGTCGCAGGAGGCAGCGCCGGAGACGCCGCCGAAGTACGAGGCCGGGCCCACCGTCTCCGCGCGGGGCCCCGAGTCCGACCGGCGGATAACCGATCCACCGACCGTCCGCTTCCCGCTCAGCAAGCCGAAGTCCAAGGCGACACGTCCCGAAGAGACGGAAGCGACGGAACCGCGGGACAAGGAAGTGCGAGACAAGGAAGAGACGGGGGAAGGCGAACCCACATGACCACCCTGGACCACCCGGCGCGTGACGGCACGGACGGACCCGTACGGCCGCCCGCCCGGATCCCGTTCCCCGTCGTGGACGAGGTCGCCCGGCACTGCCTCCAGGAGGAGGAGCCGGAGACCGTCCACATCGAGGTCCACCTGCCGGGCCATCTCGACCCGGCCCGCCTGAAGACGGCCTTCACCGGGGCCCTGCACCGCCACTCGCGCATCCTGATGCGCGAGGCGGCGGGGCCCTGGTACCGCCGCCGCTACGAATGGGAACTCACCCGCGACCCGGACGTGGAGGTGGTGACGTTCCCGGCGCCGGACCGCGACGCCCTGAAGCACGCCCGGGACAGGGCGCTCGCCTCCGCCCCGCCGCTGTCGGCTTCCCCGCCGATCAGGCTGGAGGTCGTCCGCGATCCGGAGGACGACGGCACCGTTCTCTTCCTCACCATCAACCACACCGCCCTGGACGGCCCCGCCTGCCTCAGGGTCCTGGCCACCGCGGCCGAGCTCTACGGAGGCCGCGACAACGCCCCCGCCGCGCCCCCGACCCGTACAGCAGGCGCCGCCCCCACGGAAGTTGACGCCCCTTCCAGCTGGACCCCGCCCGCCCGGGTCGCCCACGGCACCCCCGAGCCCTCCCCCGGCAACGGCATGCTCGTGTCCGAGCTGAACGTGCCGCACCGGCCCAAGGGCTCCCCCTACACCGTGAACGACCAGCTCATGGTGGCCACCGCGATGATGATCGCCCACTGGAACCGGGAACACGGCGCCCATCCCCGGCCGCTGCGCATCACGATGCCGGTGGACGACCGGCCGCGCGGCACGGACATGCCCATCGGCAACGGCACCCGGCTCGTCGAAGTCCCGTTCAGCCCCGCGGAGTTGGACGACTCCGACCTGCCCGGCCTGTTGCGTCGTACGGCGGACCGCACGCGCGCCCTCAAGGCCCAGCCGCGTCCCCAACTCGGCCACGGAGCTGCCCTGTTGACCGCTCCCTGGGCCCCCGTGCCCTGGCGGGCCGCGCTCACCAGAGGCCTGCGCAGAGCCGCCGCGCCCTGGACGTCGACGACCCTGCTGAGCAACATCGGCCGCGTCCCGTACCCCCTCGACTTCGGCGAGGGAGCGGGCCGCGCGCACGCGGTGTGGTTCTCCGCCCCCGCCCGTATGCCCCGCGGCCTGACCGTCACTACGGCCGCCACGGCGGGCCGGCTGCACCTGGCGCTGCGCTGGTCCCGCACCCTCCTCAGCCACGGCGACGGCTGCCACCTCCGCGACCTGTTCGAGCACTACCTGCACGCGACGGAACACGCGGAGGAGCCCGCGAGGGAGAAACCCACGCGGGAGAAGCCCACAACGGGGAAGCCCACGAGGGGGAACGGCCCATGACCACCGCCCCGCCCCGCCGCGAACGACCGCACGGACTACGGGACTTCTACGAGGACCCGGACGTCACCGTCGCCTCCGGCACCCCCCGCAGCCTCCGCCAGGCCCGGATGCTCGCCGAAGCCCTCGGCCCGGCCACATCCGGCGCACGGACCGTCATCGACATCGGCTGCGGCGACGGCAGCGCCGCCGCGACGGCCGCCCCGCTCCTCGCGGGCCACCGCATCATCGGCGTCGACTGGTCCCAGGACGCCCTGAAACGCGCGCACACCCACATCCCGTACGCGGTACGCGGCGAACTCACCGACGGCGGGCTGCCGTTCAGGTCCGGCTGCGCCGACGCCGTCCTGTTCAGCGAGGTCGTCGAACACCTCGTGGACCCCGACGCGGCCCTCGACGAGATCCACCGGATCCTGCGCCCCGGAGGTCATCTCATGCTCTCCACCCCGAACCTGGCCGCCTGGTACAACCGGGCCCTGCTCCTCGCCGGAGTCCAGCCCGTCTTCTCCGAGGTGAGCCTGCGCGCCATCCACGGCCGCCCCGGCCAGGAGGTCGTGGGCCATCTGCGGCTCTACACCGCCCGCGCGCTACGGGAGTTCGTGGCCGCGTCGGGCTTCGAGGTCGTACGACTGCGGGGGGCGCCCTTCCACGGGGTACCGCGGCCGATGCGCCCACTGGACCGGCTGGCCTGCCGGGCGCCATCCATGGCCTCGATCCTGCTCCTGCACGCACGGAGGACGTAGCCCATGTGGTGGGGGGTAGCCGCGGCGCTGTTGGCGAACGTTCTGTACAGCACCGGTTTCGTCCTGGAGAAACGGGCGCTGGCGGCCATGCCCTCGGTGAACGTCCGCGAACCGGCGCGGCTGCTGCGCCTCGTCCTCGGCAGCCCACTGTGGATCGGCGGCTCCCTCGCCCTGGCCAGCGGTTTCGGCGCCCAGCTCGTCGTCTACCGCACCCTGCCGATCGCCGCCGCCCAGGGCATCTTCGTCTCCGGCCTGGTCATCCTCGTCCTGCTCTCCTCGGTCCTCCTCGGCGAGGAGACCTCCGGCCGCGAGCGGTACGCAATCGGCGCCATCCTCGCCGCCCTGCTGATGGTCGTGCTGTCGCTGAACGAACGCTCCGACACGGTCAGCCGCAGCGCGCCCGTCTCAATGATCCTGCTGGTCTGCCTGCCGACCCTGGCGATGGGCGTCTGGCTGTACGGCTCCGCCGAGCACCGTGCCCGCCGTCGGCACCGTATGCCGACCACGGGGGTCGAATACGGCGTGGCGGTGGGCCTGTTGTACGGGGTGAGCTCGCTGGCCATCAAGGGCGTGTCGAGCTACCTGACGGCCAGTGGCCTCGGCGGGGCGCTGCTCGACCTGCTGGTCTCCCCGTATCCCTACATCCTGCTGTTCACCGGCGCGTTCGGCCTGATCATGTCGCAGGCGGCGCTGCAACGCTGCCGGGCCTCGCTGATCGTTCCGGTCTGTACGACGGTGACCTGCCTGTTCACGGCGGTGCTCGGCACGTTCGCGTTCGGCGAGGCACTTCCCGAGGACCCGGTACGGCTCGCGCTGCGCCTCGGCGGTACGGCGCTGGCGGTCTCCGTACTCCTCGCGATGCCCAAGCACGACCCGCCGGCGAAGCCGGAGCCCCGTCCGTCGGAACCGGAACCGCCGTCGGAACCGGAACGGCCCTCGGAACACGAGCCGCTCTGGGACTCCGAACGACCCTCGGAGTCCGCGCAGTCCCCGTCGGAGCCCGAATCCCCATCGGAGCCCGCGCAGCCACCCTCGGAACCCGAGTCCCCCTCGGAGTCCGCGCAGCCCCCGTCGGAGCCCGAATCCCCATCGGAGCCCGCGCAGTCACCCTCGGAACCCGAATCCCCATCGGAGACCGAACCGGCGCCCTCGGAACCCGAATCCCCGTCGGAGACCGAACCGGCGCCAGAGCCCGAACACCCCACGCCCACCCGGGAGTTGACCCCACCATGAACCCTGACGACCCGCTCCTGAAGATCCTGGCGTGCCCGCTGGACAAAGGGCCCCTGCACCTCCTCGTACAGGAACCGGAGGAATCGGGCGACGCCCTCTACAACCCACGGCTGCAACGCCGTTACCCGATCGTCGACGGCATACCCCAGCTCCTCCCGTCCTCCGGCGAGCAGGTGACGGAGGACGAGCACGAGGAGCTGGTGCTGCGTATTTCCGGGGGCAGTGACATCAGCGGCTCCCTCCGCGGGCCCCAGACCCCCGGGATCACCCCATGACCCTGGCCGCCCGCCTCGCCCCCTTCATCCCCCTGCGCCTCGTCGCCGCGGCGGCCCGGCTCGTCTACCCGCGCTTCGAGCCCGAGCTGGCACGGCTCCCCGAACTGTGCCCGCCGGACTGCGGCACGGCCGTGGACGTAGGCGGCTGGTACGGCCCCTGGACGCGCCGTCTGTCGGACCGGGCCCGCCGCGTCGTGACCTTAGAGCCGGTCCCGCACCTGGCCCGCCTGCTGACCGACGCCACCCCCGGCAACGTACGGGTGGTCCGCGCCGCCGCCAGCGACCGCCGGGGCACCGCCCGGCTCTGGCTGCCGCCCGGCGACCAGGGCGACCGCGGCGTCTCCTCACTCATCCGCCGGGACATCCACGCCCGCGCCCTGGACGTCCCCTGTCTCACCCTCGACAGCCTGGACCTCCACGACGTCGGCTTCGTCAAGATCGACGTCGACGGCAACGAACTCGCGGTCCTGCACGGCGCCACCGCCCTGCTGACCCGCGACCGGCCGGCCCTGTTCATCGAACTGGAGGCACGCATCCAGCCGATCGCCCCGGTCGTCTCCCACCTGGCCCAGCACGGCTACGAGGGCTGGGTCCTGCCCGGCGACACGTGGCTCCCCCTGTCCTCCTTCGACCTGGAGGCCCACCAGGCACGCGCCTCCCACGTCGTCTCCCAGGGCCTGCTCCGCCGGGTGCTGCCGTTCCGCGGCCACCGCTACGTCCGCTACGTCAACTCCGTCCTGTTCCTCCCCGACGGCCGCCGCCCGGGCGAGCGACTCGTACGCGAAGAGCGACCCGTACGCGACGACGGGACGCGTGTCCGCGAGGATGGGACGCATGCCCGCCGCGAAGCGACCCACCGGCCCGTTCACCCGGCTCGACTTCCAGCTCGTCCTGCTACGCCGCATGGCCGACCACAATCCGGACCTGGTCGAGGAAGCCCGTCATGAGCTGGGCGTCTCGATCGCCGAGATGCGCGAGGCCAACCGCCGCTGGCAGGCGATGATCCGCGGCCCCCGCTCCCGCTCGGCCGCATCCCGCTACCACTCGGTCCTCGGCCAGCCGGAGGCGGTGGCGACCCGGAAGATCGGCGATCTGGAGTGCGAGGCCCGGCTCTGGCCCGTACCCCTGTGGCCGGATCTCCGCTTCGAGGTGCTCCTCGCCCCGAACGGAGTGGTCTGGAACGAGTGGCTGGTACGGGCGCCGGGTGCGGCGGAGCCTTCCTTGCGCACGCTCGACGACCTGACCCCCTGGTCCTGCACGGTGGACGAGGCGGCCCGCGCCTTCGCTCCCGCCCGGCCGCTGGAGGGAACGGCGCCGACGAGGTGGGGGCTGAGGTTCCAGGCACCGGACTCGTCGGGCGTACGACGGGACTGCGTGGCGGAGTTCACCTGGGGGCTGTTGCAGCGGGTGGCCGTCAACGGCGGCCAGGGCGTCGCCGTCAGCGGGCGGCCTTGACGATCGCCTCCGCGACGACCGGCACCGAGTCCGTGTGCAGCGAGAGGAAGAGGTTCGGCTCGATCAGCTCCAGCTCCATCACGCGGGGCTCGCCGTCGTCCCCGTCCACGAGGTCCACGCGCGCGTAGAGCAACTCGGGTTCGCCGGGTACGGTGGCCAACGCCCGTTCGGCGACGGCGAGTTCGGCAGGGGTCGGCTGCCAGGGCCGGAGGTTCGGGTGCGGGACCTTGTCCTCGTCGTACGCGGTCCCGGGTTCGAGGACGGCGCCCTTGCGTATGGCGTGGAGGAAACGCCCGCCGAAGAACTGGAGGGCCCGTTCACCCGCCGTATCGATGCTCCGTACGTACGGCTGCACGATCGCGGTCAGCTCCTCCGCGTGCATCCGCGCGAGATGGCGTACGGCTGTCTCGTGTTCCCCGGGCGCGTAACGGGCGGCGTACCGGGCCCCTGCCCCCGAGGTGGGCTTGATGACGTACTCCTGCTCCTCGGGCAGATCGACCGGATCCCCCGGAGCGAGAAAGCGCGTGTCGACGACAGGTACCCCTGCTGCGCCCAGATCCCCCAGGTACCGCTTGTCGGCGTTCCAGCGCACGACGTCGGCCGGATTGGCGAGCGTCGTTGCCTGCCCGCACCGCTCGGCCCACGCCACGAACTCGGCGACCCGCCAGGTGTAGTCCCAGGTGGACCGGATGACGGCAAGATCGAAGTCGCCCCACCCGACGTCCGGGTCGTCCCAGCACACGACGACCGCCTCGGCCCCGGCCTCCTGCACCGCTCCCGCGAGCACCGGCAGGTCGCGGTCGTAACCGGTCTCCCGCACCTCCCGGCAGGTGACGAGTGCGATGCGGGTACTGCGTGTCACGGGGACTCCTCGTCCGTACGTCGATTCCATACGTCGATTCCAGCGGTTCGGCCCGCAGGGTAACAATCCGACCGGAACCGAAGCACATGGAATTGACCTTCCCCTTTGGGGAGGCCACAGCATCGGTGGCGAGACGAGGAACGACCGGCTCGCGAGGGGGGCGCATGGAGATCGCGCATGGAGGTCGCATGGAGATGCTGACGATCGGGGCGTTCGCCAAGGCGTGCCGGCTGTCGCCGAAGGCGCTTCGGCTGTACGACGAGCTGGAGTTGCTGCGGCCCGCGCGGGTGGACCCGGAGAGCGGGTACCGCTACTACGCGCCGCACCAGTTGGAGCAGGCGCGTCTGGTGGCGTGGCTGCGGCGGCTCGGGATGCCGTTGGCCCGGATACGGGAGGTCTGCGCGCTCGAACCGGCGTCCGCGGCCACGGAGATCCGCGCGTACTGGGCGCAGGTCGAAGCCGAGACGGCGACCCGCCGTGACCTGGCGGCCTTCCTCGTCGACCACCTTTCACAGGTTCCGAGGAAGGACACCACCATGCTGGAACTGCGTTACGCCGCTCTCTCCGACACGGGCCTAGTCCGCCCCGCCAACCAGGACACGGCATACGCGGGCACCCGCGTCCTGGCCGTCGCAGACGGCTTCGGCCCTGCGGGAGCCCCCGCCAGTACGGCCGCGGTCGAGGCCCTCAAGTTCCTGGACACCGAGCCGCTTCCGGCGGGCAGTGTCCTCAACCTCCTGGAAGACGCGGTCCAGGGCGCGACACAGGCGGTCCAGGACGTGACCCGGAACCCGAAGGAGGACGGCACCACGCTCACCGCGATGCTCTGGACCGGCTCCCAACTGGCCCTGGTCCACATCGGCGACAGCCGCGCCTACCTCCTGCGCGACGGCTCCCTCTTCCAGATCACCCACGACCACACGATGGTCCAGTCGATGATCGACGAGGGCCGCCTCACCCTGGAGGAAGCCATGGCCCACCCCCAACGCGCGCTGCTCCTCAAGGCGTTGACGGGCGCGGGCCCGGCTCCCGCTCCGGACGTACGGCTGCACGACGCGCTTCCGGGCGACCGCTATCTCCTCTGCTCCGACGGCCTCTCGGGGGTTGTCCCGGACTCGGAGATCCAGGAAACCCTGACCACAATCCCCTCGCCGGAGCAGGCGGTTCGCGCCTTGGTCATCGCGGCGAACAACTCCGGTGGCCCGGACAACGTGAGTTGCGTGGTGGCCGACGTGGTGACGACCGATTCGCGCTGAGCGCGGGGCTGAGCCGTTGTCACGACCGGATCGGCACCCACAGCTCGATCTGGTCGTGGCGGCGGTAGAACTCGACCAGGGGCCGGGCGTCATCGGCGGGCAGCATCGCCTCGAGCTCGGCCATCCCGTCGGCTATCTGCCCATAGATCTGGGGCGGCTCGCCGACCAGGCGACCGCGGAGGTAGCAGCCTCCCGGCAAGGTGCCGAGCTGCAGGCCCACGCGGTCGGGGCGGTCGTCCTCCTTGACCGGCGTGCAGACGGTGTAGGTGTTCTGGCGTACGTCGATCTGCGCGTACATCTTGCGTCCACGCAGCCCGACCAGCTTCTCGAACGACGGCCAGAGCTGCTGAATGCTGCTCAACTCATCGACGGTGGTCTGCTGCATGACGGTGACGTCCGGCCGCTGAATGCGATCGGGCGGAGCGGAAAATACGGTTGGCGTCATGGCACCGAATAGAAGCACCCGGCGTTGAGAGGGCGGTAGGTGAGTACATAGGTGATTCGTCGTCACCTGAAGGTGTGGCAGGAAGGTGTCCTGGCCGGCCGGCGGCCATGGGCGCTGATCCCCGGCGACGGATTCACGCCGGCTCGCTTGGTGTGTGGACGGTGAGATCGGCTGTGAGGCGTACGGCGCCGGCGGAGGAGCCGACGTCGAGATGGAACGTGCCCGGCTCGAGGCTCCAACGGCCGTCTGTGGTGTCCCAGTGCTGGAACGCTCGCGTGGTCAGCCGCACCGTCGCGGTGACCTCTTCGCCCGGTGTGGCGCTGATGGCGGTGAACCCGGCCAGCCAGCGGGCTGGGCGTTCGATGGCGCTGCCGGGCCGGCGCAGGTAGACCTGCACAACCTCCCGGCCGGGCCGCCGGCCGCTGTTGCGTAGGTGGACGGTGATGTCCACGTCCCTGTCCGGGTCCACGCTGGTCGGTGCGTCGATCGACAGGTAGTCCCACGTCGTGTAGCCCAGTCCGTGTCCGAAGGGGTACCGGGGTGCTGGGGCGCCGGCCCGGTACCTGCGGTATCCGACGTGTAGTCCCTCGTCGTAGCGCAGCGCACCGTCGGTGGGTTGTGTGGACGGCAGAGCGTGTTCGGTGTCGGGCCAGGTGGTGGGCAGCCGACCGCCCGGTTCGACGAGGCCCAGCAGGACGTCGGCGAGGGCGTTGCCGAACTCCTGGCCGGGAAACCAGGCGAGCAGGATCGCGGCGACGTCGTCGGCCCAGGGCAGCAGTACCGGGGCGCCGGAGTTGACGACCACGATGGTCCTCGGGTTCACCGCGGCTACGCGCCGTACCAGTTCGTCCTGTCGTCCGGGCAGGGCCAGGCTGCTCCGGTCGAAGCCCTCGCTTTCCACCTCCTCGTTCGTGCCCACGACCACGACCGCGACGTCGGCGTCACGAGCCAGCGCCACGGCCCGTTCAAGGTCGGCCTCGTCGGTCTGGCGTGGCGGTTGCAGGTTGACCTGGAAGCTGGTGAAGACGCCGGGCGGCGCCGATTCGCTCGCGGCCTCGAGGTGATGGGTCAGGATGACTTCGACGTCCTCGCCCCCGTCGAGGTGGACGGTGTGCGTACGCTGCGGCGGGGCCGTCATGGCGGTCATCATGTCGGCTTCCGGTGGCAGTTCGAGTGTGGCGTCGAAGGCAGGTGAGCCGTCGATGGCCAAGTCGAAGCGGCCGATGCCGGAACAGCCGACCTCGTAGGCGCCCGGCTCGATGGCCCGTATCCGTGTGTGTACCTGGATTCGGGTGACCGCGTGGGCCGGCACGGCGGGGCCGAAGGAACCGAGCCAGGTGTATGAGCCCGCGGTGCGTGTTTCGCCCGCGAGTACCGTTCCGTCGGCGGCGAGGAAGCTCACTCGTACTCCGACGCCGGTGCCGTCGGGAAGTCGCAGCCAGGGCGCGCGGGCGATCGGGGTGCGGGTGTGGGGTTGGACGCCGACCGCGTAAGTGACCTCTGTGGTGCCCCGTAGGGCGGTGCGGAGGCCCTCCAGCGGTGAGATTGTGTACGGCGGGCAGACGGTCGCGCTGCCACCACCGAGTGTGCGGGCGTGTTCGGCGTTGGGGCCGAGAACGGTCACTCTCCGGAGCTCCGTGCGTGTCAGTGGCAGCGCGCCGTTGCGGTTGTGGGCCAGCACGAACCCGGCTGCGGCGGCGTGGCGCAACTGTGCGGCGACGGCGGCATCGTCGTACGTGGCTGGTTGCGGGACCGGTGGCAGGCCGTCGAGGGCGCCGACCCTGGCGGCCAGGCGCAGCAAGCGCAACACCTTGTCGTCGACGGTCGCCTCGGCCACCAGACCGTTGTGGACGGCGGCGACCAATGCCTCACCCCAAGGTCCTTGCGGGCCCGGTATCACCAGGTCGAGGCCGGCGTTCGCCGCCGCCACGGTGGATCGGGTGGCGAACCAGTCGGACATCGTCACGCCGTCGAAGCCCCACTCGGCGTGCAAGACCTGGCGTAGCAACGGACTCTCGGTCATCGTGAAACCGTTGACCGCGTTGTATGCGGCCATCACCGCCCATACGCCGGCGTCGCGGACGATCGCTTCGAAGGGCGCCAGGTACACCTCGCGCAGAGTGCGCTCGTCGACGCGGGCGTCGAGTGTCATCCGCTCGGTCTCCGAGTCGTTGGCCACGAAGTGCTTCACGGTGGCCGCGACGCCGCCGTCCTGCAGCCCGCGTATGTACGCCGCCCCCATGCGTGCGGTCAGCAGCGGATCTTCACTGAAGCACTCGAAGTGCCGCCCGGCGTACGGCGAACGATGCATGTTGACGGTCGGTGCCAGCAGTACGTCTATGCCCTTGCGCCGGGCCTCGAACGCGAGCAGCCCACCCAGCCGACCTACCAGAGCCTCGTCCCAGGTGGCCGCCAAGGCCGTGGGCGCGGGGACGTTGGCCGACGGCTGCCGCTCGTCCCAGGTCTCTCCCCGCACGCCGGCCGGCCCGTCCGACATCACCAGCCGGCGTAGCCCCACGGCCGGCTCCGGGGACAGCGACCAGGCGTCGGCGCCGGTCACGAGCCGGACCTTCTGCTCCAGGGTCAACGCGGCGAGCCGGCGAGTCAGTTCGCCCTCGTCGATGGTGGTCCCTACCTGTTGCTGGGCCACAGTGGTTGTCCTCCTGGACATAAGGTGCATGCGACGGATCGCGGTGAGGAGCGGGCGGGGGCGGGCACGCCGAGGGGAGCCTGGGAGGAACGCCCCCCAGGCTCACTCCTCTCGTTGATCAGGCAGCGGGTCGCAGGGACAGCACGTCGGGCAGGCTCCCGTTGCCCGCCTTGTCGATGTCGCCGAGGCGGTCGCCGACGACGAGGATGCCGGCGACCCGCGCCACGGGCGCGAACCAGGACAGCTCCGAAAGGCGCGCGGTGGCCTGCTGGTACACGGCGGCCTGCTTGGCGGGATCCGGTTCCGCCGCCGCCTTGGTGAGCAGTTGATTCAGCTTCTTGTCACCGGTGCCGAACGGGTTGAAGGGGTTGGGCGTCGGCAGCATGAAGTTCTGCGCCGACAGATATGTGGGGAGGGCGCCGTAGCCGAACCCGGTGACGGGGAACTTGCCCGACATCACGTTGGCGATCCACTGCGGCGGCTGTGCGTCGGTGGTCAGCTTGACCTTGACGCCGATCTTCTTCCACTGGGCGATGACGGCCTGGGTGACGACGTTGATGCCGAAGAAGCCCTGCGTCTCGACCTTGAGTGTGAACCCGTTGGGGTATCCCGCGTCGGCCAGCAGGCTCTTGGCCTGGGCTCGGTCGTACGGGTAACGGGTGTCCAGCGCCTTGCTGTAGCCGTCGTAGCCAGGGATCGACGTCTGACTGGTCGGTTCGGCGAAGTCGCCGAAGATCGCCTTGGCCACCGCCGCCCGGTCGATGGCGTGGTTGAGCGCCTGGCGTACCCGCACGTCTTTCAAGGGCGCGGCGATGGTGCCGCTGCGGTCGGCGAGCACCATGCCCATCATCGCTGTGCCGGCTTTGACGTGCTGCAGGCCGGCGGCGGTGAGTGCCGAGCCGGCGTCCGGCCCCACGATGGCGGCGTCGACCTGGTTGGTCTGGATCGCCTGCACCGTGGCGTTACCGTCGGGGATGATCCGGACCACGACCTTCTTCCAGCGCTGCTGCGCCTTGTTCCAGTAGTTGGGGTTCGCGGTATAGGTGTAGTGGTCGTTCGGCACGGTGGCGGCTGGGTCCAATGTGTACGGACCGGCTCCGAAGGTCTCCTTGGCCAGCTTGCTCGGATCGGCCAGTCCCGCCGGGGAGATGATCGAGCCCGACAGCAGTGCCTGACTCATCAGCATCGGCATCACGGGGTTGGATGTGCTGTTCTTGATCACGACGGTCGAGGGGTCCGGCGCGGTGATGCTCGAGATCGAGCCGCCCCAACTGGCGGCGTTGACCCCGACCTTGCGGAAATGCTTCAGCGAGGCCACCACGGCAGCGGCGTCCACCGGCGTACCGTCGGCGAACTTGACGCCGGGGCGCAGCTTCAGCTGGAAGACCTTGTTCTTCTTGTCGGTGTAGCCGAACGACTTGGCCAGGTCGCCGGTGAACGTCCGGTCGGGGTTCATCCGGATCAGTGCGGCGTAGGCGAGGTTGATGTTCGTCGAGCTGTTGGGGTCGAGGTTGGCCTTGTACGGGTCGAGTGTCGGGGCTCCGGCCACTGCGTAGGTCAGGGTGTCCCCGACCGAGGTGCCGCTGCCTTTGCCGCTGCCTTCACCGCTGCCCGAGGAAGCAGTCGAACAGGCGGTCAGGAGCAGGGCGGCGGCAACCGGGAAGGCGGCCCAACGGGATCTTCGGCCCAGTGGTGCGCCGGCGAAGCGGATCGACATGAGTTTTCCTTTCGCGTCCCATGCGGGGGAATGCAAGGGGGTAAGAGGGGATGGGGATGCCGCAAGCGGTGGGTCAGCGGGCGGCGTTCGAGTGATCGGGTTGTGAGTGAGCCGCCGGGTCCGTCGCGGCAGGGTTGCCGATCTCGTCGTGGCGCAGGCAGGCGACCAGCGCGCCGCTCTGGGTGGGCACCAGCGGCGGGCGCTGGCGGGTGCACGCGTCGATCACGTATCGGCAGCGCGATGCGAATCGACAGCTCTCCGAGGGGAGGTTCCGCTCGGCCTGCTCGCGCGGTGCGGCCGCCGCCCGGGCCCTTGCCGCCTTCGGGTCGGGGATCGGCGCCGCGGCGATCAACGCCTGGGTGTACGGGTGTGCGGGGCGGGCGTACACGAGGGAGGCCGGTCCCGACTCCATGACCTGCCCGCGGTACAGGACGACGATGCGTTGCGAGAGATACCGGACCACGCCGAGGTCGTGGGCGATGAACAGGTAGCTGAGCCCGAGCTCGGCCTGCAGGTCGGCGAGCAGGTTCATGACCTGTGCCTGGATCGACAGGTCGAGTGCGCTGACCGGCTCGTCGCAGACGACGAGTCGCGGCGAGGCCACCAACGCCCGGGCGATCGCGATGCGCTGCCGCTGCCCGCCGGAGAACTGGGCCGGGTAGCGCCCTGCCGCCTCGGGTGCCAGCCCAACCCGCTCCAGGGCCTGTCGCACCAGTGCCGGACGTTCTCGCGGGTTGATCTCCCGGCGGGCCAGCAGCGGCTCCACCAGTGTGGCGCCCACCGTCTTGGCGGGGTTGAGTGAGCTGTACGGGTCCTGGAAGACCATCTGCAGCGAGGCGCTGAGTTCGCGGCGCCGTCCGCCGCGCGCGTGGGTGATGTCCTCTCCGGCAAAGGTGATCGCCCCGTCTGCCACCGGCGTGAGGCCGACGATCGCCCGTCCGATCGTTGACTTGCCCGACCCGGACTCACCCACCAGGCCGACCGTTTCGCCCGGCGCCACGGACAGGCTCACGTCGTCGATGGCTCGCACGGCACCGCGCCCGCGGCCGTAGTCGACGCGCAGTCCGCGCACGTTCAGCAGGGCCCGATGGTGTCCCGTCTCACCGGCTTCATCCGGTCCGCGCTCCTCGCTACTCATGCCGACACCTCCTGAAGGCGAAGGTCGTCGCTACGCAGGCAGCGCGCCACGTGTGCGGGACCGGTGTTGCTCAGCTGGACCGATGCCCGGCGGCACTCGGTGATGACGTGGTCGCACCGATCGGCGAACCGGCAGCCGGCCGGCCAGTCGGTGGGGGCGGGTACGGTGCCTGCGATCGTGGGCAGCCGCTCCCCGTCGACCACCCGGTGCGGATCGGAGCGCAGCAACCCAAGCGTGTAGGGGTGGCGGGGCTGCGCGAAGATACTGTCCACCGTGCACGCCTCGACGATCTGGCCGGCATACATCACGATGGCGCGGTCGCACAGTTCGGCGACCACACCCCAGTCGTGCGTCACCATGAGCACCGCCATGCCGCGCTCGCGGCTCAATGCCCGCAACAGCGCCAGGATCTCCGCCTGGACGGTGACGTCCAGGGCGGTGGTCGGCTCGTCCGCGATGAGTAGCTTCGGGCTTCCGGCCAGGGCGAAGGCGATGGCCACCCGCTGGGCCATGCCCCCGGACATCTGGTGCGGGTAGCGGCGGGCCACGTCGGCCGGGTCCGGTAGGCGAACGCTGCTCAGCAGCTCGATGACGCGTCGACGTGCCTCACGGCGGCTCACCTTCGTGTGTCGGCGTACCGCCTCGGCCAGCTGTACCCCTGCCCGGACGGTGGGGTCGAGGCTGACCATGGGCTCCTGTGCGACGAACCCGATGCCCCGGCCGCGTACCTCGCCCCACTGTCGTGCCGACGCGCGAACGAGGTCCGTTCCGGCGAAGTGGCAGGATCCGCCGGTTGTCGAGCCGCCGCCCGGGGTCAGGCCCAGGACGCTCAGCGCGGTCACGCTCTTGCCGCAACCCGACTCGCCTACCAGTCCGACGATTTCACCGGGACTGATGTCGAAGGAGACGTCGTCCACCACCGTCGTCAGCGTCCGGTCACCGGTTGCCGAACGCAGCGGGATGGCCACTGAAAGGTGGCGCGCCGAGAGCAGGCTGTTCTCCGGGATCGTGCTCTCACCGGGGTGGCCGGGTGATGATGCGGCGCGCTTCGCCGTGCGCCGTACCAGTTTGGTCGAAGCCCAGGACTGGGTTGCCGTGTCCCGCACGGCATCGCCGAGCAAGCTGAATGCCAGGACGGTCAACGCGATCGCCGCTCCGGGAGGAACCAGCGCCCACGGGGCCTGCACCACGACGCCGCGCGCCTCTTCGACCAGACCACCCCAGCTCGGTTGGGGCGGCGGCGGTCCGAAGCCGAGGAAAGCCAGGCCAGTCTGGGTGACCAGCGCGAAGGCGGCGATCAACGCAGCCTGGACGATGACCAGGCTGGTCAGGCGCGGCAGCACGTGCCGGTACAGAATCCGCGCGTCGGACAGGCCGGACACCTTGGCGGCGGCGACGAACAGCTCTTGCCGTACGGACATCGTCGCGGAGCGCACGACGCGGATCAGACCGGAGGCGAGCAGGACACCGAAGGTGACCATCGCTGCGGTCACGTTGTTCGGGAACACGGCGAAGACGACCAGCAGGATGATGACGCCCGGGATCGCGAACAGCAGTTCGGCGACGCGCACGGTGATCGCGTCGACAACGCCACCGAGGTAGCCGGCGACCAGGCCGAGGGCCACGCCGATGACGACGCTCACCACTGTGGCGACGAGAACGCCCCACAGCGTGGTCGCCCCACCGTGTACGAGCCGGCTGAGCAGGTCCTGACCGAGGCGGTCCGTACCGAGCGGGTGCGCCGCGGAGGGACCCTGCAACGAGGCGAGCAGATCCTGCTCCAGTGGGTCGCGGCCGGTCACCATCTCCGGGAAAAGCGAGCAGAACACGACGGCGAGCAGCCACAGCAACGAAACCAGCGCCAGTGGGCGCCGTAGCAGGCCACCGAGGAAGCGCCCAACACCGACGGCCGCGCTCACTTGGTACGCACCTTGGGGTCGAGCCAGGCGTGACATACGTCGACGACCAGGCCGACGACGATGACGATGAGCGTGAAATAGATGACTGCCCCCTGAAGCAGTGGGATGTCATGCTGCACGGCGGCCAGCGCGGCGCCCGATCCCAGTCCCGGAAGGCCGAAGATGTTCTCGACCAGCACGGCCGCGCCGAGGAGGCTCGCGCAGATGACCCCGAGGACGGATACGACGGGGATCGCGGCGTTGCGCAAGGCGTGCCGGTAGACGATCGACCAGCGGGACAGGCCGTTGGCCTGCATCACCCGCACGAAGTCGTGATTGAGCGCGTCCAGCATCGAGTCCCGCGTCTGCTTGGCCACCGCGGTCACCGCGCCGAGAGAGACGGCCGCGACCGGCAGGACCAACGACCGCAGCCACTCCGCCGGGGATGCCGTGAAAGCGGTGTAGCCGGTGGCGGGGAACAACCGCCAGCGCACCGCGAACCAGGAGACGAGCAGCAGCGCCAGCCAGAAGCCGGGAACGGCCAGCCCGACCATGGACAGCATGTCGACCAGCCGCCCCAGCACGCCACCGCGTACCGCGCTGGCCACCCCCAGGACGATCCCCACCAGCGCCGCCGTCAGCGTCGCCGGGATGATCAGCGAGAGCGTGGCGGGCAACCGTGGCGTGAGCAGCTGCCCCACGTCGGTCCCGGTGACCAGTGATGCCCCCAGGTCCCCGCGCACGGCGTCGCCCAGCCAGCTCGCGTACTGCTCTGGCAGCGGACGGTCGAGCCCCATCTGCTGGTGCAACGTGTCGACCTGCTCCTGCGGTGCCAGCGGTCCCAGCACCGACCGGGCCGGGTCACCGGGAACGAGCGACACCAGCAGGAAGGAGAAGAACGAGACGAGCAGCAGCATGGGTACGCCCCACAGCAGTCGCCGTGCGACTAGCCTCCCCACGGTCACCACCCCACCCGTGGCCAGGGGATTCTCATGTCGATGCCATCCATTGATGACTCCACTTCGCAGGCGTTACGCCGGGGTTTCGAGGTTGTGAGCCGAGACCGTAGCCCCAAAACAGGGGATGTACAAGGTTTTCGTGTGCCGGTATATTGCCTGACGTGGCCAGCTCAACACCCCCGGCTCGAGGGCCGTACGCCAAGACCGCCCAACGCCGCCGCGAGATCCTGCAGACCGCTGTCGAGGTCTTCGCCGAGTACGGCTACCACGGGTCATCGCTGCGCGAGATCGCCGCCCGCGTCGGGCTCAGCGATACCGGGCTGACCCATCACTTCGGCGGCAAGCGGGCGCTGCTGTCCGCGATAATCCAGGAACGCGACGACGAGGACCAGGCCGCATTCGCTGACGCACACCTCACCGGCGTCCCCGAACTGGTGCGCCTGAACGCCCAGCGACCCGGACTCGTCCAACTGTTCGCCCTGCTGTCGGCCGAGGCCACCGTGGCGAAACACCCGGCCCATGAGTTCTTCACCGAACGCTACGAGCGGCTGCGTGAACAGGTCAGTGGATACCTGAGTGGAGCCCAGCGGGAGGGCCACATCCGCGCAGACCGCGATCCCGACCAGGCGGCTGTCGTCCTTCTCGCGCTACTGGACGGCCTGCAGATCCAATGGCTCTACGACCGCGACGTGGACATGGTCGCCGCCTTCGACGCCTTCTACGAAACCTGGCTTGCCCCGCCCTCAGGCCTGACGGACCAGCCCAGCGACACGCCACCGTAAGACACAGAAAGGCCAGCGTGAGCGGGCGGTATGAGGATTGATGCCGCGCTTCCGCAGCAGGCGGCGGTACTTGTCGAAGTCGTAGCCCCGGTCCGCGCACAGACGCCGGGGCTTGCGGCGGGGACGCCTCCGCTTGAGCCGGAACGGGCGCGGTCGACGGCGAGGGACCGACGTGATCCCCCCTTTCAGGGCCCGGGACGTGCGACCCGTCCACGGAGCAGTCGTCCAGGTCCAGCAGGTCGGCGCGCCGAAGCTCGGCCAGCAGGGCGGCGTGCAGGCGTGGCCAGACGCCGGCCTCGGTCCAGTCCCGCGGCCGACGCCAGGCCGTCACTCCGGAGCAGCCCACGGTCCCTCGACCAAGATCGCCGAGCACAGGACCCGCGACTCAACTCACTGAAGCGATCAGTAAGGAGCACGGCCCGTGGCGCCCACCGCTGTTCGCGCCGCCGCCACGAATGCTGCGATCGCCGGGTGGGCGCCGCCGCCCGCGCGGAAGGCGACCCTCGAACGGCGGAAGAGGGGCAGCCGGGTCAGGACCACGTCCTCGGGGGCGTGTGCGATGGCCATCTCCGGTACGAATCCGGCGCCTTGCCCGATGGCGGCCAGTGCCAAGACCGTACGGAAGTCGTTGACCTGATGGCGGATGCGCGGCTGGAATCCGGCCGCCTGACAGGCGCGTACGGCCATCGCGTGACCGGTCGTGCCGTCCCGGGCCGTGATCCATGGGCACATGGCCCACGGTCCGAGCAGCTCCGCCAGCGTGTCGCCGCGGGCGACGCGGCCGGTAGCGGGAGCGCTGTCGGTGGCCAGGTACATCGGCTCCTCCAACAGAGGCACCTGGTCGACCGTGGTGTCCGGTGACGCGGGCACGAAGTCGTAGTCGTGGACGAGGGCCACGTCGAGTTCGCCGGCGCGCAGGCCGTCGGAGACCCGCGCCGAGTCGATCTCCTGCACCATCGGTTCCAGCGCGGGATGCCGCTGGGCCAGTTCGGCCAGCGTGGCGGGCACGATCGCGGGGCCGCCAGAGGGAAACGTCCCGATCCGCAGCGGCCCGCCGATGCCCTCGCGTGCCCCGGCCAGCTCGGAGACCGCCAGTTCGAGGCGTTCGAGGACGGCATCGGCGTGGGTGACGAGGGTGCGGCCCGCAGGGGTGAGCACCACCCGTCTGCCGCTTCGTTCCAGCAGGGGTACGCCCGCCTCGCGCTCAAGCACGCTCAGCTGCTGGGAGACGGCCGAGGCGGTGAAGGTCAGCGCCTCGGCGACGGCCGCGATGGTGCCGCGTCGGTCCAGTTCGCGCAGCAGGTGGAGACGTCGAACATCGAGCATAAGGTCAGCTTACGTATAAGCGAAGAAATATGAACTGGATCTACCGGGTTTGGGTCGGTCAGGCTGGGCGCATGAAGCCCGAAGTGAATCTCACCGACCTGTTTGTCCCCTTGGTGACTCCGTTCACCGACGACCTGCGCCTCGCCCCGGACGCGCTCGCCTGCCTCGCCGACGAGGCGCTGTCGGCCGGCGGCGCTCGGGGACTCGTTGCCCTGGGCACCACCGCGGAGGCGGCCACGCTGACCACCGAGGAGAAGCGGGCCGTGGTCCGCATCTGCTCGGCCGCCTGCCGGGCACACGGAGCTCCGCTGATCGTCGGCGTCGGCACCAACGACACCGCCGACGCCATCACGACACTGCAGGAGCTCGCTCAAAGCGGTGACGTCGCCGCGGCGCTGGTTCCCACGCCGCCCTACACCCGGCCCGGCGAGGCGGGAACGCTGGCGCACTTCACGGCACTCGCCGAGCACGGGGGTTTGCCGCTGGTCGTCTACGACATCCCGTACCGCACCGGTCAGCCCCTCAGCACCAGCACGCTGAAGGCGCTCAGGCACCTACCGGAGGTCGTCGGGGTCAAGTACGCGACCGGCGCGATCGACGCAGCCGCGATGGAACTGCTCGGCTCGTCGATCTCGGGCTTCGCGGTGCTCGGCGGCGATGACGCCGTCATCTCGCCACTGCTCGCGGCGGGCGCCCGCGGCGGCATCCTGGCGTCGGCCAATGTCCGCACCGCTGACTACGCCGAGCTGATCTCGCTGTGGCAGCGTGACGCCACCGGACCGGCCCGCAGGCTGGGAACCGAGCTGGCCCGGCTGTCCGCCGCGCTCTTCGCCGAGCCGAACCCGACCGTGATCAAGGGGGTGTTGCACGCCCAGGGCCGTATCCCCAGCCCGGCCGTCCGGCTGCCGCTGCTGGCCGCCTCCGCCGATTCGGTCCGGCGAGCTGCAGACCTGGCAACCGCCAGGACCCACCAAACCCACCAAGAGACCGCGGCCTGACACGGGCCCGTGGTCCCCGGGGGAACCCGGTGGACTTCGATGCAAGCCGATGGGCCCAGCCCGCTCCCGTGCCACCACACTCCCCACGTGGGCGAGCTGTCCCGGCCGTCCGAGAGTGATCCCGGGTAGGCGGCAGGAAGCAGCTGCTCCTGGTCGGTCACCTACTCAGACTGGAGGTGCGCGACAGCGGTAACGGCAGGCCGACGATCCGACCACGAGAGGTGTACGGGGCGAGGGCACTGGTCCGCGAGTTGGCCGATGACTTCGGCGTCACCGAGCATGTGCCGGGCAAGACCGTGTGGGCCTCCTTCAAAGTCGCGACGGTGTGGGTAAACCCTTTCTCGCCTGTCTCGGCTACCTCGTAGCCTGGGCGCCATGACCACCCTGCAGAAGATCCACGACGTCCCCGTCCTGATGTGCGCCCCCGAGGGCGAACCCATCCGCAGCGAACGCGACGCGCTGGATTTCATCGGCGATGCCGGGTATCAGGGCGCCCAGTGGGTCGTCATCCCCGCCGAGCGGTTAGACGAGGCGTTCTTCCAGCTGAGCACTCGTGTCGCCGGAGGGATCATCCAGAAGTTCGCCCAGTACGGCGTGGGGATCATCATCCTCGGTGACATCTCCCGTCATACGGAGGCCAGTTCGGCGCTGCGGGACTTCGTCCGTGAGTGCAATCGTGGGCGGCAGACGTGGTTTCTGGCCGATGTGGAGAAGCTGAAGGAGCGGCTCAAGGGGTAGAAGGCCCGGCCCGTTGGTGTGTCCTGCGCGAACGGGCTTCCGTGCGCGCAGGACACGTGCGGGACTCGTACCCTCAGCGCACCGGTTGCGGCGCCCCGACCGGCTCCGGTTCCCGCTCCGGTGACGGTGAGGTCGCCGGCGCCGCCGGGTAGAACTCCCGCGGCCTCCCCGCCCCGTCCTTCGCCCGGACCAGCAGGCTGCCTGGGTACTCCACGAGCCAATAGCTCAGTACCGCCGTCGGCAGTGCCACCGCCAGGACGATCAGGACGCCCAGCGGAAAGCCCGACGGGCCCGGTGGCAGCCACCCTGTCTTGTCGAGTTGGAGCATGACCGGTTCGTGCCAGATGTAGAGGCTGTAGCTGATCAGGCCGACCGCTGTGACCCACCGGGCCCTCAACACCGCGTGTCCACGCACCCGTTGGCGTGCATGCAGCGTCGCGAGGAGAAGCACGAACCACAGCAGGGCCGCGAGCGGGTGGTAGTAGGTGTGGGCGAGGTTCTCCGGGGCGGACGCATACGAGAGCGCGTACAGGCCCGTCAATGACGCCACCGAGAGCAGCACGGACCAGCGGCCGGCGATCCGGCCCCGTTCCCCCAGCGCGACCAGCAGCACCGCGAGGCCCATGCCCGCCGCGAAGCCCCCGAAGCGGGCCTGGGGGCCGAAGTACACCGGCCAGTTGGTGTGCGGGATGCCAAGGACGTGGTGGGCGAAGGCGATCCAGGCGACGGGAGCCGCGAACAGGGCTACGCAGCCCGAGGCGCAGAGCGCCACCCTCGCGCGGCGGGTGCTCAGGCGGCGGCAGGCCCGTATCGCCAAGGGCCCTAGGGCGACCAGGGAGAGGTAGAACGCGATCTCCAGGGACAGAGACCAGCTCGGGCCCAGCGTGTAGAAGATCCGCTCGCGGTCGAAGATGTGCGTGAACGTGAGGTGTTCGACCAGGTCGCGCCAGTCGCCGGGGAGCGTGGGGTTGCGGCTCGCCCAGACGACCAGGACCGCGAGGAAGTACAGCGGCAGGATGCGTACCGCCCGCCGGAAGAGAAACACCTTGCCCGGCCGTACCGACCCCTCGTCGATGGCCGCGCGGGCATAGGAGAGAGTCAGCAGGTACGCGGACATCACGAAGAAGAGGTCGATGACTTCGAGGGAGATGAGCGCGCCCAGCCAGGGGTTGTCGACCGGCGGATGGGAGCCTTCGGCGTCGTACGTGTAGTACTGCTGCCAGACGTGGAAGACGACGGTGCTGAGGGCGGCGAGACCGCGGAAGCCCTGGAGTTCGAGGGTGGAACGCTTCACGCCTCGGACACCTCCGCTCGTTCCGCTCGCGGTGTGACCCGCCAACGCCGGTCCCCCATCGCCTCCTTGAGGTGCGCCTGCCGCGCGACGAGGTTCTTGAAGTGCGTGTAGAAGAACGTCGTCACGAGGAGGTACCGCCAGAACCAGGCCTTACGGCGCCGCAGTTCGGGCACCGCGAGGCGCCAGGCGAACGCCGCCTGCACGACTCCGGCGGACAGGGTCAGTGCCACCGCCAGCAGACAGACGGGTACGGCCCAGTCGAGCCCGTCCACCCCGCCCGCTCGCAACGCCGCGTGCAGCAGCACGGGCAGGATCTGCAGCGACAGCCACGGCTGCACCTCCCGCCAGCCGAGCAGCACGAAGAGGCCGGCCTTCTGGCGGCGCGTGAAGAGCGGCGACCGGAGCCCGCGCCACAGATGCCGCAGTGAGACCTGGAGCCAGCCCTGCGCCCAGCGCGAGCGCTGGTTCCACAGCGGCTTCAGCATCGTGGGCGCCAGCTCGCGCGAGACGAGGGTGCGGTCCATGGCGATCCGGGCGCCCTCGGCCAGCGCGCGCATCGTGGAGTCGATGTCCTCGGTGAGCATCGAGCCGTGCATCCGGGTGCGCGCCAGAAGATCCGTACGCCAGAAGCCGTTGGAACCGCCGAACACCCCGAAGCCGTACATCCGGGTCCGGCCGGGATGGCTGACCGCGTAGATCGCCTCGAACTCGACGCCGACCAGCTTGGCGACCCATGAGCTCTCGCCGTTACGGATCACACAGTGGCCCTGCACGACGTCGTAGCCGTTCGACAGCCAGTCCCAGGCACGCCGGAAGGCGTCCGGCGCCGGATGATGGTCGGCGTCGAAGATGCCGACGAACTCGCCTCCTACGCGCGTAGCGGCAGCGTTGAGATTCTGCGCCTTCGACGTGCTGCCCGGCACGGGGAGCAGGACGAGGCGGGGGTCGCGGCGGGCGATCTCGCGCAGGGTGTCCTCGACGGGCAGGGGGTGCGGGGTGTTGTAGGCGAGGACGATCTCGAGTTCGTTCGGGTAGTCGAGGCGCAGGAACGATTCGACGGTGTCGACGATCGTGGCGGCCTCGTTCGGCAGATACGCGGCGATGACGGCACTGGCGGGCGGATACGGCTGCGCGGCCTGCGCGGGGCGGGGCTCGGCGTCGAGCGAGTACAGGCACTCCAGCACGATGAGCAGCGCGGATACGACGAGACCGGCGACCACCACCCAGTACGCGGCCGAAGCGAGGTCCCAGCCGAGTGCGTAGGCCTGCTGATAGATCAGGAACGGCACACCGATGCCGAGCAGCAGGCTCAGCACCGGGGACAGCAGCGGGGCGAGGGAGGTGCGGGCGCCGCGGTGGGACGACCGGGCCCTGGCGCGCATCCACGGTTCGTAGCGGACGGGGCGCAGATCCCGGTGGCGTACGGCCTCCGCGGCGGCGTCCCGAGCTTCTTGAACCGGGCGGCTGTGGCCGGTGTGGTCGGTGAGCGGGGTCCAGCCGACGGCAGGAGTAAGCCGTACGTTCTCGTCGGCGACGACGAACCGGGTGCCGGCGACGGTGGTGGCGAACTCCTGGAGCGCGCCGAGGGCCGCCTCCTCGTCGACGCCGGGCATCAGCATGAGCAGACGCCCTTCGTCGTCCCAGCCGAGCCGGTCGCAGCCGCTGCCGAGGCGCTCGGCGACCTGGGCGAGCCGTTCGGCGACCTCACGCCGCACACGTGTGCCGAGCCGGGCCTCCAGCGCGGCGGTCTCGGCGACACCGACCACGGCGAGGACGCCTCCGCGGCGGGCCGCCGCCGGACGCCTCAGCTCCCGGTCGAGCTCGTCCATGAAGTGCGGTCCTGAGTACAGACCGGTGCGCGGGTCGAGGAGCAACTGGTCCACGGGGACGGGCACTCGGTGCAGCTTGGCCGCGATCCGCGCGTCCAGCTCGTCCGGGTCGGGTGCCTGAGGCAGACAGTCGTCGGCGCCGTCCCGCAGCAGCCCGGCCACGGACTTGGGGCAGCCGTCCGCGGTGACCATGAGGAGGGGCAGCGCCTGTCCCGCGGGATCGGCACGCACCTCCCGTACGACACCAAGTCCCTCGTCGAGGGCGACGATCGCGTCGGGCCGGTACTGCCGCGCCTGCCGGATGACGTCTCCCGGCGCCGCGTGAGAGACCTCGTAGCCGGCCGATATGAGCGTACGGCCCAGCTGTTCACGCTTCGTTCCCGGCGTCCCGACGGCCAGGACGTGACCGGGGCTGGGCTCGGTATCTCGGGGCACGCGCGCGTGAGCGTCCTGGGGCACGCGGGCGTGCCCAAGCTGATTCAGCATCTATGTGGTCCGATCCTGTCGGATTGTGGGGGAGGACCTTGATTCGGATGAGCGCTCAACTGCCTTGTGGGTATGGGCAATTGACGACATCAGCCTTGGCGATCACTGTGTCGGCAAGCCTTCGACGGCGTAACACTCTCTTTGCGGTCTTATGCCGACGTGGCGAAGATCGCTGCCGTCAGGTGGGGCCTGAGCGGCAGCGTGACGGCCGAAGCTCAGACCCCTCGGCACCAACCTGCGGGCCGCCCTTCCACACAGAAGCGGTTCCCCTCCGGGTCGGCCAGCACCACGTACGGAGGCTGTTCGGGGCGACGGTTCTCCGGGTAGTGCGGCCAGTCGACACGCTGTGCACCCAGGGCCACCAAACGGTCAACCTCGTCATCGAGGTCACGCTGTCCCGCCTTGAGATCAAGGTGGACACGGGGGAACTCCTCCGCAGGACTCTCACTCACGTCCATCGCGATCGCCACCCCGGAACCTCCCGGCGGAGGCTCCAGCACGATCCAGTCGTCGCCTTCGAAGCGGGGCGGGCGCCGCACGTATCCCAGCGCCTGACGCCAGAACTCCCCCGCTCTCCGGTCATCACTCACACCCAACGAGATCTGCCCGATCACCGTCATGCGTCCAGATTAGAGACGGTGTGACACCACGTCATGCTTTCGTCCTGACGAACGTCACTGCGAAGTGATGACACCACGCCCTGCCAGGCGAGCGTGAAGGCGGCTGAGATGGATGCATGACCTCGGCACCCGTCACCGACGCTGAGCGTCTGACCCACACCCAAGGCGACGTCCACTCCGTGAAAGGGCTGCCCCACGCGCTCGGCCTGGCCGTCCTGAACCTCTGCAACCCCGCCCAGATCGACGTGCTGGTCCGCATGGACGGCTGGCGGCGGGGCCGTCCCATGCCCGCCCGTTCCGGCGCCCCCGTACGCCCCTCAGGAGGACATCAGATGCACCGAACCTTGTCCCTCGCCGTCGCCGCCACCGCGGTGGCGGCGACGGCGATTCCGGGAGTGTCGGTGGCGGCGACGCCGGACACCGTGCGCTGGGGCCCGTGCCCGGAGAAGGCCGCCTTACGTGCGCGAACGACGCGGTGACGGCGTTCCTGACCACCGGGCAGCACCCGGCGCGGGACCTCGCCTGCGCGGCGGAACCCAGCAAGTAACGGGAGTAGAGACATGCTCAGGGAGTGGCGGCATCGTCGGGCTGTGCAGCGGGTCAAACCCGGGGACGGGCGACCGTTGAAGCGTTTCCGCTGGTGGCAGATGCTTACCCGCGCACTGTTCCATCTTCGGCTGGTGAACGACGACGGCCGGCAGACGGTCTACGCAGTCGAGGTCAAGCATCAGAATCAGTCGGAGGGCTACGTCAAGGCCCATCTGTACCTCGACGGCAGGCATCACGCCGAGTCCAAAGTCCCTGCCGTCTTCCCCGTCCAGGGCGGCACCGTCGAAGTGAGGACGAGCGGCTTCGGGCTCAAGCGCTGCCACTACGTCACCGCCGAGGGGTCCGAGCACCAACTCGTCCCGGACCCCGCCTCCGCCGAGGGGCGCCGCGCGCGCCTCGACCGATCGCACCCCGCACTGAGCCGCTGTATCGGTTTCCTCTCGGTGATCGTGCTCGTCATCGGCCTGGTTCTCCTGATCCTTCAGCTCGCCGAACAGGTCACCCGGGCGCCGGAGGGCGTCGCCCAGTACGTCGGGACCTTCACCTCGCCCATTGATCTACCGGCGTGGGGCAACGCCGTGGTCGGGCTCGTCACTGTGGCGGCCAGCACCGAGCGGGCGCTGCGGCTGCGCTACAGCCGGCTGCTCGACGGCGGGGCGGGCTGAGCCTGACGTATACCCGGGCCCCGGCGGATGAGCGCTTTGAGGCGCCGCAGGCCTGTCGGCTCAGGTGCTGAGTGTGTGCCCGGTCGTTGCGTCCACGTGGTCCGGGACCTCATCGTGCCGATCGCCCACGGTCAGCGTCCCGGAGGGCTCGAACACGAGGATTGCGGCGCCGGACGGAGCGTACGGCTTGTGCTCCGTGCCTCGGGGGACGGTGAAGACCGCCCCCTGCGGGAGCAGGACCGTGCGCTCCCCATCGGCCTCGCGCAAGGAGATGTGCAGCTCTCCGTCGAGCACCAGGAAGAACTCGTCGGTGTCGTCGTGGACGTGCCAGACATGTTCGCCCTCGACCTTGGCGATGCGGACGTCATAGTCGTTGACGCGCGTGACGATACGAGGGCTCCACAGGGCATCGAAGGAGGCCAGAGCCTTGCTGAGGGAGATGGGTTCGTTACTCATGGGCTCATCCTGAGCCGTCTTGCATGGCCGAGGTGAGTGCTAGAAATTGCGCATGGCGAAAGAATCCTCGCACGCACTGCGCTCGGCGGGCGTACACCGGGTCGTCGTGATCGTCGACGAGAACTCGAACCCCTTCGAGCTCGGTTGCGCGACCGAGGTCTTCGGTCTGCGCAGACCGGAGATCGGCCGTGATCTCTACGACTTCAGGCTCTGCTCCCCCGAGCCCCGCACCCTGATGAGGGACGGATTCTTCACACTCACGGGAGTCGCCGGTCTGGAAGCGGCCGACACGGCGGACACCTTGATCGTCCCCAACCGTCCCGACGTCGAGGTGCCCCGCCGCCCCGCCGTGCTCGATGCCGTCCGACGGGCGCACGCGCGCGGTGCGCGCCTGGTCGGCTTCTGCAGCGGCGCGTTCACACTGGCCGAGGCCGGAGTTCTCGACGGGCGCCGGGCGACCGCGCACTGGCAGTGGGCGGATTCCTTCCGGGCGCGCTTTCCTGCTGTCCGCCTCGAACCAGACGTGCTGTTCGTGGACGACGGCGACATCCTCACCGCCGCGGGGAGCGCGGCCGCGCTCGATCTCGGGCTGCATGTGGTCCGCCGCGACTACGGCGCGGAGGTTGCCAACTCGGTGAGTCGACGACTGGTTTTCGCGGCAAACCGGGACGGCGGGCAGCAGCAGTTCGTGGAGCGGCCCATGCCCGACCTGCCTGACGAGTCCCTGGCGCCCCTCTTGGCCTGGGCGCAGGAGCGGCTGGACTCACCGCTCACGGTCTCGGACCTTGCGTCGCGCGCGGCGGTCAGTGCGGCGACGCTGCATCGTCGCTTCCGGGCACAATTGGGAACGACGCCGTTGATGTGGCTCACAGGGGAACGACTCGCCTTGGCATGCCGGTTGATCGAGCGAGGTGAGTCCCGCTTCGAGATGGTCGCGCGGCGCAGCGGGCTTGGCACCGCTGCCAATTTGCGCACTCTGATGCGCCGCGAGACGGGCATCACTCCGTCGGCATACAGGCGTCGGTTCGGGCCGGAAGCGGATTGACGGCGGGGCATCCTGCATCCCGAAGGTCTTTGTCGCAAGGCGAGGAGCCCGTGGGTCCGCAGTCGATCCGGAAGCGGCTTTCCGACCGTGCGATGCATCCGTTCCGGGTGTGCGGTTGCGAGAACGCCGATGCAAGGGGCGGTGCCGAGCCGGAAGCGCATGTCCGGCGACCCGGACTGCGGAGTGCGGGCGCCCGGGTTACGGGCGTTGGGCCGCTGTCACCAGGATCAGTGGGACGCCGTCGCAGGGACGCAGTTGCAGGCCGCCGTGTTCGACACCGTCTGCCGAGCCGGCCAGTACCGTCGCGAAGTCCGGGCCCTTGATGAGCGATCCGGCCAGGTGGTGAGGGTCGGTGGAGGCGGCGACGCGGCCGCGCGCGTTGACCAGGCGGGCGGGTCCCGGCAGGCATTGGAGTATCGGCACGACGCCTGCTTCGAAATGCCGCAGATAGACGTCGGCCGCGGCCACTCCCATGAAGCGGCCCTTGACCATCACGGGTGCGGAGAGGGTGAGGCTGTACTCGTCCGAGCAGAGATAGTCGACGTAGGGTCCCGCGACGGCCCGCTGCCCGGTGTCGCGGGGCAGCGTGAACCAGTCCCAGTGGGTGTAGTCGTAGTACGCCGAGTGCTCCGGGTCCAGGTCCAGCAGTAGTGGCCGGAGGGTTCCGTCCGCGGTGGTCTGCCACCACTCCAGGCATGCCGGTACGTCGCCGAGCAGCCCGGGCACCGCCACGAAGCCGACCCCCGAGACCAGGTCGTACCGGCTGAGGCGGGCGTGCAGGCCGGGGCGAAGAGCCGCCAGATCGGCCGAGACCGGACGGCGGCCGTTCATGCCGGCCGAGGTGAGCACCGCCTCCGTGTCCGCCCCCGTCCGGCACACGGCGTCGAAGACTCCTTCGAGCGCGTCCCGGACACGGGCGGCCACGTCGGCGACCGTCAGCTCGTCAAGAACCGCCGCCGGGGCGTGTTCGAGACGGGGATCGCTGCCGCTGCCCATGGGGGTCCTCCTTCGGACGGGGACCGCGCGCCCCGTGGACAGGACCGAGGCGGAGTTCGATCAGACGCGTCATGGAGGTCTGCACGCATTGTTCGGCCAAGGCCCTGGCACGGTCGTCTGCACCATCATGCACAGCTGCGATTACGGCGCGGTGACGATCCAATACGTCCTGAAGGTACTCGTCCTCGCCGAGTACGAGGCGCATCAGTGCTCCCACCTCGGTCTGGAGGGTGACCTCCGCCTTGGTCAGCCGGGCGGACTGAGCGGCCGCGGCCAGTTCGACGTGGAAGCGTCCATAGATCCGGCTGCGCGCCGCGGTGTCCTCCGCGCGCGTCAACTCTCCCAGGGACCTGTTCAGTTGCCGGAGGTCCTGAGGCTCGGTGCGCTGGGCGGCGAGCCGGGCGGCGGCACCCGAGACGGCCGCCCAGTGGTCGGAGAGGTCGCGGAGTTCCTCGGTGCTCCAGTCGGAGAGACGGGCCCGCAGTCGGTCCTCCGCAGGCTCGTCGGGCACGGTGACGAAGCTGCCTCCGCCGCGGCCCCTGCGGGTGGTGACCAGACCCTGCTGACGCAGAGCCATCAGGGCCTCGCGCAAGGTCACGGTGGACACGCCGAGCTGAGCGGCGAGTTCGGTCTCGCCGGGCAGCTGCTCACCGTCGGCCAGCAACCCGAGGTCGATGGCGTCACCGAGTCTGCGTACGACGGCATCCACCCGGGCGAGGGTGTCGACGGGCGTGAAGACGGCCCTTTGGGCGCCCGGTTTGTCGCGGTTCACGACCACCACCTTGCTTGTTGACTCAGCCGTTACCTTAATGGGGCCTTGAAATTAGAACTATGACTTCATATGTTTATGGTCAACGTCCGACAGCATCAGAAAGGTTCCCGCCCATGGAGGGAATGGCGATCCGGCTGCAGAGCCTGCGCAAGGCGTTCGGCCGGACAGAGGCCGTGGCCGGAGTCGATCTGGAGATAGCGGACGGCGAGTTCTTCTCGATGCTGGGTCCGTCCGGCTCGGGCAAGACCACGGTGCTCCGGATGATCGCCGGCTTCGAGGCTCCCACCAGCGGCACCATTGAGCTCGCCGGTTCCGATGTCACGCGCCTGGCGCCCTTCGAACGCGATGTGCACACCGTGTTCCAGGACTACGCCCTGTTCCCGCACATGACCCTGGAACAGAACGTCGCCTACGGCCTCAAGGTCCGCAAGGTGCCCAGGGCCGAGCGGCTGAGGCAGGCCCGGGAGGCGCTGGCGGGCGTAGGGCTCGAGGACTTCGGCACGCGCCGCCCGTCCCAGCTCTCCGGCGGCCAGCGGCAGCGCGTCGCACTCGCCCGCGCCCTGGTCGGCCGCCCGAAGGTGCTGCTGCTCGACGAGCCGCTCGGCGCCCTCGACCTGAAGCTGCGCGAGCGGATGCAGATCGAGCTGAAGGCGATCCAGCGCGAGGTCGGCATCACCTTCGTCTTCGTCACGCACGACCAGGAGGAAGCGCTGACGATGAGCGACCGGATCGCGGTGTTCAACCACGGCCGCATCGAACAGATCGGCACACCGGCCGAGATCTACGAACGGCCCGCCACCCCCTTCGTCGCAGGCTTCGTCGGCACCTCCAACCTGCTCACCGGCGAGGCCGCCGAGCAGGTGGTGGGCAAGGTCGGCACGTACAGCGTCCGCCCGGAGAAGATCCGGGTGGTGAAGGACTCCGAGAACGTCGACGATCCGGACCACTCCACCGCCGTCGGTACGGTCGCCGAGGTCGTCTACCTGGGGGACGCGACCCGTTTCCTGGTCGACCTCGACGCAGGCGGGCGGCTCACCGCCCTCCAGCAGAACCTGGAGACCTCGTCCGAGGACGTCGCCGCCTACCGCGGCTCCCGGGTCAGGCTCCAGTGGCACCACCGCCACAACTTCCGTGTTCCGGAAGCGGTCCGGGCAGCGAAGTAGCCGCACCCGTCCGTACCGCGTCCCCCGCGCCCGGCCCCTGCCCCCCCCCGTGCCGTGCCCCCTGCCCCGTCCGTGCCCGGCGGCCCCCCTGGCCCGTGCCCTGCCCTGCCCATCCCCCTTCCCACTCGTGGAGATTCCCGTGCGCATGTCCCATTCGCTCAAGGCGGCCACCGCGGTCGGTGTCCTGCTTCTCGTCACCGCCTGCGGCTCGTCCGACGGCTCCGGCTCCGGCTCCGCCGCCTCCGGCCTGAACCCGCCGGACCTCAAGGCCCAGGAAAAGCTCGGCAAGACCGAGGGTGAGGTCAACCTCATCGCCTGGGCCGGCTATGTCGAGGACGGCACCAACGACCCGGAGGTCGACTGGGTCTCCGACTTCGAGAAGGAGACCGGCTGTCAGGTCAACACCAAGACCGCGGCCTCCTCCGACGAGATGGTCAGCCTGATGAAGACCGGCCAGTACGACGCCGTGTCCGCCTCCGGCGACGCCTCGCTGCGGCTCATCGCCTCAGGTGACGCGGCGCCCGTCAACACCGACCTGACCCCCAACTACGCCGACGTCTTCGCGGGGTTGAAGAACAAGGACTGGAACACCGTCAAGGATGTGCCCTACGGCGTCCCGCACGGCCGCGGTGCCAACCTCCTCATGTACAACACGGAGAAGGTCAAGCCCGCCCCCACCTCCTGGTCCGTCGTCTTCGACAAGGGCTCGGAGTACCAGGGCAAGGTGACCGCGTACGACTCCCCGATCTACATCGCGGACGCCGCGCTCTACCTGATGAAGACCCAGCCCGAGCTGGGCATCAAGAACCCGTACGCGCTGGACCAGAAGCAGTTCGACGCATCCGTCGCCCTGCTGAAGGAACAGAACGCCAACATCGGCGAGTACTGGAGCGACTACCTCAAGGAGATCTCGGCCTTCAAGAGCGGTGACTCCGTCGTCGGCACCACCTGGCAGGTCATCGTCAACGCCGCCAAGGCCGAGAAGGCCGACGTCGAGGCCGTCCTCCCGGAGGAGGGCGCCACCGGCTGGTCCGACACCTGGATGCTCTCCGCCAAGGCCGAGCACCCCAACTGCGCCTACAAGTGGATGGACTGGATCATCTCGCCCGAGGTGAACGCCCAGGTCGCCGAGTACTTCGGCGAGGCACCGTCCAATGCCAAGTCCTGCGACCTGACCGCCGACAAGAACCACTGCGCCACGTACCACGCGAGCGACGAGCCGTACTGGAAGAACGTCCACTACTGGACCACTCCCATCGCTCAGTGCATCGACGGCCGTACGGACGCGAAGTGCGTGCCGTACGCCAAGTGGGTCCAGGCCTGGACCGAGATCAAGGGCTGAGGGTCAAGGACCGATGACGAACACCGTGCCTGCCGCCGGACCTGTCCGGCGGCTCGCCGGGACCCTGCACCGCCGCCCCCGGCTGCGACTGTCCCTGCTGCTCTCCGCGCCGCTCGCCTGGCTGGTCCTGGCCTATCTCGGCTCGCTCGCCGCGCTGTTCATGTCCGCGTTCTGGACCACGGACAGCTTCACCTCGAACGTGGTGAAGGTCTGGAACACGGACAACTTCACCGCCCTGTTCACCACCGACGTCTACCGCCAGGTCGCCCTGCGCAGCGTCGGCATCGCCCTCGCGGTAACGGCCCTGTGCGCCCTGATCGCCTTCCCCATCGCCTTCTACACGGCCCGCATCGCCCATCCCAAGTGGCGGCCGCTGCTGGTCGTCGCGATCCTCACCCCGCTCTGGGCCAGCTACCTGGTCAAGGCGTACGCCTGGCGACTCATCCTCGCCGACGGCGGGTTGCTGGACTGGGCGCTGGCGCCGATCGGTCTCGACGGTCCCGGCTACGGACTCACCGCGACCATCGTGGTCCTGACGTATCTGTGGCTGCCGTACATGATCCTGCCGATGTACGCCGGACTCGAACAACTCCCGGCCAACCTGCTGGACGCTTCCGCCGACCTCGGTGCCCGCACCGCACGCACCTTCCGCTCCGTGGTGCTGCCGATGCTCCTGCCGTCCGTCGCGGCCGGCTCGGTCTTCACCTTCTCGCTCAGTCTCGGCGACTACATCGCCGTGCAGATCGTCGGCGGCAAGACCCAGCTCATCGGCAACCTCATCTACTCCAACATCAGCTTGGACCTGCCTCTGGCCGCCGCGCTCGGCACCGTACCCGTGGTGATCATCGTGCTCTATCTGCTCGCGGTGCGCCGCACCGGAGCGCTCAGCAGCCTGTGAAGTCCCAAGCCCCTCAAGTCCCGAGCCTGTGAAGTCCACGACTCTCTTGAGTCCCCGAACCCTCCGACCGTACGACGCACAGCGAAGGCCCCCGATGAATCTCTCCCGCCCCGCGCGCATCGTCCTGCGCATCACCGCCGGGCTCGGCTTCGCGGTCATCTACATCCCGCTGCTGTTGGTCCTGGTCAACTCGCTCAATCCCGACCGCAGTTCGGGCTGGCCGCCGCCCGGCCTCACCTTCCACTGGTGGAGCGCCGCCTGGGAAAGCACCGGCGCCCGCGACGCCGTGTGGACCTCCGTCAAGGCCGGACTCGGCGCCACCGCCATCGCCCTGGTCCTCGGTACTCTCATCGCCTTCGCCGTCCAGCGCTACAAGTTCTTCGGCCGCGAGACCATCTCCTTCCTCGTCGTTCTGCCGATCGCCCTGCCCGGCATCGTCACCGGCGTCGCGCTCAACACGGCCTTCCGTACGGTCCTCGAACCGCTCGGTGTCGGGCTCGGCATGTTCACCGTCGTCGTGGGCCACGCCACCTTCTGCATCGTGATCGTCTTCAACAACGTCATCGCCCGGCTGCGACGGATGCCCGGCTCGTACGAGGAAGCAGCCATGGACCTCGGAGCCCACAGCTTCCGCGCCTTCGTCGACATCACCTTCCCGCTGGTGCGCTCCGCGCTGATCGCGGGCGGGCTGCTGGCCTTCGCGCTGTCCTTCGACGAGATCGTGGTGACCACCTTCACCGCGGGCCCCGGCATCCAGACCCTGCCCGTCTGGATCTTCTCCAACATGGCCCGTCCCCAGCAGGCCCCGGTGGTCAACGTCGTCGCCGCCGTCCTCGTCCTGCTCTCCGTGATCCCGATCTACCTCGCCCAGCGGCTGTCGTCCGACACCACGTCCGGCAGCAGGATCTGATCCCCGCCTGCGACGCAACTCCCACCCGGCCGAACCCCCCGAGGTAGAGCATGTCGTCCGCGTCGGCGTCGGGCTTGGCCATGATGCCCAGCACCTTCTCGGGCAACAGCGGCAGCTCGGGCACCGGGCCGCCACATCCGCCTGCCACACATCTCGAACCAGAGGTGTCTGGCAATGGGGCTCCCGACCTCGTGGACGGTCATCGTCAGGCTCACGTCGGGTAGTGATGCCACCCAGTCACGGTGCTGGGTGAGTACGTCGGAGATCGCCTTGGTCTCCCCGGGGTTGGACACGACGATCAGGGTCAGTTGACCGTAGGCAAACGGCGCGGCTCGATGCGTTCCTCGACGGCCGAGTCGCCGTCGCGGGTTACGACATACGCTCCCTTGCCGGGCAACTCGGTTACGGCTTCGGTCAGTTCGGTGCCGCGGTAGACCAGGCCCACTCCGTCGTCGGTGCAGTGCGTGACGGGCAGGGTGCCGTTCGCGACGAGGCTGTGGACCAGGGGGCGGCGGCCGGGGTCGGTGTCGTAGTGGACGCCGTTGCCGTAGGGGAGGAAGCCCAACGCGTTGGTGAGCGGGCGGAGTTCGGGGCCGAAGGAGTCCGTGGTGCCGCCCTGGAACCAGCAGATCGAGCCTGCGCTGACGCCGCTGAGGACGACGCCCGAGCGCCAGGCCCGGCGGAGGATGTCGTCCAGGCCGTGTACCCGCCACACCGCGAGGAGGTTCGCCACCGAGCCGCCCATGACCCAGACCACGTCCTGGTCCAGGACGGTGCCCTCCACATCCTCGTGGTTGGGCATCGGGAAGAGCTGGAGGGGCGTGAGGTCGAAGCCCGCCACGCGTGCGGCCTCGGACATGCGGGCGGTGAAGTGCTCGGCGTCGCCTATCGCCGTGCCGACGTACATGACGCGTGGGCGGCGGCCGTGGGCGCCCGACAGTTCGACCGCGTGGTGCACCAGGGCGTCGAACATCACCATGGTCCGGCCGCCGCCGGCTCGGTGGCCTCCGGAGGTGGCGAGGATGGTGGGCTCCCGTCCGTTCACGGGAGAGGGAGAAAGAGACGGAGAAGGGATGGTGGCGGGGGCGGGTCCTGGTGCGGGTGCGGTCATGACGGGGGATCGTAACGAGCCTGTCAGGCCGTTGGGTCGTCGTCCTCCGGGTCCCAGTCCAGCAGGCGTACCTTCGCCACCGTGCGGACATGGCGGCGCATCGCCGTGGCCGCCTGCCTCGGGCGGCGGTCGGTGATCGCGTCGAGGATCGCGTGGTGCTGGGCCAGGGAGCGGGTGGGGCGGCCCGGCTGACGGAGGGATTCGTTGCGGCTCTCGGTGATCTGGTCGGCGATGGAGCGCATGAACTCGGCGAGGATGCTGCTGTGGGCCGCCGCCGTGACCGCGGCGTGGAAGAGCCGGTCGCCCTCCACTCCGTGGGCCCCCTCCTCGATCTCGCGTGCCATGTGGTCGAGGGCCTGGCGCAGGGCGGCGAGATCGTCGTCCGTGCGGCGTTCGGCGGCGAGTTCGGCGAGCTTGGTCTCCAGGGCCTCGCGGGCTTCGAGTACGTCGGGAAGGCGCCGACGGCGTTCGACGAGCCGGTCGACGGGTTCCACGTCGAGGCTGTCGCGGACCAGATACGTACCGCCACCGTGCCGGGCCTCGACCAGGCCCTGGACCTCCAGGACCACGATCGCCTGCTTCACGGAGGCGCGGCTGACACCGAGACGGGCCGCCAGGTCGCGCTCGGGCGGCAGACGGTCACCGGCGCGCAGACCGCCCTCGGCGACGTACTGGCGCAGCCGCTCCAGCACCTGCTCGTAGAGGCGCTGTTTCATCATGGGGCGCAGGGCTTCGGTCATGAGGTCCCCCTTCGTCGGGAGCCTAACACCGTGGTCCAGTGGTCCATTGGCTGAGCCAATTCTTGCGCGACCCCTTGACGTCCGTACGCGTCGCACCCACGCTGTCCAGCGACCGAAGTGGTTCAGCCACTTGGCCAATCAGCCAGCCCTCTATGCCACTCCGGGGCCCAAGGACGGGAGCCCGTATGTCCGCCGAACTGATATCGATCCTCGTACTCGTCGTGGTGTTCGTGATCGCCACCACCCGCTCCATCAACATGGGCGCGCTCGCCTTCGCCGCCGCGTTCGGGGTCGGCGAACTCGTCGCGGACCTCAACGCCGACGAGATCTTCGCGGGCTTTCCCGGTGACCTCTTCGTCGTGCTCGTCGGGGTGACCTACCTGTTCGCGATCGCCCGCGCCAACGGCACCACCGACTGGCTCGTGCACGCCTCGATCCGGCTCGTACGCGGCCGGGTCGCGCTGATCCCGTGGGTGATGTTCGTGATCACGGGGGCGCTCACCGCGATCGGCGCGGTCAGTCCGGCCGCGGTCGCGATCGTGGCGCCGATCGCGCTGAGTTTCGCGGCGCGGTACGGGATCAGCCCGCTGCTGATGGGCGCGATGGTGGTGCACGGGGCGCAGGGCGGCGGCTTCTCGCCGATCAGCATCTACGGATCGATCGTCAACGGGATCGTGGAGCGCGAGAACCTGCCGGGCAACGAGATCGCCCTCTTCCTGGCCTCCCTGTTCGCCAACCTGGTCATCGCGGGCGTGGTCTTCGTGCTCTTCGGCGGGCTGAAGCTGTGGGCGCAGGGGGCGGTGACGCCGGACGAGCCCTCCAAGGACGCCTCTGACAAGGGCGACCTTCCGGAGGGCGGTTCCGGACCGCAGCCCGCCGGCACCGCTGCCGGCACGGGTACCGGCACCGGCAGCAACACCGCCGTAGCCACCCGCCCCGACGCACCCGCCAAGCCCGACACCACCCGCCTCACCCCGGCCCGTATCGCCACGCTCACCTCGCTCGTCGCCCTCGTCGTAGCCGTCCTCGCCTTCGACCTGGACGCCGGTCTGACCGCGATCACCCTCGCCGTCGTGCTGAGCACCGCCTGGCCGGAGGACAGCCGCAACGCGGTCGGCCAGATCGCCTGGTCGACGGTCCTGCTGATCTGCGGTGTCCTCACGTACGTCGGTGTCCTGGACGAGATGGGCACCATCACCTGGGCCGGTGAGGGCGTCAGCGGCATCGGCGTCCCGCTGCTGGCCGCGGTCCTGCTCTGCTACATCGGCGCGATCGTCTCGGCGTTCGCCTCGTCCGTCGGGATCATGGGCGCACTGATCCCCCTCGCCGTGCCCTTCCTCGCGCAGGGCGAGATCGGGGCGGTCGGCATGGTGGCCGCACTGGCCGTGTCGGCGACGGTCGTGGACGTGAGCCCCTTCTCGACGAACGGCGCGCTGGTACTGGCCGCGGCGCCGGACGTCGACCGCGAGCGTTTCTTCAGGCAGCTGATGGTGTACGGAGGGATCGTGGTGGCGGCGGTACCCGCGGTGGCGTGGCTGGTGATGGTGGTACCCAACTGGGGATGACCTGGGGATTCCCCGGGGAGACCTGAGGATGCCGACGACGCCATGAGTGACGTACCGCCATGAGCCACGTACCGACGAACGACCAAGGAGTAACGACGCGTGTCCCCTCTCTTCCCGGCCCTGACCGAGGCCTCCGCGGACCCCGACGGACCCAGTGCGCACCGGCCCGCCCTGCGCTTCGGCAACCGTTCCCTGACGTACGGCGAGCTGGCCGGCGTGGCCGCGCCCCTGGCCGAGCGCCTCGCGGGAGCGGGCCGGATCGCCGTCTGGGCCACGCCCACCCTGGAGACCGCGGTCGCCGTGGTCGCCGCGCTGCTGGCCGGCGTTCCCGCCGTACCGCTCAACCCGAAGTCGGGCGAGAGCGAGCTGGGGCACATCGTGTCGGACAGCGCGCCGACGCTGGTGCTCGCCGGATCCGGTGACCAACTCCCCTCGGCGCTGGGCGGGTTGGGGCGCGTCGACGTCGACGTACGCGCCACGCGGACGCCCCGCGTGCCTGAAGACCCCAGCCCCGAAACCCCCGCCCTGATCGTCTACACCTCCGGCACCACCGGCCCGCCCAAGGGCGCCGTCATCCCCCGCAGGGCCATCGCCGCCACCCTGGACGCCCTCGCGGACGCCTGGCAGTGGACGGGCGACGACGTACTCGTGCACGGCCTGCCCCTCTTCCATGTGCACGGCCTGATCCTCGGCATCCTCGGCCCGCTGCGCCGCGGCGGCTCGGTCCGTCACCTGGGCAGGTTCGAAACCGCGGGCGTGGCAAGGGAGTTGAGCGCGGGCGCCACGATGTTGTTCGGGGTGCCGACGATGTACCACCGGATCGCGCAGGCGCTGCCCGACGAGCCGGCTCTCGCGAAGTCCCTGGGGAAGGCACGACTGCTGGTGTCGGGCTCCGCGGCTCTGCCCGTGCACGACCACGAGCGGATCGCGGCGGCGACCGGACGCCGGGTCATCGAGCGGTACGGGATGACGGAGACCCTGATGAACACGAGTGTCCGTGCGGACGGGGAGCCGCGCGCGGGCACGGTCGGCGTCCCGCTGCCGGGTGTCGAGCTGCGGCTGACGGAGGACGACGGGGTGACGGCCGTCGAGGCGTACGACGGGGAGACCGTGGGCGAGATCCAGGTCCGCGGGCCGAACCTCTTCACGGAGTACCTGAACCGGCCCGACGCGACGGCGGCGGCGTTCACGGAGGACGGCTGGTTCCGCACGGGTGACATGGCCGTGCGCGACCCCGACGGCTATGTACGCATCGTCGGCCGCAAGGCCACCGACCTCATCAAGAGCGGTGGTTACAAGATCGGGGCGGGTGAGATCGAGAACGCGCTTCTGGAGTACCCGGGCGTGCGCGAGGCCGCGGTCACGGGTGAGCCCGACGCGGATCTCGGCGAGCGGATCGTGGCGTGGATCGTGCCGGACACGGACACGGAGACGGGCTCGGCTCAATCACCGCCGTCCGCCGAGGAGTTGGCGGACCATGTGGCCCGTCGCCTGGCGCCCCACAAGCGTCCGCGCGTCGTCCGTTACCTCGACGCCCTGCCCCGCAACGACATGGGCAAGATCATGAAGCGTGCGCTGCCCCATGACTGACGGTCCCATGGCTGACGGCTCCATGAGCGACGTGACCGGCGTACGGCGCTTGACGGCTCGCGAGGCGATCGGTCTCGTGGCCGACGGTTTCACCGAACTCCCGGCCCCGACAGGCGAGTACGCTCCCGACGGCCCGCTGTCCTGGCAGGGCTACGACGCCTCGCGCGGCCGAGCCGCCGAGCGCACCGGCGAGGAGGAGTCCGTCGTCTGCGGCAGCGCGCGGGTCGGCGGGACGGGCGCCGTGCTGATCTCGTTCGAGTTCGGCTTCCTGGGCGGCTCGCTCGGGGAGCGCACCGGGGACCGGCTGGAGGCGGCGTACACGTACGCGCGTGAGCACCGCCTCCCCGTCGTGTCCCTCGTGGCGACGGGCGGCAGCCGGATGCAGGAGGGCATGCGCGCCCTGGTCCAACTCCAGCGTGTGGCGCGGCAGTCGGCACTCACCCGCGCGGCGGGCCTGCCGCAGCTCGCGGTGCTGCGGGACCCGACGACGGGCGGCGGCTGGGCCACGCTGGGCGCGGGCGCCGACGTGATCCTCGCGCTGCCGGGCGCCCAGGTCGGATTCGCGGGTTCCCGGGTCCGTCCGCCGGACGCGGACCCGGCGGCGTACACGGCGGAGGCGCAACTGGTGGCGGGTTCGATCGATGCGGTGGTTCCCCCGGAGGTGCTACCCGGGGTACTGGAGCTCTGGCTGCGCCTGCTGACCCGCCCGTCGACGACACCCGCCCCTCCCCCGCCCGCCCTGGGCCGGGCCGGCCTCCCCGCCACCGGCCGTGAGGCGGTCGACAACGCCCGCTCCCCTCAACGACCCCGCGCCCAGGCCTACTTGGACGCGTACTTCACCCACCGCGCGCCGATCAGCGGCGACCGCACCGGTGGCGGCACCGACCCCGCCACCGGTCCCGACCCCGGAATGCTCTGCGGCTTCGGCGAACACGACGGCCGTACGATCGCCTACGCGGCCCAGACGGGCACCGCCACCCGCCCCGCCGGCTATCGCACCGCCGCCCGTCTGATCCGACTGGCGGACCAACTCGGCATCCCCGTACTGACGTTGGTGGACACCCCGGGCGCAGCCAACGACGCGGAGGCGGAACGTCAGGGCGCGGGTGCGGCGATAGCGGAGCTGTTCGCCGCCGTGGCAGCCGCACGCACGCCCCTCACCAGCCTCCTGATCGGCGAGGGCGGCTCGGGCGGCGCCCTCGCCCTTGCCGCTCCGGACAACACCTGGGCCACACCGGACAGTTACTTCTCGGTGATCGCTCCGGAGCTCGCGGCGGCGATCCTCAAGCGGCCGGCGGAACAGGTGACAGAGACGGCGGACGAACTCCGGATCCGGCCGCAGGACTTGGTGGAGCTGGGGGTCGTAAAGGGCGTCGTGAGTCCCGACGAGAACGAATGACCTCCCGGGGCTACGGAATCCGTGACAAGCCGCGACAACCACAAGTACCGTCCGTGACAATGAGGTTGATCGAGAGTCACTGACGAGGGACCGGGGGCGTCATGGAAGGCTTGGTGGAGTTCAAGACCAACGACGGAGTCGTGATCACCGTCGAGGGCATCGAGGACGTCTCCGGTCACCAGATGGTCTCGCGCCGCGACGACGGTACGGTCCAGGCGACCCGCACCTTCGAGGGCGCCCTGGACGGAGTGCGCGCGGCGGCCGAGTCCGCGCTCCGGGTCTTCCGGGACGGCACGCTGCGGCCCGATTCCGTGGAGCTCGAGTTCGGGGTGAAACTCACGGCGGAGGCGGGTGCGTTGATCGCCAAGAGTGGGGCCGAAGGGCATCTGCTGCTCCGGCTCTCCTGGTCACCCGGGCAGGCTGACGACTCCTCGGAGACCGCCCGGTCGTCATGACGAGCGCCTCCTGGCACGCCAGAATCAGCTGCGGGCGCGACATCGGCGCCGGTTTTCTGGTCACCGAGCGGCACGTCCTGACCTGCGCCCATGTCGTCGCGTGCAGCCGCACGGCCCCGGTCACCGTCTCCTTCGCGCACGGCACCGACGGCCAGGTTCCCGCCCAGGTCATCGCGCAGGGCTGCTGGGACGGCCGCGACACCGACCCCGGTGATCTGGCCGTACTCGAACTGGACCACCCTGTCCCCATGAAGCCGGCGGAGTTCGCGGCGCCGTCCGACGCGTACGGCGACCCTCCGCGCAGGCTCCTGGCGTACGGATTCCCGAAGCGGTACGACGAGGGGACGCTCGCCGAATACCGGGCCACCGCCGACCAGTTGATCGCCGGCGAGTGGGTCCAGCTGGAGGCCTGGGCCGCCCATGGCCAGCCTCTGGTTCCCGGCTTCAGCGGCGCCGCGGTGACGCTCGCGGACACCGGCCGCGTGGTCGGCATGGTCTCCACGGCTGCCCGCAGCCCGGAGATCCGCAACGGCCGGATGCTGCCCGCCCAGGTCATGGCCCGCTACTGGCCGCGGCTCGGCGAGCTGATTCCGACACCGGAGTACGGCCGGCCGGAGAAGGAACGGCTACGACAGTTGGTGGAGGCGATGGAGGGGCAGCGAAGCGCCCCTCCAGAGGCCGCCCCTCCAGAGGCGCGGGGCTCTGACATATGCGGCTCCGCCGCGTGGGCGCGAGCAGCCCTCAGGGACCCGCAGATGAGGCACGACGGGAGCCCGGGAAGTCTGGAGTGCAGCCCCGAACGGCTGTACCTCGAAGCGGTCGGCCCACTCGGCCCTCCACTACCGCCTCAAGGGTTCGGCTCGTTGTGGGACGCGGTCTGGTACCTCCTGTCGGAGGTACCGGACCCCGGCGCCGTCACCCGCTTCGCGGCACGGCTCGCCGACTTCGTCGACGACGCCCGGACCCGGAGCGCGCTGCGGAACTGGCCGCTGACGTACGCCCGCCGCGAGCCGGTTCCGGCACCCGTTCCGGCGCCGCGGCCAGCACCCACCGCCGTACACGCCTGGTCCCCGATCCTCGTAGAGATCGCGCCCAGCGGCTCCGGTGACGGCCATTTCCTGGTCGAGGTGTCCGCGTACAACGGCCGACACCGCCGAGTGGTCGGCTCGCGCCGCCTCCCCATGGACCGCGTACGCCCGTACGCGCTCGAACGCATCGACGAGGCGTACCACGAACTGGAGCCAGGAGCACGCGAGTTGATCGTGTTCGTGCTGCCGCGCCGCTGGCTCAACGCGGACGTGGCGCACTGGAAGCGCAGCACCGACGACGACAGCCCGCTCGGCGCCTTCGCTCCGCTCGTCGTGATGGACCTGGAGCGGCGCCGCAGCGGCGGACTGCAGCACAAGCTCCGGCAGAAGTGGCGGCACCTCGACGCCCGGCCGGCGGCACGGCTGCACCGTATCGACTGCTGGGCCGTCGGACAGGACCAGGTGAAGCTGACGATCGGGCTGCGCCGGGCCGCGGACATGGTGGGCTTCGCCACCGCGCCCCGCGCGAACGGCGTCCGGCGGCTGTTCCAGGCCGGCCTCAACGCGGCGGTGCCGGTGATGCTCTGGCCGCGCACCGGCTGCCGGGAGGAGCACGGGCGTGGGCAGCCATCGGCTTCGAGCACCCCGGAGGCGAACCGACAAGCTGGGGAGCGATGCCGGGGCAGCGAGTTCCTGGACCGCCTTGCCGAGCATCTCGCCGACCTGCCTCCGCGCGAACTCCCTTCCTACGTCCATGAGTTGCGCGAGGCCGCGTACGCCTCCGACTCCCCCGAGCCGCACTGGGCGTACGACCTGGCAGTGCTGTGGGAGGACCCCGACTGTCTGCCCGAACCCGTCGGCCATCTGCACAACCCCGTCGGCTGAGCGACCGGCACGCATCGAGGAGAGACACATGTCCCTGTGGCCCGTCTACACGGGTACGAGCGAGCCCCACGACGGCATCACCGCCCTGCCCCCGCCGCCGCCCTGGCGTGCCTTCGACGGCGGACCGGAGCTCGCGACTCCCGCCGAGGACGGCGACACCTCGGCCACGTCCCCGGACCGTATGCACCGCGCCCGCACCTATCGCGCCACGGACCAGGCCGTCCAACTGGTCAACGCCGCCCTGTACTTGCGCCGCCCGCTGCTTGTGACCGGACCGCCCGGCAGTGGTAAGTCGAGCCTGGCGTACGCGGTGGCAAGGGAGTTGAGACTGGGCCCGGTCCTGCGCTGGAACATCACGAGCCGTACGACACTGCATGACGGCCTCTATCAGTACGATCCGCTCTCGCGTCTGTACGCCGCCGGGCAGGCCGCCGCCCGCGAACAGCTCCCCGCGGACAGCGAGCTCCAGGACCATCTGCGCCTCGGCCCGCTCGGCACCGCGCTGCTTCCGTACGGCCGGCCGCGTGCCCTGCTGATCGACGAGATCGACAAGAGTGACCTGGACCTTCCCAACGATCTCCTCAACATCCTGGAGGAGGGCCAGTACGAGGTCCCGGAGCTGGTCCGCGCCGCCCGCCGCACGCCCTCGGCCGAGGTGATGATCGACGGCACGGACAACCGGGTCACCGTCACGCGCGGCCGGGTCCGCTGCCGTGCCTTCCCGTTCGTGGTGCTCACCAGCAACGGCGAACGCGAGTTCCCGCCCGCCTTCCTCCGCCGCTGCGTCCGCCTCGAACTCCACCAGCCGCGCGACGCCCACCTGGAGCGGATCGTCCGCGCCCATCTCGGCGAGCCCGACGCCTACGCGCGCGACCTGATCGCCCGCTTCCTCTCCCGGGGAACGGACGGCGAACTCGCCACGGACCAGCTCCTGAACGCCATCTACCTCACGGGGGCGGCAGGCCTCGAAGCCTCGTCCCGCGACGAACTCGCCGAGCAGCTGATGCCGTATCTGAGCCGGAACGGGGAGGAGCCGGACGGTTTCTGAAGCGGGGTGTGGAGCTGGTTCGCGTCCGTCCGAGCAGGTTTTCCGAGCAGTTTCGTCCGAGCAGGGAGGTGACGGGATGAGCGACCCGGTTGCGGCCGACGGCAGCGCGGGCACGGGTGCCGCTCGTCTCGCCGATCTGCTGGCCGAAGTGAGCGGCGGGGCCCTGCCCACGTCGGTCGAGCTGGCCGAACTGCTGTGGCTCGCCCGGCACATGAAGGAGCCAGAGCCTGCCGCGTCCTTTGCGGATCCACCGCCGGTACGGCCCGAGCGAGCCGAGTCGGAGCGCGAGATCCCGCCCCCGGAGTCCGGCGGCCCCTCTCCGCCGCACGGCCCGGACGCAGCCGCGCCTCCCGAGCCGGAACGCCGCCCGGACGGCCGCGTCCCCCTGCGGCTGCCCGGCCCCAACGCGCCGAACGAGCCGCGGGAGCCGAACGGTTCGTACACCTCGCTGCTCGCCCCCGCACCCCCGATGCTGACCCACCCCCTCACACTGCAACGCGCCCTGCGCCCCCTCAAGCGCCGAGTGCCCGCGCCCGTCGGGAAGGAGCTCGACGAGGAGGCGACCGCGCATCGGATCGCACGGCTCGGCGCGGAGCCGCGGTGGTGGCTTCCCGTGCTGCGTCCGGCGACCGAGCGCTGGCTGACCCTGCATCTCGTGTACGACGCGGGCCCGACCATGCCGGTCTGGCGGCCGCTCGTCCGTGAACTGCACACGGCGCTCGCCCAGTCAGGCATCTTCCGCACGGTGGAACTGCACCGGCTGGAAGCCGACGGCACGGTACGCCGCCCCGGCTCGCAGGAGTCGTACGCGGATGGCCGCACCATCACGCTCCTGGTCAGCGACTGCATGGGGCCTCAGTGGCGGGACGGCCCCGCGGGCACCCGCTGGTACGGGACGCTGCGGCGCTGGGCGAGGAGGATGCCGGTCGCAGTGATCCAGCCACTCCCCGAACGCCTGTGGCGCACCACCGCACTGCCGGCCTCGGCCGCACAGATCGTCGCGCCCTCGCCCGCGGTGCCCAACTCGGCGTACGACGTGGACTCCTATGCCGCGGACCACCCCCTGCCCGGGATGCTCCCTCTCCCCGTCCTGGAGCCCTCGGCTCCCTGGCTGGCGAACTGGTCTGCGCTGCTGGCCAACGCGGGCAAGCTTCCCGGCTCCGTCGCTCTGCTGGGCCACACCCCGCCGCCCGCACCCCTCGACGAGTACGGCAGGAGCGAGGTCGAACAGCTCTCCCCGGAGGAACTGATCCTCCGCTTCCGTTCCATCGCCTCCCCCGAGGCCTATCGCCTCGCCGGTCATCTCGCGGTCGGACGCCCCGAGTTGCCCGTCATGCGGCTGGTCCAGGCGGCGATCGAGCAGAATCCGCAGCCGCAGCATCTCGCGGAGGTCATCCTCAGCGGGGTGCTCACCGCGATCCCGGGTCCGCCTGGTTCGTACGCCTTCCGCCCCGGCGTACGGGAGTTGTTGCTGCGTACGCTGCCCCGGACCGCTCACGGCCGGACCTCCGAACTCCTCGCCCGGATAGGCGCGTTGATCGACGCTCGGGCGGGCGTCGCGGCCGGGGACTTCCGGGTGCTGGCTCCGGGAGGCGGCGGCGAGGCGGCCGGGGGTGAGCCGTTCGCGGCGGTGCGGGAGGAGAGTGTTCGGCGGCTGGGCGGGAGCGAGGGCGGGGGGTCGTCGCTGTTCGCGGGGCGGTATCGGCTGATCGGGCAGCGCGGGCCGTCGCAGCGGATGTGGCAGGCCGTGGACGTACGGCTGAACCGTCCCGTGGTAGTGCACCGGTACCCGCCGCAGGCCGCGCCGCGGCAACGGTTTTGGGAGGAGGCCCGTCGGCTCGCCGGCCTGCGGCATTCACATGTGGTGCCCGTTCTGGACTTCGGGGTGGAGGACGACAGTCCTTATCTGGTCGCGGAGTTCGTGGACGGCGTGACCGTGGCCGAACTGGAACCGGGAAACGGTCCCGTGGTGTCCTTCAGAGTGTTCGCCCGGCTGGTCCGGGACGTGACCGCAGGGCTCGACGCCCTGCACGCACGCGGTCTGGTGCGCGGTCAGGATGGCTGGGACGGCCTGCTGCTGCGCCCGGACGGGACGGTCGTGCTCAGCCGGTTCGCACTGGGCGAGCAGTCGGAGGGCCTCGACGCGTCGACGGACTTCCGCGCCTTCGGGCAGTTGCTCCGTGACTTGGCCTCGCTTGCGTCGGACGAAGCAAGGTTCGAACAGTTCCTGCGCCAGTTCCCGCGCCACCGCTTCAGCCCCGCCCACGGTGGCCGCCACACGGTCAGGGAACTCGCCTCGTCACCCGACTTCGAGCCGACGGCAACCGAGGCCGACTTCCTGAACTTCACCGTGCTCGGCCCGCCGCGCGTCCACCGCGGCGAACGGCTCCTCAACATCCCGTCCCCCGGGGCGCAGGCCCTGCTGTGCATGCTGCTGCTCAAGCACGGCCGCCGGGTGACCTTCGCCGAGCTGGCCCAAGGGCTTTGGGAACAGCCGCCCTCGGAGGGCGACGCCGCCCGTATCCGTCCTCTGGCGATCGCCCTGCGGGAGTGCCTGGGCCCGGGCACTCTCGCCGCCCTCAAGGACGGCTACGCACTCCACGCGGCTGGCGACCACATCGACGTACTCCACTGCGAGGACCTGCTGAACCGCCGTACGCAGGATCAGGACCCGCGCACCGAGCGGGGCCTGATCCAGTCCGCCCTGGACCTCTGGTACGGCGATCCCCTGGACGGCGTGCCCGGCCCCGCCGCCAAGGCGGCCCGCACCCGCCTGCGCGCCCTCCGCCTCACCCTCTGCGCCACCCGAGCCGAACTCGACCTGGAACTGGGCAACTTCGAGGGGGCGGCGAACGATCTCGCCGAGCTTCTCCGCGACCACCCCGAGCGGGAGGACTTCCGGCGGCTGCACATCCTGGCCCTCAGGGAGCAGGGCCGTATCGCCGAGGCCATGGAGTCGTACGAGACGTACGAGGAACACCGGAACCAGCAGCACAGTGAACCGGACCCCACCCTGCAGGTGCTCTACCGCGAGCTGCGCACGGCGCCGGAGCGCGGCCGGGCGACGATCGTCGCCGAGTTCACCGACCCCGGCGAGCACCGTCTCGCGCACAGCGTCCTCGGCCGCTCCCTCACCTGGCTGCTCTCCCTGACCGAGATGGCTCCGAACCAGTACGAGGTGCTGTCCCGCGACAACGGCTATCTCGTGATCACCGAGCCCGAGGCGTCCGTACTGCCGGTGCTGGGCGCTGTTCTTCGCGAACTCCCCGGTGCGCTCCTGGAACTGGACGACCCGCCGAAGGTCAGGGTGACCTTCTGGCACACCGCCCAGTTCGCCCGCGCCGACCGCCCGACGACGCAGCCCGACATCCAGGCCGCGCTGGGGCACTCCGCAGCGGACATCATGGTCGTCCTCTCCCCCGTCCTGCACCAGGAACTCATGAGAGGCTCCACCTCCCTCGACCCGGCCCGCTTCGTTCCCCTGCACAGGGAGTCGCGCGGGGAGGCGGCCGACGGCACGGCGATCGCCTGGTACTGCCCCCTGGAACTGCCGGAACGCGCCCCGGCCCCGGCGCCCGAGGAACGGGATCTGGTACGCGGCCCGCTCACCACCCGGGACCTCGGGGCGATCCGCCCTCCCCAGCCCGGCCGCACCGCCATCGTGCTCTCCCAGCCCGACGGCCCGCTGACCCTCCTCGGCCCCGACGGCCCGTACGGCGTACGCACGCCATGGCCCCTCACCACGTACTACGAGGTCGATCTCACCACGCACCAGGCCGGCCACGAGGTGTCCCTGCCGAGTTCGCGCGGCGACACCTTCGCCGCGTCCGTCGAGCTGTCCTGGCACGTCGACGACCCGGTGGCCTTCGTACGCGGCGAGACCGCCGACGTGTCCGGGCGGCTCCTCGACCACCTCCTCAAAGAGGCGGGGCGCATCACCCGCCGCCACCCGCTGCGCCGGGCGGGTGCGGCGCAGCACGCGGTGCACGACGGGCTGCGCAGGTGGCCGGTGCCGGGGCTGTCGGTGGCATGCTCGGTACGGCTGACGCCTGAGGGGGAGATGCCAGCCGCGGGGCAGGCACCGCGGTCGCCCCGTACGCCGAAACCGGTGGCCCCCGGGGCCACCGAGCCGTCACGTTCCCTGGCCGCGCTCCTCGCCGACGCCGAGTGCGTACTCCTTGGCTTCGACGGGCCGGTGGCCCGCCTCTACACGGGGGAAGGGGCGTCGCGCGCAGCCCGTGATCTCGCCACGCTGCTCGTCGAACTGCGGCCGCCCGACGAGGCATTGAGCGGTGAGCAGCTGCTGGAGAACGGAGCGCCGGTGACACCACTCGAGGGCTACTCCAACCCGCTGGACCTCCTCCGCGCGCTCGCACGCCACCGCCGGGGAACCGACCTGCGGCGCGAGCTCGACCGGCTCGAGCAGGACAACGCCCTCACGGCCCGGCCCACCCCTCATGCCGACGCGCTGGTCCGCACACTGGCCGCCACCGGACGCGGCCCCGCCATCGTCTCGGACAACTCGCACCGCGCCGTCACCACCTACCTGGAGGCTCGCGGCCTGATCGGCTCGGCGACCGGCGGAGTCCATGGGCGCGCGCTGGACCTCACCCTGCTGATGCCGCACCCCGACTGTCTGCTCCGAGCCCTGGACCAGCTGAACGCCTCCGCCTCGGACGCCGTACTCATCGGCTCCTCCGTCGCCGAGCTGACCGCCGCGAACGCGATCGGCCTCCCCTTCATCGGCTACGCCCACAACTCCGACCGCGAGGGGCGCCTGACCCGGGCGGGCTGCCAACAGACCGTCGGCTCCCTTGCGCCGGTACTCGAAGCGATCCGCGACGCCGACTGAGACCACCCGTCCAGCGGCACCCCACCCGGGCCATCACAACAGGCGGGCCCCCGAGCGTCCGCGCACGATGCCAAGGAGGACCGTCACCCGGCGGTCCCACGGTCTGCGCTCTCGGGAGGATCTGCCATGACCGCCAGTCTGGAGCAGTTGCGCCGCTGTCATTTCGCCGTCGACCTGGGGGCGGCGAGAACGCGCGTGTATGTGAAGGGTGCCGGGCTGGTCGTGGACCAGCCGAGTGTGGCCGCCGTCAACACGAGGACCGGCGCGCTGGTCGCGGTCGGGGAGCTGGCGGAGAAGATGACGGGCCGTACGCCCGACTACATCCGTGTCGTCAAGCCCGTGTCCGGCGGCACGGTCGTCGACATCGACATGGCGCAGCGGATGCTGCGGCAGCTGATCGGCGAACGCCTGCGCCGCACACTGCGCCGTAAGCCGCGGCTGCGCGCCGCCGCCTGTACGCCGCACGACGCCGACCCGCTCGCCCGGCGCGCGGCGGTCGAGACGCTGGTCGGGCTCGGGGCGTGGCGGGTCGAGCTGGTGGACACCATGATCGCGGCGGCGGTCGGCTGCGGGCTGCCCGTGGAGCAGCCCGAGGCGACCATGATCATGGTGTGCGGGGCGGCGGCCACGCAGGTCGCCGTTCTCTCCCTCGGTTCGGTCGTGAACGCCGAGCGCGTCCCCGTCGGCGGCGAGGTCGTCGACCACGCGATCGTCCAGTATCTGCGCCATGAGCACGAGTTGCTGCTGCCGAGTCAGTCCGTACGTCCCTTGCAGCTCGCCCTGTCCAGCAACGGTCTCACCCAGGAAGGGCCCGCCCGCACCGAGATCCACGGCCGGGACGTGGCCACGGGACTCGCCCGCTCCGTACACGTGGACACGGCCGCCGTACGCAATGCCATCCAGACCCCGCTCACGGCGGTGCTCGACGGGATCGGCAAGGTGCTGCGCGACTGCCCGCCGGATCTGGTGGCCGACCTCGCGGACCGCGGGATCATGATGGTCGGCGGCAGCGCCCTGCTGCCCGGGTTCGACCATATGCTGCGGGCCGCGACAGGCATGCCGGTGCACATCGCCGAACGTCCCGACGTGTGCGCCGCCCTCGGCCTGGGCGCGATGCTGGAGGGCAGACTCCGGCCGCCGGCCCTCGATCCGGTGTCGACCTGAGCGGACACGCCGGTGCCCCCGGCCGGCACGAGGTGGCGGTCAGCCCGTATTCCGGTCAGCCCGTCCTCCCGCCCCAGCGCAGGTCGGCCCGCTCCCACTCCGCGTCCCAGTCCCGCATACGGCGCCGGTCGAGGCGTACGCGCACGGTCCAGGTGGCCAGCCAGACGGCGCCGCCCGCGCCCGTCGCGGCCAGCAGGCCCGCCGATACCGTTTGCAGGACCGCTTCCGCGTCGTTGAGGGGCTTCGCCATCAGGGTGCCGTGCCGGTCGGTCCAGACTGTCGTCCCGGTGCCTTTCCGGGCTTCGGGTTTGACCTGGGCCTCGCCGGTGCGGGGCGTACCGTCCGGTGTCTTCCAGCGGACGGTGGCCCAGACCAGGTCGTCGCCCACGGACTCGGTCGGTGACCTCTCCGGGGCGTTCTCGGTGAGCACCGCCGTCACGGGGCGGCGTTCCTCCCGCTGCCGGTCCACGCTCCGGCTGACCACCTCGGCCGTCACCAGCCCTGCGATCAGGCAGCCCACCAGGGCGAACAGCCATGCGCCGAGTACCAACCAGGCCTCGACGACGTCCACGCGCCGCCGGAGCGGGTTGCTCCGCCAGCGCCACAGCCTCACCGTCGTACGACGCGTTCTCGCCATCGGCCAGCACCCCCTTGTGAGCACCGACGGCAGCCACCTCATCAGGTGTCCTACCAGTGTGCGCCCAAGAGCGGCACGGAGCACTCGGGCGGGCCCGGGGGCTCCTGATCCCGCGGACGGCGGGTCGAGAAGCGTCAATTGCCCTGATTCCGTACGCTGATCCACTTCTGGCGGCGTGACCAGTAAGCGAGCGTGAGTCATGGGTGAACGACAGCCGATGCCGGGGTTTGTGCCGGCGGGGGACGTGCTGGCGGGGGATGCGCCGGCGCCGCAGTTCCCTGCGGGCTCTCCTCTCTCCCCGTTGGGCGAACCGCAGGCGTTGATCGAGGAGTTCGCGCGGGAACTGAGCCGGGGGTTGCGGACGAGCCGCCTCCGATCGTGGGGGGCGGCTCCCTCCGAGGGTTGAGCAGGGGAGGTAGTTGCCGGGTGCGGGTTCGTTGTGGTTGCTCGCCCCCACGCGGCGGAGCCGCAAATTGATACAGCCCCGCGCCTCTGAAGGGCGCGCTCTGGAGCCGTCAGCCCTCGCGTGCCCGCAGGGCTATGCCTTGGTGTGGACGCTGCGCAGGGTATCGATCACCTCGCGGTCGGACAGCTGGCCGAAGTCCACGTACCACTCGCCTACGGCGTAGAAGTGCTCGGGCCGGTGGAGGCAGATCACGTCGTCGGCATCGTGCTGGCGTACGACGCCGAGTCCGGAGCAGACCGGTATGGCGAGCTCCAGCCGTGCAGGCGAGCCGCGGCGCAGGTGGAGGAGGGCGGCGCGGGCCGTGACGCCGGTGGCCAGGCCGTCGTCGACCAGGATCACTGTCCGGTCCCGTATCCGGGGGGCGGGGCGTCCCTCGCGGTAGAGCTGGTCCAGGCGGTGGACCTCCGCGCGCTGCCGGGCGACGGCCTGCGTGAACTCGTACTCGGTCATGTCCAGCAGCGCCAGCGCCTCCTGGTCGAACACCGGCGGATCCTCGCCCACGACCGCGCCGACTCCGGCCTCCGGCTGCCCCGGTGCGCCGATCTTGCGCACCACCAGCACGTCCAGCGGCGCGCGCAGGGCGTGCGCGATCTCCGCCGCGACGGGGACACCGCCGCGAGGCAGGGCCAGTACGAGGGGGTCGACGAAACCGCCACCCTCCGCCCGTCGCAGCAGCGCCGCCGCGAGTTCCTGTCCCGCCTGCCGACGGTTCTGGAAACGCATGATGCCCGCCTTCTTTCCGCCACGTCCGTCCGGCTGTGGGGCCTCGCGAGTACCCGGGCGGCCGGGTCTTCACGCGCGCATGGAGGAACATCCGCCGGGTACTCGACGCTCGACCGAGAACCGACTTATCAGGACATTTCCGGTACTCATTCCGGGAGTCACACGGAGGTAGCCATGGCGAAGCACGTCCGGGAAGTCATGACAGCGGAACCGGTGACGGTGACCGAACGGACCACACTCCCTGAGGTCGCCAAGCTCATGCGGGAGAAGAACATCGGCGACGTCTTCATCACCGAGGAGGACAACGTACGCGGCCTGGTGACCGATCGCGATCTGGTGATCCGGGCCATGGCCGAGGACCGGGACCCCGCAGCCACCCCCGTCCGCGAGGTGTGCAGCACCGATCTGGTCACCGTCTCCCCGCAGGACGACATCGACCAGGCGGTGCGGCTGATGCGGGAGCACGCCCTGCGGCGGCTGCCCGTCGTGGAGAAGGGCCACCTCGTCGGTGCCCTCAGCATCGGCGACCTGGCCGTCGAACGCGACCCGCGCTCCGCGCTCGCCGACATCAGCTCGGCGGAGCCGAACCAGTAGGAAACCAGCAGGACAAGTAGGGCGCCGTCCGTCGTCGGCGCGCAGTCGGCTTCTTCTGATTCTTCTGCGTGCCGGCGACACATGCGTACGGGGCAAACGGGGCACCCGGTGCACATGGTCGGCGAGACGTACGACGACAGGCAGGCGCGTGCGCAGGGCGAGAGCGGCCACCGGCTGGTGCCGCACACCGCGGACGTGCGGATCGAGGCGTGGGGCACGACCCGGGAGAACTGCCTGGTCGAGGCCGTGCACGGAATGGTCGACTGCTTCGCCGACGTCTCCGCCGTCCGGCCGACGGCGGTCCAGCGCGCCCAGCTGTCCGGGAACTGCGACGACGATCTCCTGGCCGCCCTCCTCGACGAGGTGGTCTACCGCCTCGAAGTACCGGGCCAGGTCCCCGTGGACGTCGAGCTGGAGACGGAGACTCCCGGCAGCTCTGTCGACGTGCGACTGGCGGTCGCCGACCTGTCGGATGTGGAGATCACGGGCGCCGTACCCAAGGCCGTGTCGTGGCACGAACTCCACATCGAACCGGGTCCGTACGGCTGGACCTGCGCGGTGACGATCGACGTGTGAGACCTGTGAGACCTGTGAGACCTGTGAGGGGAAAGTACGGGTGAGAGGGGGCCTCAACCCTTCACCACACCCAGCGGAACCAGTCGCGCGACCGTGCGGCACAGCCCCGCTCCCTCGCTCGCCGCCACTACCGCGCCGACGTCCTTGTATGCCTCCGGCGTCTCCTCCGCGAGCCCGCGCAGCGACCGCGGGCGTACCGCGATGCCGCCCCGTTCCAGCCGGGCCCGCAGCTCCTTCCCGGCGACAGTCCGCGCGGCCTGGTGACGGCTCATCACCCGGCCCGCGCCGTGGCAGGTGGAGTGGAAGGCGTCGCCGCCGGGGACTCCGGCGAGTACGTACGAAGCCGTTCCCATGGTGCCGGGGATCAGCACCGGCTGACCGAACTCCCTTATGTCTTCGGGCAGTTCGCTGTGCCCCGGCGGGAAGGCCCGGGTGGCGCCCTTGCGGTGCACGCACAGCCGGCGCCGGGTCCCGTCCACCGTGTGGGTCTCGATCTTGGCGAGGTTGTGGGAGACGTCGTACACGAGGGACAGCCGGGCGCGGGCGGCGCGGTGGAAGATCCGGCGGGCGGCGTCGGACAGCAACTGGCGGTTCGCACGGCCGTAGTTGGCGGCGGCGGCCATCGCGCCGAGGTACGCCCGTCCCTCGGGCGAGTCGACCGGCGTACAGGCCAGCTGCCGGTCGGGCACGGTGATGCCGTAGCGGTTCATGGCCCGGTCCATCGCGCGTACGTGATCGGTGCAGATCTGGTGCCCGAGCCCTCGTGAACCGCAGTGGATCATCACGCACACCTGGTCGCGGGCGAGCCCGAACGCGGCGGCGACCGGCTCGTCGTACACCTCGACGACCTGCTGGACCTCCAGGAAGTGGTTGGCGGACCCGAGGCTGCCGACCTGGCCGAGACCGCGTTCCCGGGCCCGCCCGCTGACCTGCGCGCCGTCGGCGTCGGCGACCGCGCCGCCGTCCTCGCAGCGGGCGAGGTCGCGCTCCTCGCCGTGACCGCGTTCCACGGCGTACCGGGAACCGCCGTCCAGGATCCGCTCCAGCTCCCCGGGCCCGCTCAGGTGCCACACCCCTCCGGGGCCGGCACCGCGCGGGATCGCCCGGTCGAGCCCGTCCATGACATCGGGCAGCGCGGGCCCCAGCGACCACCGGTCACCGTCGGCTGCCAGCAGCCGCACCCCGCACGAGATGTCGAAGCCGACCCCGCCGGGCGAGACGACGCCCCCGTCGTCCACGTCGGTCGCCGCCACGCCGCCGATGGGAAAGCCATAGCCCCAGTGGATGTCCGGCATGGCGTACGAGGCCTCGACGATGCCCGGCAGCGTGGCCACGTTGGCGACCTGCTCCAGCGACTTCTCGGCGTCCTGGAGCAGCTCATGGGACGCGAACACGATCCCGGGCACGCGCATGTCGCCTCGCGGTTCGATCCGGAAGCGGTACGGACGCTCCTCGACGAGGTTGAGTTCCATGGCGGCCTCCCGGGGTGCGTCGGCGTCGCGGCGCACGCTGCGGGTACCCGCGGCCGGTTCGGGGAATCGGGGGTCCTGGTCTGCGTACGGATCCTGATCCGCGCACGGGAGGGTCATCGGTGATCGCAGCCCGCGGAGACGATCGCGCGTTTCTTCCTCACCGGCTTCGACGGGCTCACGATGCAACATCTCTCGCTCCCCGACGAGGAGGCCGAGCACACCTGCCTCCAGGCAGTGGCCTCCACACGGACTGGGGTGCCCTCGTACGCGTACGAGGGCACCCCAGTAAACCGGATCCTGCCCGGCCTCGACGGCCGGGATGTGAGGGCTGGTGGTTACTGCTTCCAGGCCCAGTGCAGGCGGTCGAGGCCGCTCTGGTTGTTCAGCTTCAGGGTGAGGCGGGTGCCCGTGCCCTGGAGGGTGGTGAGGGAGTAGGTGTCACCGTTGCGCAGGCCGGGCCAGTAGACCGAGCCCAGGCCCATCTCCCGGATGGTGTCGGTCGCGGCCTGGATGTAGGCGACCTCGTTGGAGCCGTTGACCGGGCCGTTGTAGTCCAGGCCGGTAGTCATGGAAGCGCCGAACTCGTCGAGAATGGTGCGTGAGGCGCAGTCGCCGATGCGCTCCTTGAAGTCCGCTTTCCACTGGTCGACGCTGGTCCAGTCGGTGTGCCAGAAGCCGTAGTTGTGCAGGGCGATCCGGGTGCCCTTGAGGCGCGGGTCGGCGCACACCGGCTTGACGTCCTCGCTGTACTTGTACCCCCCGATCAGCATCCGGTCGCGGGGCACCTTGCGGTGGGTGGTCACCCACTTCGCGGCGATGTCGGTCCACTCCTGAGCGGTGTAGCCGAACGGCTCGTTCATCGGCTCGAGGTACACCTTGGAGTTGCGCCCGTAGGTGGAGGTGATCCGCGCCCACATCCGGTCCCAGGAGGCCTGGTCGTCGATCTTGCCGTCCTTGGCGTTGTCGGACTCCCAGTAGCCCAGGATGACCTTGAAGCCCTTGGCGGTGGCGGCGTCGATCGCGCCCCGGTACGACTTCCAGAAGGGGCCGTTCACGGAGGTGGGGTTGACCGGGAGGCGGACCGTGTTGGCGCCGAGCTTGGAGAACCCGCCGATGATCGCCCGGGACTTGGCGTAGGTCGTGGCGTAGCCGTCGGAGGTGGACAGGCCTGAGGGTACGACCGCGTCGTCGGCGTAGTTGTCACGCGGGTCGGCCCAGTTGACCCCGCGGAAGTCGCTGACGGGCGGCGGCGAGGCGTGGGTGGAGGCCGCGGCGGGAGCGGCGGACGCGGGGGAGGCCAGGGCCCCGCTGAATGCCGTGACGCCGGCCAGCAGCGCCCCCAGGCAAGCTGTCCCGCGATGGTTCTTTCGAGGCACGAAGTCCCTTTCGGCGCAGGTGAATCCGCGAACCTCACATGCAGGTCGGCGGCTCTGTGGCTCCCGCAAATTAGAAGAGATGTCGAACATAGGTCAACACATCTGCACACCAAATTTCATCAAGAACGCAGGATTACGAGCTGCCCACGGCCGGCCACGGCCAGCACACCCAGGCCGCGGAGCGCCTCGGCACACCCCCGGCTCCCCACAAATCACCGGCGTGTCGTACGTACCTGTCCGGCGCCGGGTCTGATGCGACTCCTGACCCTTCCCGCCGTGGCGGGCCGCTGCCGTGCCGTGGCCGACTCGGCCGGCCGCGCCGCGCGCCACCCCATGCGCAGGCGCCGGAGGCAACCTCCGGCGCCTACGGTCAGGGCGCAGTGACATACGGCCGTGTGGGGCCCTCGCCAGCAGTGGGGCGTCAGGCGTCGGCTGTCAGGGAGTCGTCTTCCGGGCGAGCTCCGGTGAGTTGGTGGCGGACGGCTGTCAGCGCGGCGTCGATGTCGCGGGTGCTGGTGGCGATGCACAGGGTGTAGGAGACGTCGTCCAAGCGCTGACGTGCCTCGGGACTGCCTTCCTCGGCGTTGAGCGCATGCAGGGTTTTGTACTGCTCGAGCAGGTCGGCGAGGATGGCGGGGTGGGCCATGAGCATGGGAACTGCTCCTTTCACACGAGGTGAGGGGTGAGGGCCTGTGAAGCAGTGGCCGATACCTGGTGGGCGTGCGAGGCGCTGTCCATGTGACGGGGCAGCAGGCGGCGAGACGCGCCTCTGGGAAATGACAGGTTCCTGGGCGATGCGAGCTTGGCTCGTGTCCTGCATCCAGCGCTTGCCGCTCGGGCCGCGGCATGGGGGCCGACCGCTCGCGTTCGGCAGCGGTACCGGGGGACCTCACATTGGCGCTGAGTGCCATCGCATCCGCTGCTCATCGAGTCTGTTCTCCTCCCGTCGCACTGTCGTCGGACGTGTGCGCGGGGGTCTGGACCGCGCACACCTGGAGGCAGCCGATTCTCGGCCGTCCCAGCGGTGGGCCTGCGATCCCAAGCACCTGCCGGGCCGATTGCCCGCGTCGCAGGGACTCAAACCGTTACCCGCCACCCTGGCCCCAGTGCCGTCCCCAGGCACCCGGGCTATGGGCCCCGGTCCGGCTCATGCTGGGTCCGGGCGACCCGTCTGAGTACGCTCCCGCTACTGACGCGGGACGTGTCATTCCCCCCGCTCGTCCACCGGTGGCAGCTGACCGTCCGACACGACGTGGACCGCGGCCTCCTCGGCACCCGCCGCTCCGCCGTCGATGCCCCGGTCACCGGCGACGAGTTCCTTGGTGGTGTCCGTGCGCGCGCCCTCGTCGGGCGCCACAAGGCGGCCGGCGCGGCCCGTGCCGGCCTCGGGGTCGCGTGGTTCACCCTCGCCGTCGGGCACATCGCCGACATCGTCTCCGGCCGGCTCCTCCACGTCGGGAACCTCCTGCCCCAGCCTCTCGTCGAGGGACTCACCCTCATGCTGCTCGGCCGCCGTGATGCCCGCTTTGGTGACACCCAGCGGCTTCTCCGGCGGGGAGTAGCCCTCATCCAGCATGTCGTCGTACGTGCGGTCGTCGACCGCGTCCTCGAGATCCAGCGGAGCGGCGTCCTCCTGCTCCTCGTTGCTGCCCGTGGGCTGATAGACGTCGTCCGCCATGTTCTCGTCGCTCATGTCCGCCTCCCGGCCGGTGATCGGTTGGTGCTGCCCTGGGGAGTACCGAGTACCCGGCGCGTGATGCCTGGCGCGGCCCCGGCATGGCGGCCCGTCCACGATCACGTGCAGATCACGAGCCACCGTTCGCAGCTCTACGGCGTCGAGAGCTGTTCGGGTGAGCGTGGGCCCCCGGCGTTTCCGGTCGGGGGCGGCGGGCACTCGGGCCCGCATGAATCAGAGTCGTCGCACCCCGCTCATCGACAGCTCACTCGCCGTCCTTTCCAAGGGGTACGCCTGGCTGCCCGACCGTCGGCGCCGTACCACCGCCCCCGTGGTGCGCGCCCGGGTCATGGGACAGCACACCGTCGCCCTGCACGGTCCGGAAGCGGTGCGGTTTTTCTACGACGAACGGCATGTGGGGCGCGGAACGGCGCTTCCCGGTCCGGTGCTGAGCACACTGTTCGGGCACGGAGCCGTGCACACCATGGACGGCCAGGAACACCGCGTACGCAAGGAGATGTTCCTCTCCCTGCTCACCGGACCGGAGGCGGTCGCCGGTCTCGTGGAATGCGTCGCCGGGGCGTGGGACGAGGCGGTGGAGTCGTGGCCCGGCCGTCCGTCGGTGGTCCTGTTCGACGAAGCGAGCCGCGTTCTCACCCGGGGCGTCTGCCGGTGGGCCGGAATCCCCCTCGACGACGCGGAGTCGCTGGCCAGGGACCTGGTCGCCATGGTCGACGGCTTCGCCACGCCGGGGCCGCGCCACTGGCGGGCTCGCCGTGCGCGGTCCCGCAGTGAGGCTTGGCTGGGACGTCTGGTCGAGGACCTACGGGACGGGGCCGCCACCGCGCCGGCCGGGTCGGCGCTGGATGTGGTGGTCCGGCACCGGGATGCCGACGGCCAACTCCTCGACCCGCACACCGCCGCCGTGGAACTGCTCAATGTCATCCGTCCGACCGTCGCGGTGTGCTGGTTCGTCGCCTACGCCGGTCATGCGCTGCGCCTCAGGCCGGACATCCGGGAACGGCTGGGCGAGGACGACCCCGCGTACGCCGTGGCCTTCGCCCATGAGCTGCGGCGCTTCTACCCCTTCGCCCCGTTCCTCGGCGGCCGGGCCGTCACCGATCTGGAGTGGCGGGGAGAACCGATCCCGTCCGGCGCATTGGTCCTGCTGGACCTGTACGGGCAGAACCACGACCCCGACCTCTGGGACGCTCCGTACACCTTCGACCCGCAGCGCTTCCTGGAGCGGCCGGCCCATCGCGACGAACTCGTTCCCCAAGGCGGCGGCGACCGCACCACCGGTCACCGCTGCCCCGGTGAGGACGTCACGATCGCGCTGCTGCGCGCCCTCGGGCCACGGCTGGCGCGCCTGGAGTACGACGTGCCGGAACAGGACCTGAGGATCCCGCTGAGCCGCATCCCGGCGCGCATACGCAGCGGATTCGTCATCGAGGCCGTCCGTGTACCGGTGTCCGCTCTCAGCTCCGGGCGGGCAACGGGCTGACGGCTGCCCCGGAGAGAGGCAGATGATTCCGATGATCACTGAAGCTCATGTCCGCGCGCTGCTGAACCGTGAGGACGACGCGGTGCTGGTGCTGCTCCGCGGGCGGGCCGAAGTGGTCCCCGCTCCGGAGGTGGACTCGGAGCGCTGTCGCGGCGCGATGACGGTGATGTCCGGCCGGGAGCTCAGGGAACGCCTGGGCTCCGACCGGTCGGCGCCGGGGGACCTCAAGGCGGTCGCGGCCACCCTCGACGCGATGGTGACGGAGCAGGGCGGCTGAGCCGCGGCACGCTACTGAGTCGGCACCACGGGCTGGGGACTGGGCTGGGGGCTGGGCTGGGCTGGGGGCTGGGCTGGGCTGGGCACCGGATCTTCTGGTCACAGCGCGTTCGGCGTCTCACCTGGGGCCACCGTGTGCGGGCGAGGAACCCGCACACGGCCTGGTGCCGGTCAGGCACTCCGCCCGGTCAGGCACCCGCCGGACCACGACTCATCCGCCGCCCGGCGGTCACGGCCGCTCCCACCAGCGCGCCAGCGACAGCCGTCCTGCGCATCGCGGTCCGCCGCCGCCCGCCCCAGCCGCCGTGCACCGCCCCCTCCCCGGGAGCCGGTACGTGCAGCGCGCCGTGGGTGGCGGGAGCCTCCTCGTCGTGGGACAGATGGGTCTTGTCCGCCTGTCGTGCCATCGCCCGCTCCGCGATTCCCGGTGTCCTCCGGGACTGGCGTACCAGAGCGCGGCCCGCGGGGCCGACGACCACTTCACGGCGCGGGTGGCGGACCAGATCCACGACGGCCCGGGCGACCCGCTCGGGGCTGTAGACGGGAGGCATGGCGACCACCTTGCGCCCGGTGTAGTTGGCCGCCTGCTCGAAGTGCGGGGTGTCGATGGTCGCGGGCATCACGGTGCACACCTGAATGCCCTCGCCCCCCTCCACCTGCAACTGCTGCCGGAGGCTCGACCCGAGCCCTTGGACGGCGTGCTTGGACATGCTGTACGGATGGCTGTACGGCTGAGAGGTGGCACCCACGACGGACGAGATGTTGATCAGCGTGCCCGTACCCTGTTTCCGCATCACCGGCAGAGCCGCTCGGGCCCCGTGCACGTAGCCCATGACATCGACGTCCAGGACCTTGCGGAAATCCTCCAGCGGCACGTCCTCGAAACGGCCGAAGGCGTTGACGGCGGCGTTGTTGACCCAGACGTCGATCCGGCCCAGCTCCTCCACGGCACGCCGCGCCAGCTCCTCGACCGCCCTGACATCGGTCGTATCGGTCGGCACGACCAGCGCTCGTGCCCCGCGATGCTTCTCGCACTCCCGGGCGGTCGCCCGCAGCGCCTCCTCGCGGCGCGCGGCCAGCACCACGGCGCACCCCTTGCGTGCGAAAGCCTCGGCCGTGGCCCGCCCGATCCCGCTGGACGCTCCGGTCACCACCACTACGTGGTCCTTCAGTCGCATGCCGTACCTCCTCGGGTCGTCTGCTCGAGCCGGACGCGTCATGTCCGGCCCCACTGCCGAACGGGTACCCCACATGGGCAGATGATCGGGGTGGCCGCACAGTTCGCCGCAACGCATGTCAGCGTGGGATTCCGCATCGGAAGCCGGTCTTCGGGTACTCAGAGTTTGCTCGATCGCACAAGGTCCCGCCTTTCGGGAGAAGGAGTGGCGTATGACCGTCCCTGACGAGAACCGTCCGAAGACCGGGAAAACCGACGACACGTCCGTCGCAAAGCCTGACGAGGAACGCCGTTCACAGCAGAAGCAGCAGAACCAAGGGGCCGGGCGGTCCATGCGGGAGGCGCTGGACGAGGCAGACATCACGCCTGAGGACTACGAGGAGAAGTAGAACCCGGCCGGTCGCGGACGCAGGTGACAAGTGCCCTGGCCACGCGGCCGGCCGGCGACTTCACCCGTGGAGCAGCACGCCGACGAGTCGGCCGAGAGGCTGAAGAAGTAGCGGCGCACGTGCCGTCGCGGCGTCGGCGCAGGCGTACGCCTCTCAATCCCCTTCAGGGGGGTGCCCGTTCCGCAGCATGCGCAGCACGGCCCGTTCGGCAGGTCCCTGGGTCGCGGGGATGCCGTAGGCGCCCTCGTCGCCGAGGTGCGGCAGCGCGGCGGCGACCGTCACGCCCTCCTCAAAGAGTTCGACCACCCGCGGGTTGATGTAGGAAGCCCGGCAGACCGCAGGTGTGTTGCCGAGGTACCCGGCCACCTCTCGCGCCGCCCGGGCGATGGCCCTGCGCCGGGCGGTCTCGCTGCGCGCGACAGGCTGTGAGACGGCCAGCGCCACGGCGGCCATGACGGTGGCATGCCAGGTGCGGAAGTCCTTGGCGGTGATCTCCAGGCCGGCCAGTTCCTTGAGGTACGCGTTGACGTCATGTCCACTCACGTCATGCCAGGCGCGCCCCTCCCAGTAGGCAAGGAGCCGGTCGCCGCCGCCCCGGCGCCGCAGCAGCGCGGTGAGGCTACGGCAGGCGGCGGGGTCCGCGACCGTCTGGGCGATCTCCTTACCGTGCTTGCCGGTGTAGGTGAACAGGACCGCACCGGCGTGGCAGCGGGAGTGTTCACGCAGCAGCGTGGTGAGGCCGTAGCTGTTGTTCAGGTCGGTGTAGCGGTCGCTGCCGATGCGGAAGAAGCCGAGGTCGAGCAGGCGTACGGCCGTGGCCAGGACCCGCTGCCGGGTCAACCCGCGGTCGCGCAGATGCCCTTCGACAGCCTCCCGTACCGCGGGCAGAGTCTCGGCGACGTCGAGCACGTGCTCGTGCTTGGCCTCCTCCTGCTCGGCACGGAACTGCGGGTGGTACAGGTACTGGCGGCGTCCGGCGGCGTCGGTACCGACAGCTTGCAGATGCCCGTTGGGCCGGGTGCAGATCCACACGTCCCGCCAGGCCGGCGGTATGACCAGCTGCCGGATCCGGGCCAGCTCACCGGCGTCGCGCAGCGGCTCTCCCCGGGCGTCGAGGTAACGGAAGCCGCGTCCGTGGCGCAGGCGGCGGTACCCGGGGTCAGTGGGACGGCTGTGGTAGAGACGCACCGCAACCTCCTTTGACGCACCTGCGGCGATGAAAGCACCGACTCGCCCGGTGCACGGTCCTCCAGTTCCCAGCCGACTGAGTCGGCTGCTTTCCCCATCTGCTACCCCCTCTCCTCTACCCCGGATCGCAGATTCCTGGGGTAAGCCGTGCCCAAAACCGACGACGGCCGACCCGAATGGCGAACGCCCCGAGAGCGCCGGCTGAAGCCACCGGTCGCCTCCCCACCACTGAGCGGCGCCGCCCACGACGCGGCTCCGCTCAGCCCGTGCAGCGGCGAGTCAGCCCGTGCAGCGGCGGCCGGTCAACCCGTGTAGCGGCGGGCCGTCGAATGGCGCTGGGAGTCCTCCAGCAGCCGCAGCCGGGACTCGACCTCCGGGGGAAGCACGTGCCGTTCGCGCAGTACCCACGGCAGCGCGGCGGCGGCCTCGGCGAAGGCGCGCAGTGACACGGCGTCGTGCGGCACTGTGCGGGCCAGATCCACGGTGCGGCGGAGCGCGGGCCCTGCCGGGCGGCGGAGCCAGGTGAACCACAGCGTGTTGCGGATGCCGTGGGCCCTCCGCAGCGTGGCGTTCCGGACGACCGAGGGCCGGTGATGGACGGTCAGATGCTCGGCGTACGTCAGCCACCAGCCGTCCGCCGCGAGGTCCGCAGCGAGCAGTTCCTCCTCGCCGCCCAGCCACAGCCGGGGGTGGAAGCCGCCCGCGGCCCGGAAGGCGTCGGCGCGCAGCACGGTCGCGGCGGCCAGGAAGGAGCCGAGGGCCGGCCCGGGCAGCCAAGGGGGCCCGGAAATGGGCGAGTTGCGCAGTTCGGTGACGATCGGGTCCTCGGTGCCGTCCGGTTCGACGACGATACGTGCCGTGACGGCGCCGAGTGCGGGATGCCGGTCGAGCAGGTCGGCGGCGCCGGACAGGGAATCCGGCGCCCACCAGGAGTCGTCGTCGCAGAAGGCCACGTACGGCGTGTGCACCTGGCGCATGGCCAGGTTGCGGCCGACGGCGCCGAGGTTGCGGCCGGGACGCAGCAGCCGTACTTCGGGGTGGAGGCGGGCGACGGCGGAGGCGGTGCCGTCGGTGGAGGCGTTGTCGGTGACGATGACAGGGGGCCGCTCCGGCAGTTGGGCCAGGTGGTCGAGGGTGCGCAGGAGTTCGGGGCGGCGGTTGTGGGTGATGACGACGACGGTCGTGCGGGGGTCGGTCATACCGGTGCTCCGATGTCTGCGGCGTCCAGGCTGCCGGCGGCCCGCTCGACGTGCGGGGGCAGCGGCCTGCGGGCCCGCAGTGCGGCGGGCAGGCGCACAAGGGTCTGGCGCAGGGCGTGGCGGGCGTGGGGGTCGTGGCGGGCCTCGGCGGCGAGGTCGCGGGTGCGGGCCAGGGCGTACGGCAGGGGGCGGCGCAGCCATGCGGTGAGCAGGGCGTTGCGGCGGACGGTGGCCGGGCGGCCGGTGCGGGGCGACGGTGCCGGGTGGTGGTGGGCGACCACGTCGGGGCAGTGGGTGACGCCCCAGCCGCGGGCGGCGAGGTCGTAGGCGAGCAGAGTTTCCTCGCCGCCGAAGAACAGCAGGGGGTGGAAGCCGCCCGCGTCCAGATAGGCGCTGCGGCGGACGACGGAGGCGCAGGCGAGGAAGCCGAGGACCTGGGTGCCGGGCAGGTCGGCCGCAGGGCCCAGCGGGGACGTGGCGAGCATGTCGTTGAGCGGGTCGGGACCGGCGGCGGGACCGACCAGGGTGTGCGCGGAGAGCAGGCCGAGCCGCGGGTGGGCGTCGAACAGGCGGGCCGCGCGGCTCAGGGCGCCCGGCGCCCACCAGGAGTCGTCGTCGCTGAACGCCACGTACGGGGTGTCGAGAGCCCGGACGCCGTGTGTGCGGGCGAGGGCTCCGCGGTTGGAGGGGAGGCTCAGCACGCGGACCTGGGGGAAGTCGCGGGCGAGGAGGTCGCGGGTGCCGTCGGTGGAGGCGTTGTCGGCGACGAGGACCTGGGGCCGCTCGGGCAGGTCGAGAAGGTGACGGAGGGTGCGGGCCAGCGAGGGCGCGCGATTGCGGGTGGCGATGACGACGCCGACGGGCGCGTGGTTGCTGCCGACGGGCCCGTGGTTCATGTCGGGTGCGTGGTTCATGACGGGTGCGCGTCGGGGAGTCGGTCGAGGGCGTCGAGGACCTCTTCGGGGCGGATACGCAGCAGGGCGGGGTCGGTGCGGCGCCCGTGCGGGTCGCCGTCCGGGCCGGGGTGCCACAGGACCTGATGGCGCGGGTGCGCGGGCGGGCCCCAGCGGCTGGGCGGGACGGGCCCGAAGAGGGTGACGGAGGGGGTGGCGTGGGCGACGGCGAGGTGGGCGATGCCGGTGTCGCCGCTGACGACGGCGCGGGCGGCGGCGACCAGCGCGGAGAGCCGGGCGAAGGGCAGGCCGCCGCCGAACACGTCGGTGTCGGGCAGGCGCGCCTCCTTGGCCAGCCGGGCCACCAGGTCGCCCTCGTCCGCTCCCCCGGTGATCACGACCCGGTGGCCGCGTTCGCGCAGGGCGGTCGCGACGGTCGCGTAGCGGTCGAGGGGCCAGCAGCGCGAGGGGGCTCCGGCGCCGGGGTGCAGGACGATCGCGGCGGGGGCCGGGGACGGGCCCGGCGGGCGCGGCAGCCGCAGGTCGGTGGGGTCGGCGGGAATGCCGTACGCCTCGAGGAAGCGGCACCAGCGGTCCCGTTCGTGTTCCTCGGCGTACCACGGCGGCCCGTCGATCTCGGGCGTGCCGGGATGCGCGAAGGCGAGGAGCCGGCGCGGGTGCAGGGATTGCAGGAGCCGGTGGCTGGGCAGCCCTTTGCCGTGCAGGTCGACCGCTACGTCGGGCGGCGGGCCGGTCCAGTGGAGGGTTGTGGGTACGGCGCGGCCGGGGGCGGCGGCGGGCAGCAGCCGGTCGACGGCTCCCGTCGTCGCCGTGACCGGGGCGAGTTCGGACGGGGCGGCCAGCACCAGTTCGTGGTCGGGGAAGCCGCGGCGCAGTGCGCGCAGCGCGGGGACACCGGCGAGGAGGTCGCCGAGACCCAGGGCGCGCAGGACGAGCAGACGGGGCCGCGTGCTCATCGGGCGCCTTCCCTCGCCCGGGCCACGATCGCGGTCGAGGAGCGGCCGTCGAGGTATGGCAGCAGGACCGCCTGTCCGCCCCACTCCTCGAGCAGTGCGGCCTCGGGCAGGTCGGCGCCGGAGTAGTCACCGCCCTTCACCCAGATGTGGGGGCGGAGGCCGGCCAGCAGACGCTCGGGGGTGTCCTCGTCGAAGACGGCGACGGCGTCGACGCAGGCGAGGGCGTTCAGTACCCGGACGCGGTCGGCCAGCGCGTTCACGGGACGTCCGTCGCCCTTGCGCCGCCGCACCGACGCGTCCGAGTTGACGCAGACGACCAGGCAGTCGCCGAGTCGGCGTGCGGCCTGGAGCAGGCCGACGTGACCGGCGTGCAGCAGGTCGAAGCAGCCGCCCGCGGCGACGACGGTGCCGCCGGTGGCGCGGACGCGGGTGACCAGGTCGCGGGCGTCGGTGGCGTCGGCGGTGGCCGCCGGGGCGGCGTCTGTGTGCGTGACGCCTCCGGCCCCGCCGGCTCCCACGAACTCGGTCGCCGCGGCCACGGCACCCTCCACGGCCTCCGCGACCAGCGCCCCGTCGGCCAGCAGTCCGGCCGCCGTGGCGGCGAACCGGTCGCCGGCGCCGCAGCTGTCCCCGTGGTGGGCGGCGGACGCTGGGACGAGCAGCGGGTTCTCCCCGTACGACAGCAGGGCGCCGTTCGCACCGAGGGTCACCGCTACGGCGGCGACCCGCCAGTGCCGTACCAGCTCGGCGGCGTCCAGGGCGGCGTCCCGCAGGGCGTTCCCGTGCCGCTCCTGGTCGACGGCCGCCGCGGCGAACGTACGTGCCTCCGCGCGGGCCGGTGACACCAGCCGGGTGCCCGGCACCGGCGGTCCTCCACGCGGATGCGGGTCCCAGACCAGAGGTGGCCGCTCGGCGAGGACGTTCCGGAGGGCGTCCGCCGCACCCCGGCCGTAGTCGGAGACCAGGACGGCGGAGGCCGAGCACAGTGCCTCGCGCGCCGCGTCCGTCGCCTCGCGGACGCGGCCCGTGCCCCGGTCCAGGCGGACCACAGGGCTGCCCTGGGCCATGACGCGGGTCTTCTCCGACAGCGCGCCGGTCAGTGGAAGCTCGATCAACTTCAGCTCCGGGGCGAGGAGTTGGCGCAGTTCCTCGCTCGCCGGGTCGTCGCCAAGACCGGTGATCAGGGTGACCTCGCGGCCGTCGCGGGCCGCGAGGTACGCGGTGAGGGCGGCGCCGCCCGGCCGCAGCCGGTGCGCGCAGTCGGCGACGACGGGCACGGGCGCGTCGGGGGCGAGGCGCTCGGCGGTGCCGGTCAGGTCGCGGTCGAGCAGAGCGTCGCCGACCACGACGAGGGGTGCCTTACGGTGCATGTCAGCTGCCCTCCCTTGCCAGCGCGGCGTCGAACGCGGCGCACACCATGTGCACCGCCACCAGGTGGAGTTCCTGGACGGTGGCGGTGGAGGCGGCGCTCACGCACAGGGACTCGTCGCTGCCCGCCAGCAGGGGGTTCGGGGCCGGGCCGGTCAGCGTCCACACGCGCAGGCCCGCCGAGCGTCCCGTGTGGGCGGCAGACAGCAGGTTGGCGCTGGCGCCGCTGGTGGACAGCAGCATCAGCACGTCGCCGGGGCGGCCGTGAGCGCGTACCTGGCGGGCGAACACCTCGTCGACGCCGTAGTCGTTGGCGATGGCCGTCGTGCTGGAGGTGTCGGCGTGCAGGGCGATCGCGGAGAACGCCGGCCGGTCGTCGAGGTAACGGCCGACGAGTTCGGCGGTCAGGTGCTGGGCCTGGGCCGCGCTGCCTCCGTTGCCCGCGGCGAGCAGCCGCCCACCGCCGCTGAGGACGGCGGCGAGCTGCTCGCCCCACCGTTCGGTGACGTATGCCGAGGCACGGAACGCCCCCAGGGCGTCGAGGAGTTCGTCGCAGTGCGCGGCGACCGGGGATGTCTCGGTGCTCCGAGTGCTCATCACGCCACCTCCGACGGGATCGCGTCACGCGCCGTGACGTGTTGGTGGACCTGTTCGACGCCGTCCGCGACGCGCTGCCAGGTGTAGCGGGCGAGGACGCGTTCGCGGCCGGCCGCGCCCATGCGGCGGCGCGACCGCTCGCCGTCGAGGAGTTCGCGGGTGGCCCCGGCGATCGCCCACGGGTCGCCCGCCGGCACCAGCCGGCCGGTGCCGTGGTCGGCCACGGTGTCCCGGTGGCCGCCGACGTCGGTGGCGACGACCGGTACGCCGCAGGCCATCGCCTCCAGCGGGACGATGCCGAAGGGCTCGTACGTCGGGGTGCACAGGACCACGTCGGCGCTGCGGATCAGCGCGGGCATGCGGGCCGGGTCCACTGCGCCGAGCAGGTGGACCCGGTCGCCGACGCCGGCGCGTTCGGCCAGGCGCAGCAGCCGCTGTGCCTCCGGTTCGGCGGCCAGCAGTTCGGGCGGCGGCCCGCCGGCCACGACGAGTTCGGCGTCGGGGATCCGGGTGAGCGCGCGGATGGCCTGGTCGTAGCCCTTGCGGGGGACGAGCCGCCCGCAGGAGAGGATCCGGTGCCGCTCCCTGCGTACCGGTTTCCCGGCGCGCGGCCTCCCGGGGCGGAAGTGGTCGGCGTCCACCCCGCACGGCACCACGGAGACCCGGCTGACCGGTACGCCCATGTCGGCCAGTTCGTGCACCTCGTCGGTGCAGGTCGCCAGGACCCGGGCGCAGCCGCGGCCGATCTGCCGCTCGACACCGATGCGCTGGCGCGGGCTTGTGTCCTCGTGGCCCTGGTGGCGCCGCTTGACGGTGCCGAGGGCGTGGAAGGTCTGCACGACGGGGATGCCGTGGGGCTCGGCGCCGGTCTGTGCCGCCATCCCGGACATCCAGAAGTGGGCGTGCACGGCGTCGGGCCGCTCGCGCTCCCAGACGCGCGCGAGGTACGCGCCGAAGGCGGGCATGTACGGGAACAGCTCGTCCTTGGGGACCGATTCGGGCGGCCCGGCCGGGACGTGCTCGACGACGGCACCGCCGGGCAGCGGCACCCGGTCGGGCAGGTCGGCCGCGTCGCGCCGGGTGTAGACGGTGACGTCGTGGCCGCGGCGCGCCAGTTCCTCGGTGAGGCGGGCGACATACACGTTCTGGCCACCGGCGTCGACGCCGCCGAGCGCCGCCAGGGGGCTCGCGTGCTCGGACACCATGGCGATCCTCATCGGCTCACTTCCTTCAGCAGCCGCTCCCAGTCGTCCAGGAAGCGGGGTAGTCCGTAGCGGGCGAGCGCCGCGGCGCGTGCGCCCTCGCCGACCATGCGGGCGTGCAGCGGATCGGCGACGAAGTCCCGTACGGCGTCTTTCAGTACGTCGATGCGGTTGGAGACCACCCCGGCACCCGCCGGCACCGCCTCGGTCACCTCGGTGGTGGCGAGGGCCACCACCGGCATGCCGAGGTGCATCGCCTCCAGCAGGGACAGGCCGAGGGAGGTCCAGCGGACGGGGTGGACGTACACGCGCCGTCGGCCCAGCTGCGCGTGCAGCTCGCTCTGGACGAGTTCGTGGGAGCGGCAGCGGTCGGTCGGGATGCCGATCCGGTCGGCGAGCCCGTCGGTCCCCATGCCGAATACGTCCAAGGGGGCCGCGCGGGAGAACTCCGGCAGCAGGTCCGTGCCCGTCGTACGGCCGCGCCGCACCGGCTCGTTGACCACCACGGCCGCCCGGTCCAGCTCACCGGTCCACAGGTGCCCGGGGTCGACGATGCCGTGCTCGATGACGGTCGTCGGGGTGTTTCCGGCGTCCCACATCAGGCGGTTGAAGTGCGTGACGTGGACGAGGGTGGCGCCGGGGATGTCGGCGGCCGGGTGGCGGGTGTCGGGGACGTCACCGTGCGGGGCGTTGTGCTCGAGGTACACCAGCGGCGGCCGGCGCCCCAGCCAGCGGTCGACCAGGGCGAGTTCGTGCGGCCGCTGGAGGACCACGGCGTCGATGTCCGCGTCCCGCAGCTGCTCGGGCGGGACTTCGACGACGGAGTCCGGCCAGTCGAAGGTGCGGGCGCGGCCACGTCCGTCGGGCCCCCGGTCCGGGGTGACGGGGACGACGTAGGTGTGCGGGCCCTGCACGAAGGCCGTGGTCCACGACCCGTGCACGTGCCAGATGAGGATCCTCATGACTCCCCCACGAGTTTCCGCACGGCGGCGAGCACATCGAGCACGGTCACCGACTCCAGACACGGATGGCCGGGGACCGGGCAGGTCCGTGCGCGGCTGTCCGCGCACGGGGCGGCCTGGTCGCCGAGCAGGACGTACGGAACGCCGTACGGCCTCCAGCGCTCGGCGGGCACCACCGGCGCGAAGAGCGAGACGACGGGGGTGCCGACGGCGGCGGCGAGGTGGGCCGGGGCCGTGTTGCCGGTGACGACGGCATCGGCTCCGGCCAGCACACCGGCGAGTTCCGCGGCACCGGTACGGCCGCCGAGGTCGAGGCCGTGCTCGCCGGCGACGTACGCGGTCAGGTCCCGCTCGTCCGGGCCGCCGGTGACCACGACCCGGTGCCCGTCCGCGGCCAGTTCTCGCACGGCCTCCGCGCTGCGCTCGCGGCTCCAGGCCCGGGCGGGGACGCTGGCGCCGGGGTGCAGCACGACGTACGGCCCGGGACCGGTCACCGGGGCGGTGGCGGGTGGTGGCAGCACCCGCAGCCGTCCGTCGTCGACCCGGGGGAATCCCGCGGCCTCGGCGATGTCGAGCGCGGCCTCCGCCTCGTGGGCGTGCGGCGCGCGGTGATGGCGTACGTCGAGGAGGGAGCCGGGGTAGTCCTGGCTGTCCGCTGCGATGTGCCCCACCCCGGCCAGGCGCAGCAACAGGGCGGCGGGCAGCGGGGATTGATGGAAGGAGGTCAGGACCAGGGCGGTCTCGGCGTCGATCATGTCGAGGAGCTGCTCGACCTCTCCGCGGCCGACGGGCGGGGGTGCGAAGCCCACCCAGGGCGCGTCCCAGACCAGGATGTCGTCCACGCCGGGCAGCAGGCGCGCGGCGGGCGCGCCCCGCGGTCCGCACAGCAGGGTGACGGTGTCGGCGCGGGCGGCGACGGCCCGTACGGCGGGCCCGGCGAGCAGCACGTCGCCGAAGCTGTCGAGGCGGGTCACGAGGGCCTTCACCGTGGCCTCCCGCTGGTGTCGTGGGCGGTGTCGTAGGCAGTCTTGAGGGGCCGCTCGTCGGCCAGGACGCGGCCCTGCGGCTGCCCGGTCAGCACCGCGCGGACGGCGGTCAGGACGTCCGGCGCCACATGCTCCGCCCGCGCCGTCTCCTCCGGCCGCGTCTCCGGAGCCGGTACGAGGATGCCGTGGGCGCCCGCCCGGTGTGCGGCCTCGACGTCGGCGCCGATGTCGCCGACGACGACGCAGTCGGCGGGCGCGGTGCAGATCCGTCCGGCCGCCCAGAGGATCAGGCCCGGTTCCGGTTTGCGGCAGTGGCAGCGGTCGTCGGGCCCGTGCGGGCACACGGCCCACACGTCGAAGGGGCCGAGGAGTTCGTCGACGCGGTGGTTGACCCTGCGGACGTCGGCGTCGGTGAGCAGTCCGCGCGCGATGCCGGACTGGTTGGTGACGACGCCGGTGCGGATGCCGCTCTCGCGCAGCAGGCCGAGCGCCTCGCGGGCTCCGTCGACCGGGCGGACCCGGTCGGGGTCGCCGTTGTAGGGCACGTCGTGGACGAGGGTGCCGTCGCGGTCGAACAGCACGGCCTTCACGCCGCTCACGACGCCACCTCCTGCCAGGCGGGGGCGCCCCGGTGCCGCCACAGGCCGCTCAGCCAGTGCCAGGTCGCGGCGGGCGGGATGAGCGCGCTGGTCACGACCATGGTCGTCACCTCGTTCCGGGTGCGCGGGCCGGGTGCGATGCGCGCCCACGCGAACTCGCCGGTGCCGGCGGCCCAGCCGAGCGCGGCGACCGCGGCGGCCCGGCGGCGTCCGGCGGCGGCGAGGGCGCACGCGGCGGCTCCGGTGGCCGTGATCGCGAGGTGGGCGCGCAGGCGGCCGCGCGGTGCCACTGCCCTGGGCCACCAGTCGGGCCCGTGCAGGTGCCGCATGAGGGCGTCGTCGGCGTTGCCGCGCTGGGCGCGCAGGGACACCCAGCGGTCGGTGGGGCGCACGGGGTGGCGGGTGGTACGGCGGCCCTGCCGGATGCGCCAGCCGGCGTCGAGGACGCGCAGCGCGAGGTCGGCGTCCTCCCGGAAGGCCCGGCGGAAGCGTTCGTCGAAGCCGCCGAGCTGCTGCAGCGCGTCGGTGCGGTAGGCCATGTCGGCGGTGATCCATCGGGCCTGCGCCAGACCGGCGGTACCGCGTTCCCAGTCGGTGGGCCGGCGTTCGCCGGGCAGCGGTACGGCGATGACGCCCTGGACGCCCGCGGTGTCGGGGGTCGTGTCGGCCAGGTCCTGTGTCAGCTGTTCGCACCAGTGCGGGCCGACCTGGACGTCGTCATCGAGGAAGGCGACCCAGGGCGAGGTGACCGCGCGCAGGCCGGTGTTGCGGGCGGCGGCGGGTCCGCGCCCGCCGCCCGGGACCACCGTCGTACGTTCGCGCAGGTCGCCCAGGACGCTGAGGGGATGCTCCAGCCGGCCGGGGTCCGGGTCGGGCCGGTCGTCGACGAGGACGATCTCCTGCGGCTCGGGCCCGGTCGCGGCAGCGAGCGCGGCAAGGCAGTCGGCGAGGGTGTCGCGGACGAGGGTGGGGATCACGACGGCGTAGGCCGGGCTCATGCGAACGCCCTTCCCCGGCGCACGACGTACGGCCCGATCGCCAGCAGGTCCACGGGCGCGGAGCCGAAGCACTCCAGCGCGTCGCGGGGATCGTCGACCATGGGCCGCCCGGCGGTGTTGAGGCTGGTGTTGACGACCACGGGCAGTCCCGTGCGCCGCTCGAAGGCAGCCAGCATCCGCGCCACGAGCGGTTCCTGGCGCTCCTCGACGGTCTGGATGCGCGCGGTGCCGTCGACGTGCACGACAGCCGGGATGCGATCGCGCCATTCCTGTGCGACGTCGTGCACGAAGAGCATGTACGGGCTCGGCAGCGGCCCGGCGAACAGCTCCTGGGCCCGGTCGGCCACGACCATGGGCGCGACGGGCCGGAACTCCTCGCGGCCCTTGACGTGGTTGAGCCGCTCCAGATTCTCGGCGCGGCCGGGGTGGGCGAGCAGTGACCGGTGCCCGAGGGCACGCGGCCCGTACTCGCTGCGCCCCTGGAACCAGGCGACGATCCCGTCCCGGGCGAGCTCCTCGGCCACGGTCTCGGCGATGTCGTCCGGCCGTTCGTACGGCACGGCGGCCTCGTCGAGCCGGGCGCGCAGCTCCTCGTCGCTCCAGCCACGGCCGAGGTCGGCGCCGGGCATGGCCTGCGGAGATTCCTGCTGCGCGGCCAGGTGGAGGGCGCCGCCGAGCGCGGTTCCGGCGTCCCCGGCGGCGGGCTGCACCCAGACGTGCCGGTACGGGCCACGGGCGGCGATCTTCGAGTTGGCGACGCAGTTCAGGGCCACCCCGCCGGCCATGGCGAGCGCCTCTCCGCCGGCCTCGCCATGCAGCCAGTGGACCAGTTCGAGCAGGACCTCTTCGAGGACGGCCTGGCTGCTGGCGGCGAGGTCGGCGTGGTCCTGGGTCCAGCCCTCGCCCTTGGCGCGCGGCGGGGCGAGAGCAGCCCAGTCGACGCCGTGCGCGCGGAAGCCGCCGTGGCCGGTCGGGTGGACGTACTGCCGCAGCTCGGGCAGGAAGCGTGGCTTGCCGTAGGAGGCGAGGGCCATCACCTTGTACTCGTCGCTGCTCCGCAGGAAGCCGAGGTGTTCGGTCAGCTCCTCGTAGAGCAGACCGAGGGAGTCCGGCAGCGCCTGCGCGGCGAGCGTGTCGAGCTTGCCGTCGCGGTAGCGGCCGGCCAGGTGGGAGGCGGCCTCGCCGCGGCCGTCGAGGACGAGGACGGCACTGTCCGGGTGCGGGGAGGCGGGCCCGGCGGAGGCGGCGTGCGCGACATGGTGGGGGACGAAGACCACACGGTCGGGGTCGAGGCCGGGCAGGGCCTCGGCGAGGAACTCGGGGGCGCGGCGCGCGTACTCGAGGCGCAGTGGGTCCCAGGGGTCGTTCAGCCCCATCTCCTGGGCGGGGCGGGCGAGCTTGGGATCGAAGGAGTAGGTGACGGCGTCGAGTTCCTCCGGCCGTACGCCCGCCTGCTCCAGGCACCAGCGGGCGGAGAGCTCGGGCAGCTCCCACGCGGAGAACGGCACCGGACGCTTGCCGTGCTTGCGGCGGCTGAAGCGCTCCTCCTCGGCGGCCGCGACCGTATGGCCGTCGACGACGAGAGCGGCGGCCGGGTCGTGGAACAGGGCGTTGATACCAAGGATCTTCATGGGCGAGTCGCTCCGTCCCAGTGGCTGGTGGGGTCAGTGCTCCGGCTTTTGCGGGTGCCGCCGAGACAGCTGTCTCAAACACTTGGAGATAGCTCGGCATGGAATGCTAATTTCACAAAATGCAATGTTTAGGTCACGGCTGGTTGCAATGGCCGGGGTGAGAGGTGCGGCTGACTGCTGGGGCCGAACAATGCTTCGGCCGGTCGGCCGGCCGGTTCGTCGAGCGGCTGGTCGGCCGGTTCGTCGAGCGGTGCCGATGGCCCCCGCGGACAGGGCGGGCGGTGTCCGGGCACGCCAGTACGGCACACGGCTCAGAGGGCCGCGCACGGAGGCCGGCGAAACACCGGGCCAGGGAGAAGGGAGCCCCCGGGGGCTGCTCACCCGCCGGCCGGATACGGTCCGCAGCCCACGAGCCGGTCACATGCCGCTCGCAGCCGCCCCGCCGACCGACAGGCAGCTCGCAGCCTGCGCGACCCCAGCAGCCCGCGGCGGAAGCCTCAGCGGTCCGACGGACCGGATCGACGTCGGACCGGGTCAGGCAGCCACCGACCGGGTGAACCAGTCGATCGTTCGCTCCAGGCCCGCACTCCAACTGGTCCGCGGCTGCCAGCCGAGCCGTTCGCGGGCGAGACGGGTGTCGGGCTTGCGGCGGGCGGGGTCGTCGACCGGGCGTTCGACGAAGCGGATCCGGGAGGCGGAACCTGTGAGGTCGACGATGCGGCGGGCGAGGTCCAGCACGGCGATCTCCTCACCGCCTCCGATGTTCACAGGGCCCGGCTCGTCGGAGGCCGCCAGGGCAAGGACACCGTCGACCGTGTCGTCGACGTAGCACAGCGAACGCGTCTGGTTGCCGTCGCCGGCCACAGTCAGGGGCACACCGTCCAGCGCCTGGGCGATGAAGGTGGGCACGGCACGGCCGTCGCCGGTGCGCATGCGCGGGCCGTAGGTGTTGAAGATGCGGACGATGGCCGCGTCGGTACCGTGCACGCTGCGGTGGGCGGTGACCAGGGCCTCGGCGAAGCGCTTGGACTCGTCGTAGACGCTGCGCGGACCGATCGGATTGACGTTGCCCCAGTATGTCTCCGTCTGCGGATGCTCCAGCGGATCGCCGTACACCTCGGAGGTGGAGGCGAGGACGAAGCGGGCGCCGTCGCGGCGGGCCCGGTCCAGCGCGTGACGGGTGCCGTCGCTGCCGACGGCGAGGGTCTCCAGTGGCAGCCGCAGGTAGTCGGCGGGGGACGCCGGGCAGGCGAAGTGCAGGACCAGGTCGAAACGCCCTGGCAGCGCCCGCCACGCCGCAGGATCGGCGGCGTCGGCCTGCACGAAGCGGAGACCGTCGTACCGCTGCAGGTTCACCAGGTTGGCGCGCGAGCCGGTGGCCAGGTTGTCGAGGCATACGACGTCGGCCCCCGTCTCGAGCAGCCGCCCGCACAGGTGCGATCCGACGAATCCGGCTCCGCCGGTCACCAGGGCCCGGCGGAAGGCGCGTCGGCTCATCGGGCTCTCCTCACTGTTGCCTTCATGTGCGTGTCCGCGTGCGTACCGGTATGAGGTTCACCCGTCCAGATCGGCCACCACGGCGTAGTGATCCGATGGCGCCGGTTCACTGGTTCCCGCGAGGGTGGTTGCCTGAAGGGTGACTGGGCGGCCGGGCATACCGGACCGCACGAGAATGTGATCGATCCGTCCGTCAGCGAGCCACTCGTCCGACCCCACGAAAGCGTTGTTGGTGGTGAAGGTGTGGCCGGGCTGCGCCGGGCAGGTGGCGGCCCAGGCGTCGACGAGAACTTGGGTGAGGGGCAGGAATTCCGGTGTACCCGGCCGCGAGTTGAGGTCGGCGGCCAGGATGGGCGGCAAGGGACCGTCCAGAGCGGGATCGGCGAGCAGGGCGGCCAGCGCGCGCGTCTGCGCGAGCCGTGCGTCGCCACGGTCTGCCTGCCAGTCCGGGCAGGCCGTCACGACATGCAGGGGACCGGCCGGATGGGCGAAGGTGACGGCGAGGGCCACCGTGGGGTCGCCGCGTCGTGGAGGTCCGTCCGCGCCATCGGGCAACTGATGCCGCCGGTACTCCACAACCGGCCACCGCCCGAGTACCGCCAAGCCGAGGATCGCGGCGTCGGGGGTCGGTTGCCGCCTCGGCATACGGCTCCTCGTAAAGACCGCGTGAAGGCCGAGCCGCGCGGCCATTTCGTCCGCCTGGCTGGTGTCCGACGTGCTCCAGGTCTCCTGCAGGCACACGATGTCCGCTTGCAACTCGTCCAACGTCGCCAGAATCCGCGGAGCCCGGTCCCGCCACGGTCCGAATCGGCCCCAAACGTTCCAGGTCACTACCCGCATCGGCGACGCTCCCCCACCACGTTTCCGTCACCTCCGGTGTGCCTGGCGGACGTACCCGACCGATCACAAGGTGATCGGTGGGGCCTCGTACATGGTCACGGTCTTCTGCTTCTTCCTGTTCGCCGGACTTCCGGCCACGCGATGCGGCCCGGACTCACCCGTCCCGGGCCGCAGTTCGTGAACGCGCCTGCTATGCGTGGACGTGTCCGCGCCGGTGTCCGCGCCCGTGTCCACGGGTGGTGAACAGCCGGTACAGCGCGAGGAGGATGACGGACCCGACGATGGCCGCGACCCAGGTGGACAGGTCGAAGAAGCCGTCGATCGAGTCCACTCCGAAGATCACCTTGCCGAGGAAGCCTCCAAGCAGGCCTCCGGCGATACCGATGAGCATGGTGACGATGATTCCGCCCGGGTCCTTGCCCGGCATGAGCGCTTTGGCAATCGCCCCAGCGAGCAGACCGATGACTATCCACGCGATGATGCCCATGGCAGAGTTTCTCCTTTGTGTCCGGCTTTGTGTCCGGTTCGCCGGACGGGTTACCCATGAGCACGTCACCAAACAGCAGTTGGCGCCGAAGTCCTCGAACGCACGGCCTGACATGGGCCGGAGAGCATTCCAGATGGCGGCACCGGTGGGCTTCGGCTGTTCTCATCGGCCGGTGGGTGCCGGTTCCTGACGGGCCGTCGCACCGGCGTCGTCCGCAAGGGAGGGACGCCGTCCCGTTGGTCGTGTCCGCTCCCGTTGTCCTTGACTGCCCGCAGGGCCTGCTCCGGGGTCGGCCGCACCCGCCGCACCGAGAACGAGTGGCGGCCCGGACCGGATTGACCCTCGCGTGAAGGGGTACTCCGACGATCTTGGGAGACCTGCCAGCCGGTCGTAGGTCGGAAGGAGAGCCGTGCCTGACGAGAAGGTCAAGAACGTCTTCGTGATCGGGCTCGACGAGGCCAATCTGCCGACGCTGCGGGCGGTTCCCGGAGCTGATCGGCTGCGCTTTCACCAGCTGCTGGCCGTCGAGGAACTGCAGGTCGGCGAGGTGCACCTGCCCACACTGTTCGACAAGGCCCGGGAGGTGCTGGACACCTTCGACGGCAGCATCGACGCGATCGTCGGCTACTGGGACTTCCCGGTCAGCACCCTCGTGCCGATGCTGAGCGAACGCTACGGAACGCGGAGCACGAGCCTGGAGTCGGTGGTCAAGTGCGAGCACAAGTACTGGAGCCGGCTGGAGCAGCAGAAGGCGACCGACCGGCACCCGGGCTTCGACAGGGTCGACCTGTCGGCTGAGCCGCCTCGCCCGCCCGAGAACGTGACCTTCCCGATGTGGGTCAAGCCCGCGCTCTCCTACTCGTCCGAACTCGCCTTCGGAGTCGATGACGAAGAGGAGTTCCGCAAGGCCGTCATCGAGATCCGTGAGGGAATCTCCCGCATCGGCCGCCCCTTCGAGCACATCCTCGAACGCATCGACCTGCCTCCGGAGATGGACGGCGTCGGCGGCCGGGTCTGTCTGGCGGAGGAGGCGATGTCCGGCGTCCAGGTCGCCGTCGAGGGCTACGTCCACCAGGGCGAGGTGACGATCTACGGAGTGCTGGACTCCATCCAGTACCCGGACTCCCCCTGCTTCCTGCGCCATCAGTACCCCTCGACGCTGCCGCCGGCGGTCGTCGCGGAGCTCCACGACGTCTCCGCAGGGGTGATGCGGCAGATCGGAATGGACTCGGCCACCTTCAGCATCGAGTACTTCTACGACCCGCGGACGCAGTCGATCAACCTGCTGGAGATCAACCCCCGGCACTCCCAGTCGCACGCGGAGCTGTTCCAGTACGTCGACGGCGTCCCCAACCACCACTGCATGGTGAGCCTCGCACTCGGCGAGGACCCGCGCATGCCGCACCGCGAGGGCCCGTACGCGATGGCGGCGAAGTGGTACCACCGCTGGTTCACCGACGGAGTGGTGCGCCGGGTGCCCGGGCCCGAGGAGATCGCCCGCGTCGAGCGGGAAACGCCGGGCGTGCGCATCGAGGTGGTCCCCGAGGAGGGCACCCGGCTCTCGGAGCTCCCCGGACAGGACAGTTACAGCTACGAGTTGGCGCACATCTTCACCGGCGGGGCGGACGAGGCGGAGCTGCGGGAGAAGTTCGACCACTGCGTGGCCGCCCTGGGCCTCGCCTTCGACGAACCCCCGCAGGAGTGAAGCCCTGCCGTAGTGAACCCCCACGAGAGTAAGGAGCACGTGGGTTCCATGCGTTACGTGACCAACCTGCCGTACGCGACGAAGGAAGAAGAACACGTCACGATCCCGATGTCCGACGGAGTCCGGCTCTCCGCGCACATCTGGCGCCCCACTTCCTCGGACGACGAGCCGGTGCCCGCGGTGCTGGAGTACATCCCGTACCGCAAGCGCGACCTGACGGCCGTGCGGGACTCGATCCACCACCCGTACATCGCCGGGCACGGCTACGCCTGCGTCCGTGTCGACCTGCGCGGCACGGGCGAGTCGGAGGGCGTGCTGCGGGACGAGTACCTGGAACGGGAGCAGGCCGACGCCGAGGAGGTCCTGGCCTGGCTGGCGGAACAGCCCTGGTGCGACGGCGGCACGGGGATGATGGGCATCTCCTGGGGCGCGTTCGCGGCGCTCCAGGTGGCGGCCCGCCGGCCGCCCGGCCTGAAGGCCGTCGTCATCGCCTCCTTCACCGACGACCGGCACGCCGACGACATGCACTACATGGGCGGCGCCCTGCTGTCGGACAACCTGGCCGAGGCGGGAACCATGTTCGCCTACGGCACCTGCCCGCCCGACCCCGCAGTGGTCGGCGACCGCTGGCGCGAGATGTGGCACGAACGGCTGGAGAACACGGAGCCCTGGGTTCTCCAGTGGCTGCGCCACCAGCGCCGAGACGACTACTGGCGGCACGCCTCGGTGTGCGAGGACTACCAGAGCGTGCGCTGCCCGGTCCTGGCCTCCAGCGGATGGGCGGACGGCTACTCCAACGCCGTGACCCGGCTGCTCGGCAACCTGGACGTGCCCCGCAAGGGACTGATCGGCCCCTGGTCGCACAAGTTCCCCCACCTCGGGGAGCCCGGCCCCGCCATCGGCTACCTCCAGGAGGTCGTGCGGTGGTGGGACCACTGGCTCAAGGACGTCGACAACGGCGTCATGGACGGTCCCATGCTGCAGACATGGATGCAGGACAGCGTGCCGCCCTCCACCGCGTACGAAGAGCGGCCGGGACGCTGGGTCGGAGAGCCGGAGTGGCCCTCCCCGCACATCCGGCCGGTCGCGCATCCGCTCACCCGGCACACGATCGGACCTCCGCAGGACCCGGCAGACCCGGCACAGACGCGCGACGGCGACGCGATGACCGTGCAGTCGCCGCTGTCCGTGGGTCAGTTCGCGGGCAAGTGGGCCTCCTACAACGCGCCACCGGACCTGCCGTACGACCAGCGTGAGGAGGACGGCGGTTCACTCGTCTTCGAAACCGAGCCGCTGACCGAACGGCTGGAGATCCTCGGCTCACCGAGCGTGGAACTCGACCTGTCCGTCAGCGAACCGGTCGCCATGCTGGCCGCGCGCCTGTCCGACGTGAGCCCCGACGGCGCCGCGACCCGCGTCTCGTACGGCCTGCTGAACCTCACCCGCCGCGACAGTACGGAGTCCCCCGAACCACTGGAACCGGGCCGGCGCTACCGCGCCACCATCCCGCTGAACGGAGTGGCGCAAGCCTTCCCGCCGGGCCACCGCATCAGGCTCTCCCTCTCCACCTCGTACTGGCCGCTGGCATGGCCACCGCCGAAGCCCGCGCTGATCAGCGTCCACGAGAACTGCAGCACGCTCACCCTGCCGGTCCGACCGGTGGACGAACCCGACGACGTACCGCCGAGCCCCTTCGCCGAACCCGAGGGCACACCGCCGATCGCCACCAGCCAGGTGACGCCGACCGAGGAGCGCTGGGAGGTAAAGCGGGACCTGGTCGGTTACCACGCCGAACTGGAGATCGTGAAGGACCGGGGCACGGTCCGCTTCGAGGACATCGGCCTCGAAGCCGGCCGCCACGCCTATGAGCGCTATACGGCGGTCGCCGACGACTTCACCTCGGTCAGCGGCGAATCCACTTGGACCATGCGGTTCCGGCGGGACAACTGGGACGTACGGGTGGTGACGCACACCGAGCTCACCTGCGACGAGACGGATTTCTTCGTGGACGCGACCCTGGACGCGTACGAGACCGACCGCCGGGTCTTCTCCCGCACCTGGAACGAGAAGGTGCCGCGCGATCTGCTCTAGCGGGTGCAGAGTGCCGCGGTGCACACTTCCCCATACATCCGACCTATAGGCGCACACTGAGCGGAATTCGTCACGGGACGACGACGACCGCCGGCAGAGTCACCTCTATTCATCGGATGACGTCACGTCACGGGTATTGCCGTCCGCGAGTGACGCTTCTACCGTCCAACAGGTACGCATGTGAACGTCGTTCATCCATGTGATGAGGAGTCGTCATGCACAAACGTACCGTTGGCCTGTTGTCCCTCGGCACGGCCATCTTGTCGCTGCTCGTCGCCGCGGTCCCGACCGGAGCCGCTGTCCCGGCCGCCACGGTGGTAGCCGAGCAGCGCGTCCCCCGAACCGTCGTGCTCGACGGCAAACGCCTGGTGCACGCGAAACAACGCCTCGATCAGGGCGACCCGGTGCGGCGACGCGCTCTCGCCGACCTGGTCCAGCAGGCCGACAACTGGCTCGGCCAGGGCCCCTGGAGCGTCACCGACAAGACACAGACCCCGCCCAGCGGTGACAAGCACGACTACCTGAGTCAGGCCCCGTACTGGTGGCCCAGCCAGCCGAAGACACCCGACAACCCGTTGGGCTGCCCATACGTGAGCAAGGACGGCCAGCGGAACCCGGAGGCCGACCTGATCCCCGACCACTCCGAGCGTGCCTACGTCTTCGCATCCGCCTACACCCTCAGCCTCGCCTGGTACTACACCGGCCGGGCCGCGTACGCCCGGCACGCGGCCGACATCCTGCGCACCTGGTTCGTCACCCCGGAGACGAGGATGAACCCACGCCTGATCAACGCCCAGTTCGTGCCCTGTGGTGACGACGGCCGGGCGGCCGGCCTCATCGAATTCTCCCTGGGTTTCACGAGCCTGCTCGACGCGGCCGCGATCCTGAACACCGGCGCCCCCGGCTGGGCCCCTGCCGACCATGACGGATTCCGCTCCTGGTCCACCCAGTTCCTCGACTGGCTGACCACAAGCGACTTCGGCAAGGCGGAATCCGCGGCCGTCAACAACCACGGCACCTTCGCCGACATGCAAGTGGCCGCCATCGCGCTGGCCGTCGGGCGCCCCCAACTGGCCCGCCAGACCGTCGCCCAGGCGCGGACCACCCGCATCGACCAGGGCATCTCCCCGGACGGCAGCCAGCCGCAGGAGATCCGCCGCACCCGCAGCTACCACTACTCCGCCTTCAACCTGCTCGCCCTGGCCCGGCTCGCCGACGTCGGACGGCACGTAGGCATCAACCTCTGGAAGTACCAGGGCCCCGACGGCGAGAGCGTGTTCAAGGCCGTCGACTTCCTCCTCCCGGCCGCTACGGGCAAGGCGCCCTGGCCCTACCCGGAGTCGAACTTCGAGATATGGAAGGCGAACGACGTCATCCACGCAGCCGCCGACGCGGGCGACCGCGAGGCGCAGGCAGCGCTGCCCCTGCTCACCCCACCGCCCGGCGGCGATCTCTGGACTCTGCGGCCCGCCGCCGAACTACTGTCGTCGGAGTTGTTCTGACCGACCAGACGCCAGAGGGCCCTCCACCGGCAGAGCGGAGAAACTCGCCGCATCCCTGAGCGTCCCTCAGCTGTCGAGTACGGGGGTATCCGCAAACCGCCCTCTCAGACATGCAGGGTGGGCCGGCAGATGAGCCCCTTTTGCCCCCGCGGGACAACCGGCCCGGCATGACGGGTGCGTGCAGCCGTGAAGCCGGTGACGCGGCGGGAGGGCCGCGTCACCGGCTGGTCGGGGCGGCCGTACAACGGGCCCGGGCTGCTACGAAGGGATGGCCTTGTCCTGCCGGGCGTTGCGCGCCAGCCGCTCGCGGACCAGCGCGAAGGCCACCACGGCCACGGCCACCAGGGTGGACAGGACGACCTGGTCGCGTCCGCCGCCGTCGGCGGTGTCGGTCAGCATGTAGACCAGGACGAACGTGATCATCGCGATGGTGGCCCAGGTCAGGTACGGGTAGAGCCACATCCTGACGACCAGCTTGTCCGGCGACTCCCGTTGGATGATCTTGCGCATCCGCAACTGGGAGAAGCAGATCACCAGCCAGACGAAGAGGGCTATCGCGCCGGAGGAGTTCAGCAGGAACTGGAAGACCGTCTCCGGCCAGAGGTAGTTGAAGGCGACGGCGACGAAGCCGAAGACCACCGAGGCCAGGATGGCCGCCTGCGGGACTCCGCGGCCCGTGGTCTTGCCGAAGGCGGCCGGGGCGTCGCTGCGGCGGCCGAGTGAGAACGCCATCCGGGAGGCGGTGCAGAGACCGGAGTTGAGGCAGGACAGCACGGAGGTGAGCACGATGGCGTTCATGATCTCGCCGGCGTGCGGGATGCCGATGGAGTTCAGCGCGGCGACGTACGAGCCGTCCTCGAGGATCGCCGGATCGTCCCAGCGCAGCAGCGACACCACGACCAGGATCGAGCCCAGGTAGAACACCGCGATCCGCCAGATCACGCTGTTGGTGGCCTTGGTGACCGCTGCCCGCGGATCGGCGGTCTCGCCGGCGGCCAGGGTGACGATCTCGCTGCCCATGAAGGAGAAGACCACCATCAGGATGCCGGTGAGGATCGCGCCCGGACCGTTGTACAGGAACCCGCCGTGCGCGGTGAGGTTGGAGAAGCCGGATGCGCTCTCGCGGCCTACGCCCGCAAGACGCACCGGACGGAGCGGCCCGTGTTCCTCCCCCTCGTCGCCCTGCCGGTCAGGTTCCACGCCGAGTTGCCGCGTCTGCACCCTCTGCTGCAGTCGTGACCTCGGATCTGCCCGGAGACCCTTCGAAACATTCGAAGCCCAGGCTCTCGGAATTTCTCCCAAACACCCTCTGTTCGGTGACCGAAAACCCTTCATTAAACGCTTGAAGCCTTCGAAATATTTCGTATCTGATACCGAAACTATTGACACTTGACGAGTGCAGGCCAACACTGCCACCCACATCCCGGCCTCAGAAGAGATGAAGGAGCCCTCGCATGAACCTCGTACCCGCACACCCGACTACCCGCAGGGCCGCCTGCGCCATGCTGCTGGGCGCCGCGTCGGCGCTGGCCCTGCCCGGTACCGCCCGCGCCGCCACCGTCATCACCACGAACCAGACCGGCACCCACAACGGCTTCTACTACTCGTTCTGGACCGACTCGCAGGGCACGGTCTCCATGACCCTGGACTCCGGCGGCAACTACAGCACGAGCTGGAGAAACACCGGGAACTTCGTCGCCGGCAAGGGCTGGAGCAACGGCTCACGCAGGACCGTCAGGTACTCGGGCACCTTCAATCCCTCCGGCAACGGCTACCTGTGCCTCTACGGGTGGACGTCGAACCCGCTCGTCGAGTACTACGTCGTCGACAACTGGGGCACCTACCGGCCAACGGGCACGTACAAGGGCGCTGTCAGCAGCGACGGCGGCACGTACGACATCTACCAGACGACGCGGTACAACGCGCCGTCCGTCGAAGGCATCAGGACCTTCAACCAGTACTGGAGCGTGCGGCAGTCGAAGCGGACGGGCGGCACCATCACCACCGGCAACCACTTCGACGCCTGGGCCCGCGCGGGGATGCGCCTCGGCGACTTCAGGTATTACATGATCCTTGCGACCGAGGGTTACCAGAGCAGCGGGAACTCCAACATCACGGTGGCGCCATGAGCACCGCCCCACCGGGTCCGACCGCACGCCCCATGGCGACGGCCCTGGCCGCGCTGGCGCTGGCCGCCACCAGCACCCTCACCGTCAACGCCGGCCCAGCGCAGGCCGCCGGCTGCAACGGATACGTCGGACTCACCTTCGACGACGGCCCCTCCGGGAACACGCCAGCCCTGCTGGGCGCGCTGCAGCGGAACGGGCTGCGGGCGACCATGTTCAACGAGGGGCGGTACGCCGCCGCCTACCCGGCCCGGGTCAAGGCCCAGGCGGCGGCTGGCATGTGGGTCGGCAACCACAGCTACACCCACCCGCATCTGACCCGGCTCGGCCAGTCGCAGATCGACTCGGAGATCTCCCGAACCCAGCAGGCCATCGCGGCCGCAGGCGGCGGCACGCCGAAACTGTTCCGGCCGCCGTACGGCGAGACCAACTCGACGGTCCAGGCGGTGGAGGCCAAGTACGGCCTTACCGAGATCATCTGGAACGTGGACTCGCAGGACTGGAACGGCGCCAGTACGGATGCGATCGTGCAGGCCGCCGGGCGGCTTACCAACGGTCAGATCATCCTCATGCACGACTGGGCCGCCAACACGCTGGCCGCGATCCCACGCATCGCACAGGGGCTGGCCGCCCGCGGTCTGTGCGCCGGCGTGATCTCCCCGCAGACGGGCCGCGCGGTGGCGCCCTGAGCAGCCGACCAGGCGTTACCTGACGGCTTCGGCGCACGCAGCTTCGCCGTAGACATCACTGATCGGTGTCCGTTCGCGCTGCAGACGGGCAGTACGCCGTATTCCGGGACGATCAGCTTTCGGACCTGAACCTGCCCGGTGTCGTCCCCAGTCTTTGCTGGAAGACGCGTGTCAGCAGGTCAGGTGAGGTGAGTGGTGTCAGTGCTCGTCAACATTTGTTGGTCTGTTCCTGTCCTTGTGGCCTCAACGCGGCCTCAATGAGGCCACAAGGGGCAAGACCGACGGCGTCGAGAGTGATCTCGCCAGCTGGATAGGACCTCTCGAACTCGCCCGCGGCGGATTCCCCTACCGACGGGCGAGGCTCCATCACATGTGCGGGCGTGGAATCTCGTGCCCGTTTCCGCGGTGCCGATGCCTAGCTTGCCTCGGCATAGAGGGCCCTGGCGCGCCGGTCGTCGGCAGCCTCTCGGCCCGCCCCGGCCACCTCCCCGTCGGATGAGACCGTGAACTCCCGGATCACCACGTTCCGGAACACCGCCTGCCCGTCGATCGTGAACAGCGCCAGTGCGGTGTCGGACGGGTCGGGGAAGGCCTCGGTCGAGTGCACGTACCGGCCGTCGCCGACGAACATCTCGACGGACGTGCGGTCGACGAGGATCCGCAGGCGGACCGTGCCGGCGGACAGGTCGAACGGCGTGCGGCTCTCCTGCCAGCGGCCGGAGGTGTCGGGGCTCACGGTGTAACCGCGGTTGACGAAGGCGTAATCGCCATAGACCCCCGCGTCGATGTGCCGCCCACCGTCCGACGACCGCCGCAACTGGAGGCCGGCGCCCACCAGTTGGTCCCAGGTGATCTCACAGGTCAGCTCGTACGCGGTACCCGTGTAGTCGAGCGGTCGTGTGCCGTCGACCGCGATGTCGCCGAGGTCCACCGTGCGCGACACATGGTCGTCCAGGGCCGCCACCGGCTGGGACGCCAGGTAATACGTACCCGACGCGTGCTTCAGTCGTACCTCGCGGACGATCGAGTCGGTGCCGTTGAAGCCGTCGCACTCGATCGTGGGCGTGGTGTTCGCGTAGTCCCAGTGGTTCATCCAGCCGATCGCATACCGCGCGTCAGGGTCCAGGACCCCGCTAGCGTCACGTTTGTCGAAGGTGACCGCCGCGTACCAGTCCCAGCCGTGGTCCAGCCACTGGGGATCGGACGCGTCGGCGGTGAAGGTCGTGCCGTCGAAGGAACCCGTCCAGTACGCGAACGTACTCGGCAGCCCGGAGCTCTTGCCGTTGGCGCTGACGCCCAGCACCCACTTCCAGGTCCCGTCGTCCGCCCTGATCCGGAACAGGTCGGGGCACTCCAGGACGCCGATGCCGCCCTTGACGAAACCGCCGGCGTACGTCCACGCCTTGAGGTCGGCGGAGTGGTAGAAGCCGACTCTGTCGCTCTCGGCGAGCAGCATCACCCACCGCCCGCGCTCCTCGTCGCGGATCACCTTGGGGTCGCGGAAGTCCCGTACTCCGGGGTTGGGGAGGACCGGGGCGGTGCCGTGGTTCGTGAAGGTGCGGCCGTCGTCCGTCGAGTAGTACAGGTACTGGGCCTGGGTGACCTCGTCGGGCGCCATGGTGGCGATGACGATCACCGCGCCCGCGCCGAAGCCCGCCGTGTCGTCCGTGTCGACCACCGCCGAGCCGGACCAGACATCGCCGCCCGGAGTCGTGTCCTTCGGCACGGCGATGCCCCGGTCGGTGAAGGAGACGAGGTCGGTGCTGGTGGCCAGGCGCCAGGCGGTGCCGGCCGTCGTGCCGCCCGTCGAGTAGTCGGGGTTGTAGAGGTAGTAGTAGTGGTACTCGCCGTCGATCCAGATCGGGCGCTGCGGGTCGTTCATCCACTGGTCGGGGACCGTGAAGTGGTACTCGGCGCGGTAGCTGCCCGTGCACGCGGCCGTCGCCCCGCGGGCCGCCGCCACCGCCGGTCTCACGAGGTCCGGCAGCAGAACACCGGCGGCGCCGACGGCCGAGGCCGTCAGCAGCGACCGCCTGGACAGTGTCTCCCCTGGGCCGAGCGAACTCCTCTTCATGCCACGCATCGTGCGGCTCCCTTCCCCCGACGTCGTCGTCGGGACACGGCTCATGGGACCGGAACCGTATTCCTAACTCGTTAAAGGTCAAGCCCTCGCGCACCGACTTCGTTCGCAACTTCCCATCCGCGCACATCCCTTGACAGAGCCGCAGCGGGGTTCTCATCATCATGAAATCCAACTTCGGCTAACACGAGTTAGGCTCGCCGATGACCGACTCGCTCCTCTCCCGACGGGCCCTGATGCGCTACGGCGCGTACGGCGCCGGAGCCGCCGCTCTCGCCGGTGTCGCGGCCGGCTGGGACCGCCTCACCGCCGCCGACATCCCCGGCCGCGACGACGGCTCGCTCGTCATCGCGACCCTGGGGTCCGCCTTCAACCCCGAGGCGCAGCGCGCCCTGCGCGACGGATTCCGCGAGGCCCACCCCGACATCAGGATCCGCATCAACCCGGTACAGGCCTACGACTGGTCGGACTTCTTCTCCAAGATCCTCACCCAGATCGCCGCGGGCACGGCACCCGACCTCGTGTACGTCGCCACCGAGGGCGTGCAGCTCTTCGCCCAGCGGCTCGGCGTACCGCTGGACAGGTGGGCGAAGCGGGACGCGGCCGAGCTGCGCACGTACTTCGCCGACGTCCATCCCTCGCTGGTCGAGTCGATGATGTACGAGGGGAGCCTCTACCAGCTGCCGGTCGAGTTCAACGCGGCCGACATGTACCTCAACAGCCGGGTCCTCGAACGCGCGGGTGCCGACCTCCCCGACGACGACTGGACCCACGACGACTTCACAACGCTGCTGCGAGCGATGAAGCGCAGCAACGGCGACCGGTTCACCCCGTACTTCTGGACCAACCGGCTGTGGGGCGGAGTGGTCCCCTGGCTCTTCGCCAACGACACCAACCTCCTCACCGAGTCCAAGGCCCCCGGCGGCGACTGGCTCTGGAACTCCTTCTATCCCGAGGCACAGCGGCGCGGCCGGGGCGGCGGCTACCGGTGGACGACACCCCTGGCCGACTCCGACCGCGTCGCGGAGGTCTACGACTACCTCTCCTCCCTCGTCCAGGAGGACCTGTGCACCCGGCCGGAGGGCGGGGACGGCCGCAACCTCGTCGGCGTCTTCTCCACCGGCCGCGTCGGTGTCACGCCCGCGGGCGGCTTCTGGGCGGGCGGCCTGCATCAGGCGGGCATGAAACCGGCCGACTACGACGTGCAGTACTTCCCGCGCTGGCGCACCCGGCGTCACCAGTTCGGCGCCGCCGGGTACGCGATGCTGCGCACGTCGAAGATGCGGGACGAGGCCTGGGAGTTCATCAAGTACACCGCCCGCAAGGACGTGATGACCCGGCTCTTCGCGGCCAACCAGACCACTCCGGCCCGCCGCTCCATGGTCGACGAGGCCCGCTATCGGGAGACCGGCCCGGCCCACTGGCAGGTCTTCTACGACACCCTCGACAAGATCCCCACCACCAGCCCGATCCCGGCCCCGCCGCAGGTCAACGAGGTCGAGCAGCTGCTGATCAAGCACACCGGAACCGCCCTTGCGAGCCCCGGCGCGGTGCGTCCCGCGCTGCGCCGGCTGCAGGGGGACCTGGAGAAGGCCATGGAGCGTGAAGTGTGACGAACACCGAGATCAGGCCCGTAGGGCCGGAGCCCGCCCGCACCCGCAGGAACCGCAGGACCGGTCAGACCCGTAAGGCATCCGAGTCCACGGCCGCCACCACCATCCGCACCCGGGGCACCCGCCTCCTCGCCGTACTGTTCCTCGCGCCCACCGTCGTCGGCATCGTCGTCTTCACGGTCGTACCGATCGTCGGCTCGGTCGTCCTCAGCCTCTTCCAGTGGGACGTGATCGACGACCCGCGGTGGGCCGGAGCGGCCAACTACCGGGAGATCCTGACCGATTCGACGGTCCTCGTCTCCTTCCGCAACACGCTTGTCTTCATGGTGCTCGCGGTCGCACTCCAGTTGCTGATCGCGCTCGTGCTGGCGATCGCGGTGAACGGCCGGATGCCCAAGTGGCTGCGGTCCGTGTTCCGTTCGGCGTTCTTCTTCCCGCTGGTGCTGTCCGCCGCGTCCATCTCGGTGGTGATGAAGTACCTGTTCAACCAGGACTTCGGCCCCGTGAACTGGCTCCTTGCCACGGTGGGTATCCCCTCGGTCTCCTGGCTGACCTCGGAGAACGGGGCGATGGCGGCCGTGGTCCTGGCGTACGTCTGGCAGCAGTTCGGCTTCTCGTTCCTGCTGTTCGTCGGCGGCCTGAACAACATCCCGAAAGAGGTGCACGAGGCGGCTTCGCTGGACGGCGCGAGCGGGGTGCGCAAACACCTCGCCATCACCCTGCCGCTGCTGTCGCCCACGCTGCTGGTGGCGTCCGTGGTCGGCATCATCAACGCCCTCCAGGTCTTCGAGCAGCCGTACGTCCTCACGGCGGGCGGTCCCGGCGACTCGACGCGCACGGTCGTGATGGTCATCTACGAGACGGCCTTCGAGCAGCTCCGCTTCGGCGAGGCGTCCGCCGTGGGCGTCCTGCTCTTCGCCCTGATCATGGCGGTCACCGCACTCCAGTTCCGGCTCAGCCGGCGTTACGTCCACTACCAGTGAGCCGGGTGAGTCAGATGAGTACGAGTTCCCTCTCGGGTTCGGCATCGGGTTCGATGCCGGGTCCCCGCACGAGCCCCACCGCGTCACGCGTACGGCACGTCCTGGCGCCCTGTGGCCGGATCGCAGGCCTGGCGCTGTGCGCCCTGTTGACGCTCGGCCCGGTCATCTGGACGGTGTCGACGTCACTGCGCACGCCGGCGGAGTCCTTCGACCTGCCGCCGAAGATCATCCCCACGGACCCCACCGTCGACGCCTACCGCGGGGTCTTCGACCAGATCGACGTCTGGCTGTACGCACTGAACTCCACCCTGGTGACCGCGCTGATCGCGGCCGGCCAGATGATCACTGCGGGCCTGGCGGGCTATGCCTTCGCCCGCCTCGAATTCCGCTTCAAGAAGCCGCTGTTCGCGCTGGTACTGGCCACGATGATGGTGCCGTTGCAGGTCACGATGGTCCCGGTCTTCCTGGAACTGAAGACGATGGGTCTGACCGACACCCTGCTCGGCCTCATCGTCCCGGCCTTCCCGACGGCCTTCGGCACCTTCCTGATGCGCCAGTACTTCCTGGGCATGCCGAAGGACCTGGGCGAGGCGGCGATGATCGACGGCGCGGGTCCGTGGCGCGTCTTCCGGTCGGTGTACGCCCCCTTGGCGGCCCCCGGTCTCGCCATCGTCGGCGTGCTGGCCTTCAACTACCACTGGAACGAGTTCTTCCGGCCGCTGATCCTCGAAACCTCCACCGAGAACCTCACGCTGCCCCTGGGCCTGGTCTCCCTCCAGGGCAACCTCGGCACCGGCTCGATCTCCGTCGTCCTCGCCGGAGTCGTCCTCTCCATGATCCCCGCCGTCGTCGTGTTCGTCGTCGGCCAGCGCCCTCTGCGCGAGGGCATCACATCCGCAGGAGTCAATCGTTGAGTTCCGTGAGCCGGTCGGCCGACGCCAACAGCCCGCGTTTCAGGGTCCGCCCGCCGGCCAACTGGATGAACGACCCGAACGGCCCGTTCCGCTGGGGCGATCGATACCACCTCTTCTACCAGCACAACCCCGACGCCCCCGTGCACACGAACGTTCACTGGGGCCACGCCTCCAGCCCCGACCTCGCCCACTGGGACGACCACGGGATCGCCCTGCGCCCCACGCCCGACGGCCCGGACGAGGCGGGCTGCTGGTCCGGCTGCGTGGTGGACGACGGTGGTGTACCGACAGCGGTGTACTCCGGGATCGACCACGACCACCAGGGCCTGAGCGCGATCTGTCTCGCCGTGACCGAGGACGACGGCCTCCAGGAGTGGAAGCAACTGCCGGTGCCGGTGGTCGCCGGCCCACCACCCGGCCTGGACGTGACGATGTTCCGGGACCCTTTCGTCTTCCACTTCGCCGGACGCCGCTGGGCGCTGATGGGCGCCGGCCACGCCGACGGCACCCCGTCCGTCCTGGTGTACGACTGTGAGGACCTGTACGACTGGCGGTTCGCCGGGGTCCTGCTCGACGGCCGGGACCCGGCGGCGGCCCGCGCCTTCGGCAAGCGGGCGATCGGCTGGGAGTGCCCGCAGTTGTGGGCGACCCCCGGGGGCGACTGGGTGCTGGCGGTGGCCCTGTGGGACGGCGACCCGCTGAGCACCGCGTACGTCACGGGCCGTCTGGTAGAGCAGGCGGACGGTGGACCGAGGTTCGCGGCCGGCACGGGCGGCGGCCCGCTGGACCTCGGCCGTGACTTCTACGCCCCCTCCGTCCTCCAGGACACGGAGTCCGGCCGCGCCCTGCTCTGGGGCTGGTCCTGGGAGTCACGCCCGCCCGAGGAGGTGGACCGCGCGGGCTGGTCCGGCGTCCTCACGGCACCCCGGGTGATGGACACCCACGAGGACGGCACGCTACGGGTCGTACCGGCTCCGGAGCTCGAACTACTGCGAGCGGCCGTTCCGTTCACGGCCGCACCAGGACCGCACCGGCCACTCCCCCTCGCGTACGACCTGCTGGTGACAGCCCGTTCGGCGGCGACCGTGAGCCTGCTGCGGGCCACGTCCGGGGCCGAACTGACCGTGCGACTCGACCCGGCGTCCGGCACGGTGACCCTGGACCGCACGGCCTGGCCACGCTCCCGCCCGGACGGCACGGCCCCCCTGGTCCTGCCGACCCCACCGGGCGAGACCCTCACCGTACGGATCCTCGTGGACGGCTCCCTGCTGGAACTGTTCGCGGGTGACCGGGCGACGGCCACGGAACGGGTGTACCGACGGGACGACGACATCGCGGAGCTGACCGTGCCGGGGACGGACGTCGAGGTCACGGGCTGGGAGCTGGTCCCACCGAACCCCGCGTGACGACGGGGCACTCCAGCCGCCGGGTGGTGACCGGCGGCGCGGTCCCGCTGTCGATGGCGTCCAGGAGCAGGCGGACGGCCGTCTCCCCCATCGCGCGATGGGGCAGAGCGACCGTGGTGAGGGGCGGGCTGAGGAAAGCCGCCATGTGTTCCTGGTCGTCATAGCCGACGACGGACAGCTCGGCGGGCACGTCGAGGCCCAGGCGCGCGGCGGCGTGGAGGACGCCCGCGGCGACCCGGTCGTTGTAACAGACGATCCCCGTGGGCCGCCGGTAGGCGGGAACACCGTCCAGCAGCCGCAGCGCGCCCTGGTACCCGGCGGCGATCTCCCCTCCCGTCCGCATGATCCAGTCCTTCTCGGCGGTCAGCCCCACCGTCCGCAGCACGTCCCGGAAGCCGCGCAGCCGTTCCGCGGTCGCGATGTCGTCCAGACCGCCCACCAGGGCGACACGGCGGTGGCCCGCGTCGAGAAGGACGCGCGCGGCGCTGCGGCCACCGGCCCGCTCGGCGGGGATGACGGCCGGGAGGGAGCCGTCCTCGGGGAGACAGTTGGCGAACACGGCGAACGTGCGGTGCAGCCCTTCCGGGACTCGGGCGCGGCGCAGCGACAGCGCGGCGTAGATGATCCCGTCGACCCTCCGGTCGAGCAGTTCGGCGACAGCCGCGTCCTCGGCGACCGGGTCCTGCCCGGAGTCGACGGTGAGCACCAGGTGCTCACTGCGCCACGCCATGTCCATGGCCCCGCGCAGCAGCCGCCCGGCGAACGGCGAGGTGGCGATCTCGTCCGTGATCAGACCGATCACGGCGGTACGACTCCGGCGCAGTCCACGGGCGACCGCGTTCGGCCGGTAGCCGAGCCGTTCGGCCGCCTTGCGGATCTTCTCCTGTGTCTCGGCGGAGAGGTTGCCCTGGGCACGCCCGTTGAAGACGAAGGACACGGCCGTGTGCGACACCCCGGCAAGCCGGGCGACATCCCGCGAGGTCGCCCGCTCAGCCCCGCCACCCCGCGTCTTCTCGACCCCGCCCATGCCTCGTCCCCGCCGACTTTGCCTGATCAGGCAAAGCCTACCCGCGGGAGATGTTGCGGAGCCCGCCGCCGCAGACCGAATGGGACACCGCGGTGGAACAGCCGCTGACCTCGGCACGCCGGGGTGCAGGTCGCCGTGCGACCGTGGACGTCCGACCGCCGTCCCTCGCGGCTGTCAGCACGCCTCAACGAGACTCGGCCTCGACCGCCCCCGACAACCGTCGAGGGCTCCCTGCGAGGCCGCTTTCTCTCGGGGCCGTTTCCTCACCACTTACCGGCCTTGGCCAAGGCACATCCCGAGCGGTCCACAACCCAGAGGCCCCCCATCGAACTCTTCGACCGCATGCTGACGCCGGACCGGCGGGCGCTCGACGTGCTGAGGGTTGAAGTGCGCACCGGAGACGGGACCGAGAAGGCACGCCCGCGCCGTCGGGGTCTACCGCCTGTGGCGCGACGGCGGCTTCGCCGTCGCGCCCTCCTCGCCGACGCCTACGGCATCACCACCGCGATCTGGACCGTCGCCGCCCTCACCGCCGTCTCCGGCCTGATCGTCGCCGTCCGCATGTACGAGACACACCCTCCAAAGCCCTGAGCCATACCCAGACGACTCGTCGGAGCCCAGTCTCCCGGATACTTCCCCATACCTTCGGCCTCAGAATGGCCTCAACGCCGCAGCAGAGCCGACCAGAACACGCCTCACCAGCTACGTTTCCGGGCGCATACGTGCAGGTCAGAGCAACATCAGCCGACACAGACCAACCTGGCGTCAAACTCGCGAGCAGCGGATTCAGTCCATTGAGCGGGAGTTGACGGTCCGACACCTCACGAGGAACGTTTCCGCAGGTCATCAACCTGCACAAGTGGGGCGGGTGGGACTCGAACCCACGGCCGACGGATTATGAGTCCTTTGGGGATCTTGGCGGCCCTTGCCGATTAAGGCGTGGCGGGGCATCGCGACGCGCTACGACAAGACCCCGGAAAGCTACCTCGCCGGGCTTCACCTGCGCGCCTCGGCGATCTGGATCAAAGACCTCACCCGAACCAGAGCCGAGAGCCGCGCAGGTGATCGAGGGGCGTAGCTTGTCGGGATCGCAGGTGTGGACTCTCAGCGGCAGCTGCATGCCCGGACGTCGGGATTTCGGTGGCCCGCTGCCGCCCGGGGAGTGGGGATTGTGCGCCACCGGCGCCGCGCCGGCCCGCGGGCTCAGGTGAGGGCGGCCGCCAGGCAGGCAAAGGCGGCGATGATGACGGCGACACGGACGTGGTGCCAGCGGTCCCAGCGCTTCATCTGCTCCTTCCAGTCGGCCGGCCGGCTGCCGGCGGTCCACGTCTTGACCCGGTTGTTGATCGGGACGAGCACCAGGATCGACATGAGCACGCTGACGATCAGCAGCGCGGCGGCGGTCACGACGAGGCCGGTGCCATCGTCGTCCCATCCGGCGACGGCCCAGACCCCGACGAGGACGAGCGAGCCGATGTACCAGAACGGCATCACGGCGCCGCCCAGTCGGGCCCCGTGGACGCGGCCGCGCAGGCCGTTGTCGCCGGGGAGTGCGTTGAGGATCGGGTTGCTGAAGAAGGGGACGGAGAACTCCACCCCCACCATCACGCCGACGACCACGATGGTGACGACCTCGAGTGCATTGAGCATGATGACCCCTCTTGGTATCTAGCATCGCTAGCTGATGGGGCAACGCTAGTACTGTTGCCGCTCGCTTGTCTAGCGATGCTAGGATCGAATCATGTCGGTACAGGAGCGCAAGCAGCGCGAACGGGCGACCCGCGAGCGCCTCATCGTGGCCACGGCCCGCGAACTCGCCGAGCAGCAGGGCTGGGACGCGGTCACCACCCGGCGGCTCGCCGAACGCATCGAATACAGTCAGCCCGTCCTCTACAGCCACTTCCGCGGCAAGCGCGAGATCATCGGCGCCGTCGCTCTGCAGGGCGCTTCCGAGATGGCCGTGGCGATGCGGGCCGCGACCGCCGCCGCCGACGGCCCCCGCGCCCGGGCCACCGCGCTGGCCCGTGCCTACCTCGCCTTCGCCGAACGCCATCCGGCGGTCTACGACGCCCTGTTCCAGCTCGACGGCGGCCTGGCGTACGCGCAGGAGGACACCCCCGAACCGTTGAAGGACGCCTTCGCCGCGCTGCTGGAGACTCTCGGCGAGGTCGCCGGGGACGGCGTGCGCCCGGAGCTGTTCACCGAGACGTTCTGGGCGTCCCTGCACGGACTGGCCACCCTGACCCGAGCGGGACGGCTCCCGCCGGAGGACACCGAGCGCAGGACGGAGCTGCTGGTGGACCGGCTCGCCATGCTCTGACGCACCGTCCCGGATGGCACACGGCCGGGGTCCTCGGGCCCCGCTGCCTGCCTGCGGCATCGCTTCCGGTCACTCGCGCCCACACGGCGCAGCCGCAGATCGCCGGCCCCGTACCCCCGACGGGGCACCCGGCCCGGAAGCTGCGGTGCTCATTGATCACGACTCGATACGCGCCCTAGATCGTCGTGACGCCGAAGCTCTTGAGCTTGCGGTACAGCGACGAGCGCGCGATCCCCAGTGCTGCCGCGGCCTGGACGCGGTTCCCGTTGGCGTCGTGGAGTGCCTTGATGATGGCGTCGCGCTCGATGGCCTCCATGCCGGTGAGCTGGCGCCTGGCCGCGTTGTGGCAGTAGCCGGGCAGGTCCTGGGGCTGGATCTCTCCGACGGGCCGTCTGAGGAGTGCCGCGGACAAGGCGTCCTCGAGCTGGGTGATGTTGTGGGGCCAGGAGTAGTGGCAGATCACCCGCAGCGCCGCGGGGCTGACCCGGGTATCGCGTTTCGCGGAGATCTTGTTGAGTACCTGGACGACCACTGCGGGGATGTCCTCGGTGCGGTGGCGCAGCGGCGGCACCGTCGCGGCCTGCTGGAAGTGCGCCAGAAGGTCATGGAACGGCAGATCGGAGTCGATGTTGGCATCGGACAGCGTGGCGGCGACATAGACAGGGCGGTCGCTGTCGGCCAGGGCGAGCAGGAACGTGTTGAGCCGTTCGACTCCCTGAGTCGACAGCTGGTCGATCTTCCGGAAGATGTACAGCGTCGGAAGGGCCGTCGCCTCCAGGGCGACCTCGGCGTCGGTGTAGCTCGAGTGCGAGATGTCCACCGCGTCGATGAGCACGCTGCGGCCACCGGGATTGACCCGGTGATAGATCTCGGCGACGAGTGAGAACTTGCCGGTACCGGTCTCTCCCATGACCAGGAGCGCCTCATGGCGGGACAGGGCCGACGCGATGTCCCTGCACGCGCGTTTCCACAGGGGCGACCGGCCGCTGCCGCTCAGAGTGGAGGGCGTGAGAAGCTGCGACAGGTTCAGGCCCGCTCCGGTGTCCATGGCCGGAGGGGGGACCGCCTCTTCGGCGGCCAGGGGGCTCGGCCTGTCGGGACTGCCCTCCGCCACCAGAGCGACCTCGACGACGATGCCCACCACGTCGTGCCCCGCGGTGATACGAGTGCCGCGGATGCGGACGACCTTTCCTGTGCTCAACTCCAGCTGGTCCACGGCGCGGTCCCGGCGGCTCATGAGGTGGTGCGCGTGGTCCTGGACGGTCTGCTGTTCCGCCGGCGTGAGCAGAACGTGGGCGAAGGCGTTGGCCATCGTCACCGTTCCGCCGAGTGCCATGACAGCGTCCCGCGATCGTGCGTCGACGCGGACGAACGTCTCGAAGAGGGCTTGTTGGCTGTGGCTGCGGTCGAGCAGCAGATTGCGTTCGATCTCGTGGGCGGCGGCCCTGACCAGCGAGTGCATCAGCGGATTCGAGTGCTCGGTCAGGCAGCTGATGTCGAGGACGCCTTCGATACGGCCGCTGAGCGGATCCCGTACGGGGGCTCCGGAGCATGCGAACGGCTGCAGGCACTCATGGAAATGTTCGGGTCCGACGATATGAATCGGCTGGCCGGACTCGAATACCGTGCCGACACCGTTCGTCCCGATCCCGCCCTCGGCGTATCCGAAGCCGGGGGCGAACGAGACGTTGTCGAGCATCAGTCCGATCGTCCGGGCGGTGTCGACGCGGGTCAGTACCCGGGCCTTTCCGTCGCTCAGGGCGATGCTGAGCGGTATCTCCGCGGTCTCCTCGCTCAGCCGGTCGATGATCGGTTGTGAGCAGCGGACCAGTCGGCTGGACATGTCCAGGTCGTTGTGGAAGGCCGCCTGAGAGGTGCTGGCATCCACGCCGGCCGTGCGTGAGCGCCGCCACGACGCGGCCACCGCGTCGTTGACCCTGCCCTCAACGGCCGATCCGGATGTGAGAAACCCAGTGCGAGCGGCAGCGATCGCGACTCGCCGGTCGACAGCCTCCATCTGGCACCACTTCCATGTGGGAATCCTTCGATCTTCTCGACCGGAACCCTCCCAGGGAAGGGCTGCGACCAGAACGGCGGCTCTCGCAAGTGTCCGAATGTGGGACACGCCGCCTCCTGGAACAAGGCGCACATTTGTCGCCAGTTCTCCTGGGAGCCGCCCGGCGGAGACCTGCGTCACCGACATCCCTCGCAGCCGTAAGGGAATTCTTCATGCAACGTCTGATCAACATCGACAACGGTGGGACGCTCACCGACATCTGTGTCTGGGACGGTCAGGACTTCACGTACACCAAGACGCTGACCACCCCGTTCGACCTGTCCAAGTGCCTCTTCGACGGCATCACAAAGGCGTCGGAGGCCGTCTACGGTGCCGCCGACATCGAGGCCCTGCTGCACAGCACACGGCACATCCGGTACTCGACCACCCAGGGCACCAACGCCCTGGTGGAGCGCAAGGGTCCCCGCATCGGCCTCATCACCGACGACCCGGCGGTCGTCGAGGAGCTGCGGTCGACCGAGAGCGAGGCGAGTCTCTTCGACGACCTCATCGGCACACGGGTCGCCACCGTCGATCCACACGCGGACGAGGAATCCCTAAGCTTCGACCTCGTGCAGCGGGTCAACAAGCTGACGACCGACGGCGCGGCGCGCATCGTCGTCGCGGTGGGTGACTCCGACGGCCGGGACGAGCGCCGACTGCGCGGCATCCTGCTGCGCAGGTTCCCCCGGCACCTGCTGGGCTCGGTGCCGATCCTCTACTCCTGGGAGTTCACCGCCGACCGGGTGCGCTCGCGCCGGATCTGGTCCGGGGCGATCAACGCCTTTCTGCATCCGACGATGGAACGCTTTCTCTACAACGCCGAGGACAGGCTCCGATCGCACCGCGTGAAGAACCCGCTGCTCATCTACCGCAACGACGGAGCCTCCTCCCGGGTGGCCAAGTCGGTGGCGCTCAAGACGTATTCCTCGGGTCCGCGCGGCGGCCTTGAGGGCACCCGCGCCCTGGCCAGGGCGTACGGCCTGGGGCACGTCCTGATGATCGACGTCGGAGGGACGACCACCGACGTCGGATCGGTCAAGAACGGTCGGATCGCGGACGAGCGGCGCGGCTCGGTCAAGGGCGTGCCGATCTCGTTCCCCATGAGCGACGTCCACTCCAGCGGTGTCGGCGGCAGCTCGGTCATCACCGTCCGGGACGGCCGCATCACGGTCGGGCCGGAGAGCGTCGGCGCAGCGCCCGGGCCGGCCTGCTTCGGTTTCGGTGGCAAGAGCGCCACCATCACCGACGTCAACCTGCTGCTCGGCGTGCTGGACCCCACGACCTACCTGGACGGGGACTTCAGCCTCGACGCTGAGCGTTCGAAGGCGGTCGTCACCGCGACCGTCGCCGAGCCGCTGGGCGTCAGCCTCGAAGAGGCACTCCTGCGGATGGAGGCGGCGTACTTCGCCACGGTGGCGAACGCGTTCGCCGGCAGCATCGAGGACGCAGCGGACACGACCATCGCGGCCTTCGGCGGCGCCGGCCCGATGAGCGCCTGCGGCGCCGCCCGGCTCAGCGACGTCAAGACGATACTCGTCCCGAAGCTCGCAGCGGTCTTCTCCGCCTTCGGGATCAGCTTCTCCGACATCGGACAGAGCTACGAGGCCGGCCTCCCGGAGGCCTCGGCCGCGACGGCCGCGACGGTGCACGACTCGCTGCTGGAGCGTGCCGAGCGCGACATGTTCCAGGAAGGACACGAGCTGGCCTCGTGCGTCCTTCAGTGGAGCGTCGTCGTGGAGGAGCAGGACGGGGCGCTGGTCGACGAGGTCCCGTACGCGTACGGCGACGCTCCGGCCGTCGGCACCGGCCTGCACGGTTCGCTCAGACTCACGGTCACCGCCGCGCTTCCGCACGTCGAACTCGCAGGCAACGAGACACTCGCGCCCCGGCCGGCCGTGTCATCGGGCGTGAGGCGGGTGCGTTCGAGCCCGGACCAGGTGGAGGACGTGCCGGTCTACTCGCTCGTCGAGCAGCAGCCCGGCGCCACCGCCATGGGACCGGCCCTCGTCGAGGGCCCCTTCTTCACCGCCCGCGTCCTGGAGGGCTGGCAGCTCCACGTCACCGCCGGGTGCGACCTGCTGCTCACCGACACCCGCTGACCCGGCGTCCTCCAGCGTCCTCCAGCTCACGAAAGGCGGATCACCATGCGCGTACCCATGACCGAGTACCTGCTCATCGACCTGGACACCGAACGGTGGCTGTGCCGGGTCTGCGACCACGACCTCGGCGACGCCCGCGGCAACTACAAGGAGGGAACGCTGGTCTACGACCGCGATCCCCGGGAGATCCACCAGCCGATCATCGACCCGCAGCGGTACGAGTTCACCTTCTCCCCGGACCCGACGTACTGCCGCATCCTCGAGTTCTACTGCCCCGGCTGCGCCACCCAGATGGAGACCGAGTACGTGCCTCCGGGCCACCCGCCGACCGTCGACATGCTCTGGGACATCGACGCGCTGCGCGCCCAGTGGCAGAAGCGCGGCACCGACCCGATGACAGCCGTCGCGTACGGCCCCGGCGACGACGTCCAGCGGCACAGCCACGCCGCCGACGCCCACTGACCCTCATCCGGAAACCGGAAAGGAGACCGTCACATGAAGCGCATCTCCGTCGACATCGGCGGCACGTTCACCGACTGCTTCTTCGTCTGGGACGAGAGGTACGTCGAGGCCAAGGCACTGACGACGCATCACAACCTGGCGCTCGGTTTCAACGAAGCCCTGGACCTGGCCTGTTCGCGGGCCGGCCTGGACCGCGACCAGGTTCTCTCCGAGGTCGACTCCGTCCGCTACGCGACCACGCTCGGCACCAACGCGCTCATCGAACGCAAGGGCCCCAAGGTCGGCGCCATCGTGACGCACGGGTTCGAGGACACCATCCCCCTGTCCCGGGGCCGCGGCTACGGCGAGGGTCTCGACCCTTCGATGCAGCAGAACCTGCCGGCGGCCGAGCGCCCGGAGCCGCTCGTTCCCCGGCAGCTCATCCGCTCGGTCAAGGAGCGGGTCAACTCCGCGGGCAAGGTCGTCGTCCCCCTCCACGAGAAGGACGTGCGCAGCATGGTGCGCGAGCTCGTGGACGCCGGGGCCGAGGCGGTGGTCGTCTCGCTCACCAACGCCACCGAGAACCCCGACCACGAGCTGCGGATCCAGGAGATCATCCTGGAGGAGTACCCGCCGCACGAACTCGGCGCCATCCCCGTCCTGCTGGGACACCAGGTGTCCGGCCGCAAGGGCGAGTACGTACGTGCGACGTCCACCATCGTGGACGGTTTCCTGCACGGGATCATGTTCCACGCCCTGAGCCAGCTCGCGAACAACCTGCGTGAGTCCGGTTACGACAAGCCGATGCTGGTCATCCACAACTCCGGTGGCATGGCGCAGATGAACTCCACCGACGCCCTGCAGACCATCCACTCCGGCCCCATCGCCGGCGTCGGCGCGGCCGAGCACCTGTCCCGTGAGACCGGAATCGGCCATGTCATCTCCACCGACATGGGCGGCACGTCCTTCGACATCGGTCTGGTCCCGGAGGGCGGTGTCAAGCACTACGACTTCCAGCCGACGATCGACCGCTGGCTGGTGTCGGTGCCGATGATCCACCTGCTGACCCTGGGAGCCGGTGGCGGCTCCATCGCCTCGTACGACCGGATCCACAAGGGCGTCAAACTCGGTCCCGAGTCGGCGGGATCCGAGCCCGGCCCGGCGTGTTACGACCGGGGCGGTCTGCTGGCCACCGTCACCGACGCCGACCTGCTGCTCGGTTATCTCGACCCGGACAACTACGCCAACGGGTTCATCAAGCTCAACCCCAGGCGGTCCGTCTTCGCGATCGAGGAGACGCTCTGCGACGAGCTCGACATGGACGTCATCCAGGCGGCCAAGGAGATCAAGCGCGGCGTCGACGAGCAGATGGCCATCGGTATCGCCAAGGAGCTGCGGGTACGGGGCTATCTCCCCGAGGACTTCACCATGCTCGCCTACGGCGGCAACGGTCCGCTGCACGCCTGCGGCATCGCCGACCAGGCCGGGATCAAGAAGATCCTCGCGCCGCCCTTCGCCTCGGTGTTCTCCGCCCTGGGCGCCGGCAACATGAAGCAGCTCCACATCCACGAACGCGGCGCCCACGTGGTGATGTACAACGCCACGACGCGGGCGCTCTACGACCGCTACGACGAGTTCAACACCATCGTCGAGCAGCTCGAGGCGAAAGGCCGGGAGGACCTGGTGCGCCAGGGCTTCGACCCGGCGGAGGTGCGCCACCGGCTCGAGATGGACATGCGCTACGGCAACCAACTCGTCACCACCGCCGTGGTGTTCGACATCGACCGGATCCACTCGGTCGGCGACGTCCTGAACATGATCCGGACCTTCTCCGACATCTACGGTCAGCGCTACGGCAAGGGCTCCGAGGCACCCGAGGCCGGCATCCGGGTCCAGACCATCCGCGTCGCCTCGTACGTCGACGGCGACGTCGTGAAGTTCGACTCCCTCGAGTACGCGGGCGAGCGCACCGTGCCGACCCCGGTGAGCCACCGCCAGGTCCACTTCACCGGCGCGGACGAACCGGTCAGCACGCCGATCCACGACGCCGCCACGCTGACCCACCACCACCTGATCCCCGGCCCGGCCATCGTCACCACCGAGAACACCACCTACCTCGTCGAGCCCGGCTGGCGCCTGGAGCCCACACCCCAGGGTGCCGTCTGGTTCCTGCGCGACTGAGCCCCGCCCACAGACTTCAAGGAGCAGCGAAATGACCGCCATTCACGAGTCTCCGGTGTCCGGGCTGACGGCCCAGGAGCAGCAGTGGGTCGACCAGTTCATGGACGAGACAACCCTCTTTCTGGGACCCGACCGGGAGATCATGCGCTCCCACCACATCGCGCCCCGCTCGGTCCAGGAGGACGAGTACATAGCCAAGGGCATCGACCCGCTGCAGATCGACCGCATCCGCAAGCGGCTCGCCGGCGCCCTCGACGAGGGCTACGAGATGTGCGAGGCCATGGGCGCGGCGCCCGGTGCGAAGTGGGGCGATCTCACCACCGCCGTCTACACGGCCGCCGGTGACGTCACCTATCTGTCCTGCCACGGGGTGATCGCCTTCTCGGCGATCCTGCACCATCCGATCCGGTACATCATGAAGTACTGGAAGGACGAGCCGACGGTGGGCATCCACCCCGGCGACGGCTTCATCCACAACGACGCCCGCTACGGCAACGTGCACAACACCGACCAGTCGATGATCATGCCGATCATCCGCGACGGCGAGGTCATCGCCTGGGTCGCCGCCACCATTCACGAGGGCGAGAACGGTGCCTGCGAGCCCGGGGGCATGCCCTCCGGCTCGGAGACCCCGTTCGACGACGGTCTGCGCATGAGCCCCTTCAAGATCGTCGAACGGGGTGAGCTGCGCCGGGACCTGCTGACCTTCCTGCAGCACTCCGTCCGTGACCCCAAGCTGCAACTGGCGGACATGAAGGTCAAGATCGGTGCCGTACAGCGCATCATGGAGCGCATCGACCTCCTGATCGACGAGGTCGGCGTCGAGACCTTTGTGGCCGCCCTGCGCGTCACCGTCGAGGACGTCGAGGAGGAAGTCCGCCGCAGGATCAGCGAACTGCCGGACGGCACGGTCAGCTTCAACCAGTTCATGGACTCCACGCTGAAGGAGAACATCCTCATCAAGCTCGCCTGCAAGGTGACCGTCAAGGGCGACAAGATGACGGTCGACCTTCGCGGGACCGGGCCGGAGATCCTCAACCGTGCCATCAACTCCCCCCTGTGCTCGGTGAAGTCGATGTTCATGCAGGCGATCCTGGCCTTCTGGTGGCCGGACCTGCCCCGCTGCACCTCGGCCATGAGTCCGATCGAGATCATCTCCGACGAGCACACCTGGGCGGACGCCGGCTACGACGCGCCGATGGGACAGTCGCTGCAGGCATCCTTCCGCGGATTCTCGGCCCTGCAGTCGTCCTGGGCGAAGCTGCAGTTCGCCAACCCGGAGAAGTTCTCCAACGTCATCGCTCCCTGGTTCAACCAGATCAACACCTTCCTGTGGGGCGGTGTCACCCAGCACGGCGACCAGGTCGGCAACCTCTGCGCGGACCTGAACGGGATGCCGGGCGGGGCCAAGCCCTTCCTGGACGGTGAGGACGCCGTCTCCCCGCTGTTCTGCGCCATGGCCGACACGGCCGAGCAGGAGGTCATGGAGGAGGAGGTGCCCTTCATGCAACTCGTCTCCAAGCGCCTGGTCCGCGACAACATGGGCTTCGGCAAGCACACCGGCGGCATGGGTTACGAGATGATCGTCGCCAGCGAGGGCACTCCGCTGTGGGGCTTCATGACGGTGACCTCCGGTGCCAAGTTCTCCTCCGTGTACGGCATGTTCGGCGGCTACGGCTGCGGCACCTACCCGCTGGCCCGCGTCAAGGGCATCAACGTCTACGACGTCCTGCGCGAGGACCCCAGCCGCTTCGACCTGTCCATCGAGAAGGTCATGAACGAACAGCCCTTCGAGGGCGGCCAGTACATGACCGACCACATGGGGCTGCAGTTCGACGTCGCCAAGGACGGCGAGCTGTACATGATGAGCCAGGGAGCCGGCGGCGGCTACGGCGACGTCCTGGAGCGCGACCCGCTCGCCGTGGTCAAGGACGTCGAACTCAAGCGGATCAGCGAAAAGGTCGCCCGGGACATCTTCGCCGTGGACTTCGACCCGGACACGTTCATCCTGGACGCCGAGGGCACGAAGGAACTGCGCGCCCAGGCCCGCCAGGACCGGCTTCGGCGCGGCAAGCCGTACGCCGAGTTCATCGAGGAGTTCGTCACCGCCGAGCCCGCCGAGGACCTGCTGTACTACGGCTCCTGGGGCGACGACACCGAGGAGCTGACCGCCACGGTGTTCGGTATCGACGGACCTCAGCGGGTCACCGCTCCGATCGCCGAGATGCCGATCGTCATGCTTCCGGACCGCCGGGACCTGAAGGTCGCACAGCTGGAAGCCCGGGTGCGCGAGCTGGAGGACAAGCACGGCGAAGACGTGCATCGCAAGTCCTGAGTCATCCGCGACGGCCGGCCGCCCGATCGGCACCACCGGTGGAGGAGCCAGTGCTCCGCCGGTGGTGAACCCGGCCGGCCTCGGGTTCCGCGGCCCGTAATTCTCGCAGCCCGTACTTCTCCAGCCCCGTTCCTCAAACTCCTCGAAGCCAGGATCCCTCATGGCCACGGACTTCACCTCGATCGTCTCCGCACCGCCTTCGGGCCGCCGGACAGCGCTCGTCATCGACCACCACCGGTACACGCAAGCCGTCATCCTGCGGGGCAGGCCGGTCCCGTGGGCGGACCCGACCGCTTACGCGCAGTACGCGCGGCAGGCCCAGGGCCTGCTCCGACCCGACGCCACCCTGCTCGAACTGGGCGCCTTCTACGACCAGGTCCTCGCCGTCGACGACGCGCTCAGGTCGTCCCTGTCCGCCCGGACACGTACCGGATACGCACTCAAGACTCTCCTGGCCGACGCCAGGGTCGCCGGCCAGGCCGTCGAGCTGGCCGGTGTCGTGGCGCAGACCTCCGGGGCGCCACTGATCCTGCAGATCCCGTCACCCATGTGCTGGCTGGCACGAACGCATGCGCTGAGTGGCGCCGGCTCCGTGACCGACCTCAACGCCGACCACGCGGAGAACGCCGCCATGTACGTCGCGGACTGGCTACGGCGGCTGTCGGCCCTTCCGGTGGCGATGCTGCTCCTCGACGACCGCCCGCCCGGTACGCAGCAGCCGACGCCTGTCGAGGACTCGGCGTACAAGCCCGTCTCCAACGTCACCGACCACTACCGGTGGACGCTCGGCCGGCGGACCCAGGACGGCGTCGGCCTCCTCGGTTCCCCTGTCACCGGGACGCTGATCCCGCACACCTACTGGCTCACCGACGACGCGCACGCGCCCTCGGGTGACTTCCTCGTCGCCGACATCCCGGCGGACGCCGTGCCCGAGACCGTTCTCTCACAACTCGCCAAGCTCGCCTGAAAGCTCGCCTGAAAGCTCGTCTGAAAGCTCGTCTGAAAGGGGAACAGACCGTGGACAAGGTGGTCTCCACCGCCACCCAGGCCGTCGCCGGAATCGGCGACGGAGCAACCATCGCCTCGGGCGGCTTCGGCATCTGCGGAATTCCCGCCGTACTCATCGACGCGATCGCGGACGCGGGCATCACGGGTCTGGAGATCTACTCCAACAACTGCGGGACCGACGGGATCGGCCTGGGAAAGCTCCTGCAACGCAAGCAGATCCGGCGCATGGTCTCGTCCTACGTCGGCGAGAACAAGGAGTTCGCACGCCAGTACATGAGTGGTGAACTCGAGGTCGAACTCACCCCCCAGGGCACGCTGGCCGAGCGCCTGCGCGCCGCGGGGGTCGGCATTCCCGCCTTCTACACCAGGACCGGCACGGGAACCCAGGTCGCGACCGGGGGACTGCCCTGGCGGTACGCACAGGACGGCTCGGTGGCCGTCGCCTCGCCGCCGAAACCGGTGTCGGAATTCGAGGGAAGATCGTTCCTGCTCGAACGGGCACTGGCCGCCGACTTCGCCCTCGTACGGGCCTGGAAGGGCGACCGCCACGGCAACCTCGTATTCCGCATGTCCGCCCGCAACTTCAACCCCGTCTGCGCCATGGCCGGAAAGATCGCCGTCGCAGAGGTCGAGCACCTGGTCGAGCCCGGCGACCTGGACCCCGACTCCATCCACCTCCCCGGCGTCTACATCGACCGGGTCCTGCCCCTGACGGCCGCTCAGGTCGCGGACAAGGGCATCGAACGACTGACCACCCGCCCCCGCCCGTCCGAGCTCCCGGGAGAGTGACGATGCCACTGACCAGGGAACAGATGGCAGCCCGCGCGGCGCGGGAACTGCGCGACGGCGACTACGTCAACCTCGGGATCGGCCTGCCGACACTGGTCCCGAACCACGTCCCCGCCGGCGTCGAGCTGGTCCTGCAGTCCGAGAACGGCATCCTCGGCACAGGTCCGTATCCGTACTCCGGCGACCAGGACCCGGACCTGATCAACGCGGGCAAGGAGACCGTGACCGTCCAGGCGGGCGCCAGCTTCTTCGACTCGAGCACGAGCTTCGGCATGATCCGCTCCGGCAAGATCGACGCGGCGATCCTCGGGGCCATGCAGGTCTCCGCGCAGGGGGACATCGCCAACTGGGCGATCCCCGGGAAAATGATCAAGGGTATGGGCGGTGCGATGGACCTGGTCCATGGCGCCCGCAAAGTCATCGTCCTGATGGAACACCTGGCCAGGGACGGCGGCTTCAAGGTCGTGAGCCGCTGCTCCCTGCCGCTGACCGGCCAACGGGTCGTCCACCGCATCATCACCGACCTGGCCGTCCTCGACGTCACCGAACACGGGCTACGACTGGTGGAGTGCGCCCCTGGTGTCACCGAGGCCGAGGTACGGGCGGCGACCGAACCGGAACTGATCACGAGGCCGGCGTGAACACCGCGCTCCTGCTCGACCGTGCCGCCACCGCCACACCCGAACGCACGGCGGTCTACTTGGGCGCCCAACCGCTCCTCACCTACCGGGAATTGAGGGACCGGGTCGCCGCACTGGCCGCGGCGATGACCGATCTCGGCTGCGCTCCCGGAGAGCGCGTCGCGATCGTCATGAACAACCGGCCGGAGTACCTCGAGGTGCTCTTCGCCACATGGTGGGCAGGCCTTGCCGTCGTGCCGGTCAACGCCAAGCTCCATCCCCGCGAAGTGGCCTGGATCGTCCAGGACGCCGGAGCACGCCTCGTCGTCACCGACGAGGAACACGTCGCGGGAGTCGTCGGCGCTTCGGCGGGAAAGCCGCTGCTGGTGGCGGACAGCGCCGAGTACGACGCGCTCGCCGGATCCCGGGGCGCGGTGACGTCGCCGCCGCGGTCCATGACCCCGACCGACCTCGCCTGGCTCTTCTACACCTCGGGTACGACCGGGCGGCCGAAGGGGGTGATGCTCGGCCACCGCCAGCTGCTGGCGCTGACCCTCAGCTATCACGCCCAGATCGACAACGTCGGCCCCGACGACCGCACCCTTTACGCCGCGCCCATGTCGCACGGAGCGGGCCTGTACAGCCCTGTGTTCACGCTCCGCGGCTCGGGGCACGTCTTCCCGCCCAGCGGCCGGTTCGACGCGGCGGAAACCTGCCGCATCTCACGGGCTCTGGGGCGGGTGTCCCTGTTCGCCGCGCCCACCATGGTCAACCGACTCGTCAGGCATGTCACCGAGACCGAGAAGGGGACCGGGACATCGGTCAAGGACACCATGGCGTTCCGAACCATCGTCTACGGCGGCGGCCCGATGTACGTGGACGACCTGCTCCGGGCGCGCGACGTCCTCGGCGACTGTCTCACCCAGATCTACGGCCAGGGCGAGTCGCCGATGACCATCACCACGCTCGGCCGGGATGTGATCGCCGACGAGAGCCATCCAGGTCGGCAGCACCGGATCGCCGGTGTCGGCACGGCATTTGCCCTGTGCGACGTCAAAGTGGTGGACGCCGACGGGGCGCAACTGCCGCCCGGGACGACGGGCGAGATCGTTGTGCGAGGGGACACCGTCATGCTCGGCTACTGGCACAACCCCGAGGCCACCGCCCGCACTCTCCACGACGGCTGGCTCTGGACCGGCGACATGGGCAGCCTGGACGAGGAGGGCTACCTCACGCTGAAGGACCGCTCCAAGGATGTGATCATCTCCGGCGGCACCAACATCTACCCGCGCGAGGTGGAGGAGGTGCTCCTCCAGCACCCGAACGTCACCGAAGTCTCGGTGATCGGCAAGGCCGACCCCGAATGGGGCGAGGCCGTGGTGGCCTGCGTGGTTGTCGACGACAGCGCGGTCGACGCCGTACAGCTGGACGAGTTCTGCCGGCAGCACATGACCGCGTTCAAACGCCCCAGGCATTACCACTTCCTCGACACCCTGCCGAAGAGCGACAACGGCAAGGTCATCAAAGCTGTGCTGCGCACGGCCTATTCAGAGCCTTCACCCGTGTCCGCCTCGGCAGGTCGGCTCCCGGCGCAGCAAAAGGAATCACCATGACGACGCAGCGGCCCGTGTGGATCATCGGTGGCTACCAGAGCGACTTCGCCCGCAGCTTCACCAAGGAGTCGCTGGAATCAACGACCTCGATGAATCGCCCTGCCGCATGTTCCGTCATACCGAGCGAATTGCCCGCACGACAAGCTCTGCGGTTGTCGTGCGCCCTGACGGGCCGCTCGCCAGGAGACACCGACGTGTTCGGCGCGACGCGCACCTGGCGTACAGGACAGTTCCTGGTTGAGAGCGGGGGCGGCGTCGAGCAGAGCCGAGTCCCATCATCGCTCGGGAGGCATGGGCCGCGATCCTCGGACCCGCCCGCAGCGGATTCCCCTTCCAACGCGTAGAGGAGACTCGGCGCGACGTATCACGAGGACGCTCGCCCCGCGAGGCGGCGCTGCCACGCGTCGCGCAGTGCGGGGACGATGCCGCGCGGCAGGAACAGCACGACGAGGATGAGAAAGGCGGCGTACACGGCGTAGTTGAGGATGCTGGGGGCGCTGGCGGGCATGCCCGGCCTGGAGCCCAGGTCGTTGAGGAACTGCACGATCAGGGTGATCGCGGTGGCGCCCAGGAGCGCGCCCCAGATGGTGCCGAGCCCGCCGACGACGGCCATCACCAGGAACTGGATGGACAGCAGGACCGGGAACGACCCCGGATTGATGTAGCCGATGAAGAAGGCGTAGATCCCTCCGGCGAGTCCGGCGAACGCGGCGGCCAGGGTGAACACGGCGAGTTTGTAGCGGGCCACCGGCACTCCGCTGGCACTCGCCGCCGTCTCGCTGGTGGCCAGCGCACGCAGTCCGCGGCCGGCCCGTGAGGTGACGACGTTGCGGGCGACCAGGACGGTGACGGCCACGGCAGCCCAGGCGAGGTAGGCGTAGTGGATGTCCTCGCCGAGTTCCGTACCTCCGGCGGACAGTCGTGGGATGCCCTGCAGACCGACCGAGCCGCCGGCCCAGTCCGCCTCGCCGAGCAAGGAGATGAGGATGAGCTGCAGGGCGATGGTGGCGAAGGCCAGGTGGTGCCCTCGCAGCCGCAGCAGCGGTCCGCCGATGGCGGCGGCGAACAGTGCGGCGATCAGTGGTGCCGCGGCCAGCGCCAGCAGCGGCGGCGTGCCGTGGACGCTCAGCAGGCCGGCCGCGTAGGCGCCGATGGCGTAGAACGACGCCTGGCCGATGGAGACCTGGCCCGCGTAACCCATGAGCAGGCTCAGCCCGACGGTGACCATGGCGGACAGGGCGAGCAGGATGTACACCGAGAGCTGGCTGGTGGTCAGCATCGGAGGCAGGGCGAGGGTCACGGCCACCGCCGCGCCTGCGGCGACGAGGCCGGCCCGCCTTCCCCGGCCGGCGAAACGGGCGCCGAGGGGCCCTCGGGCGTCCGACGACTCGGTGTCCCCCGTGCCGCCCGCGCCGCCGGGGGGCTGGGAGGTGGCCCGTTCACGGCCGGAGGTGACGGCGCTCATATCGTGCTGCCTTTCTGGTGCGGCGGATACGGATCGAGCACGGACGAGGTGCCCCATGCGTGCATACGCCCGGTGTACGCGGCGGGCAGCGGGCTCCCACAGAGGACTGATGAGGCGTCATCCGGCCTCCGCCACGACGCTGTGGGTGCGGGCCGCCTGCCCGATCATCAGCGCCAGGACCAGACCCAGCGCCACCACGGTCTGGTACGTGGCGCTTCCATAGCCCGCGACCATCGCTTCGGCCACTCCGAGGAACAGCGCACCGGCCAGGGTGCGGCCGATGTGATGCATGGACCCGACGACCGCCGCCGCGAAACCGTTGATGATCAGCGCCACGTCGGAGTCGAAGGCCACCGAGTTCATGGGCGCCAGCAGAACGCCGGCCAGACCGCCGAGAGCGCCGCCGATGGCGAAGGCGATCAGCCCCATGCGGGTGACGGAGATCCCGACGACGCGGGCCGCGTACGGGTTGGATGAGCACGCGGAGAGGGCCTTGCCGGCGTCGGTACGGCCGAACAGTGCGGCCATCGCGGCGAAGACGGCCATGGTGACGCCGATGATGAGCAGGTAGTGGGTCTGGATACGAGCGCCGAACACGGTCACGGCGCCGGAGAGCCCCTCGGAGGACCGGCCCTGGTCCCCCCAGAGCATGACCTCCACGGCGTACGCCAGAATGCCCAGTCCCAGGGTGACCATCAGCGCGGCCTGCGGCGAGGTGCCCCGCCGGCCGATGGCGATCATGCCGAAGAGCAGTCCCACGACGGCGGCGACGGCGACCCCGAGCAGTTCGGCGAGCCCGTGCGGGAGGCCGGTGTCGAGGAGCGAGATGGCGGTCAGCGCCCCGACGACGGCGAAGGTGCCCTGGGCGAAGTTGACCACGCGCGTCACCCGGTGGATGAGCACCAGGCCGCTGCCGATCAGCGCGATGCCGCAGCCGGTGCCCAGTCCGGTGATGAGGTAGACGAGGAAGTCGCTCATTTCGCCTCCCGTGTCGCGGCCTGCGCGGCCTGGACGGCGGTGTCCTGGTTGCCCCGGGCGGTCTTGGCAGTGCCGGGCGTGAGTGCGGGGTCGGCCGTGGCCCGGTCGTCCGGACCTGGGGCGTCCGGGCCCGGGCCGTCCGCATGTGGGGCGTCCGGGCTTGGGGCGTCCTGAGCGTCCAGAGGGCTCGGGAGTACCTGGGCCTCGCCGAGGTAGGCCCGGGCGATGTCGGGGCTGGCGGCAAGGTCGGCGCTGTCGCCCTCGGCGGCGATCCGTCCCGCTTCCAGGACGTAGGCGCGGCTGCACAGGTCCAGGGCGAGCCGCGCGTTCTGCTCGATGAGCACAACGGCCGTGCCCTGCTCCCGGTTGAGCTCGGTCAGGTGCTCGGCGAGGTCGGCGACGATGAGGGGCGCGAGGCCGAGGGACAGCTCGTCGATCACGAGGACCTCCGGCCGGCTCATCAGGGCGCGTCCGACGGCGACCATCTGCTGCTGGCCTCCCGACAGCCCGCCCGCCTTCCGGTCGCGTACCCGCACCAGGTCCGGAAGGAGCTCGTACACCCATGAGGTGTCACGCTGCTTGCGACGGCTCTTGCCGCGGCCGGGCAGCTGCCAGGCACCCAGGCGCAGATTGTCGTCGACGGTGAGGTCGCCGAACATCTGCCGCCCCTCGGGTACCTGAGCGATCCTGGCCCGGACCACCACGCTGCCGGAGGCCGGCGTCAGGATCCCCGTCAGGGTGTTGACCAGGGTGGACTTGCCGGCCCCGTTGGGCCCGACGAGGGCGACCATCTCACCGGGCGCGACACGCAGCGAGACGTTGTCGAGAGCGGTCGCCGCGCCGTAGCGGACCACCAGGTCGCGTACCTCGACGGCATCGCTCCGGGACGGTTGCGAGACGTTCATGCGGCCGCCTCCGTGCCCAGATACGCGGTGACGACCCGCGGGTCGGTACGTATCTCATCCGGTGTGCCCTCGGCGATGACCTTGCCCAGGTCCAGAACGGTGACACGGTCGGCGAGGCGGCCGACCAGGGCGACGTCGTGTTCGACGAGCATGATGGTGAGTCCGTCCGCACGCAGTTGCTCGATGAGGTCGGCGAGCCGGTCCCGTTCCCCGGCCCGCAGGCCGGAGGCGGGTTCGTCGAGGAGCAGCAGGGTGGGTTCCCCGCACAGGGCGCGGGCGACCTGGAGCGCGCGCTGCTGCCCGAGCGGCAGCAGCTCCGCGGGGCGGTCCGCCCAGGCCTCGAGCCCGACCCGCTGTACCGCCTCGCGTGCCCGCTCGGCGATCAGGCGTTCCTCTCGGCGGTGGCGCGGCAGCCTGAGTGCGGCTGCGGCAAACCCGGCGCCGGTGGTGGCGTGGGCGCCGACCATCGCGTTCTCCAGCACGCTCATCCCGTGGAAGACGCGGGCGCCCTGGAAGACGATGGCGATCCCCAGGCGGGCTCTGTGGTGGGGCGACAGCCGGTCGATGCGTCGTCCGTCGAGTCGGATCTCGCCCCGCTCGGCGGGCAGTTGACCGCTGACCAGGTTGAACAGGGTCGACTTGCCCGCCCCGTTGGGACCGATGATTCCGAGGGTGCTCCCACGGTCCACCGTCAGGTCGACGCCGTCCACGGCGTACACCCCGCCGAACGACCGTGACAGGCCGCTCACCCGGAGCAGGGGCTCGGTCACTCGGCCACCTTCTCCAACTCGCTCTTCGACCAGACGGTCGGCACGAACGTGCCGTCGGTGACGGCGTTGACCGAGATGTAGTCGGGGGACAGGCCCGAGTGGTCCTTCTCGCTGTAGCGGTAGGTGCCGTTCGGGGTGGTGAGCGTCAGCTCCTCCATCGCCTGCCGGATCTTCTCGTGGTCGGTGCTCTTCGCCTTCTCGATGGCGGCGGCCAGCAGCTGGACGCCGGTGTATCCGTCCTGCGCGAACTGCGGCGGCCGGTAGTTGTACTTCTGCGTAAACGGCTTGTTGACGGCCTCGATGGCCTTCTTCTGGGCTCCGTCCGGGAGCGTGTCGCCGACCAGGCCGATGGAACTGGCGACGATGGCGCCCTCGGCGGCCTTGCCGGCCGGGCCGAGCCACAGCTTGCTGGCCTGGGAGCCGGTGAAGGAGATCGGGATGTCCAGTCCCGAGGCGGCGTACTGCTTGGTGAGGACGACGGACGCGGGGCCGGTCACCCACACCGCGAGCGCCTGGGCGTCGGTGCCCTTGACGTGCGTGAAGACGGCGCTGAAGTCGGACGCGGTGCTCTGGATCTCCTCGGTGGCGACGACCTCGATGCCGTACTCCCCGGCCTTCGCCTTCATCGCCTTGTAGCCGGCGGTCGGATACGCGGTCTTGGTGTCGTAGGCCACGGCCAGCTTGGTGACGCCCTCCGACTTGTAGTACTGCAGCAGCCGCTCGGCGTAGTCGGAGGCCAGGGCCGGTACGACGAAGACGTAGGGATGGACGGGCGCCACCTGCTCGTCGGCCGGGCTCAGGGAGATGTACGGGATCTCCGCCCGGTCCACCGCGGGCAGCGTGGCCAGCGCCGACCCTGCGGACGGTGAGCCGAGGACCGCGGTCACGCCCTGGTCCTTGAATGCGTTGAAGGCAAGTACGGACTGGTCGGGCAGGCTCTTGTCGTCCTTGACCGTCAGCTCCAGCTTCCGTCCGAGGACCCCGCCGTCCTTGTTGATCTGCTCGACTGCCAGTTCCGCGGCCTTGCGGCCCTCGGTACCGAGGGTCTGGAGCTGACCGGTGAGCGAGGTGATCATGCCGATCTCGATCGGGCCGTCATCAGCGGAGGAGGACTCGGACGAACCGCCTCCGCACGCTGTGACGGTGAGCACCAGACCGATGGCGAGAGTGGCAAGGGGCGTACGAGGGCGCACGGGAACCTCCCGGATACGGAGCGGGAACGGCACGGGGAAGAGGCACAGGGAAGAGGCACGGGGGAAAGACGCACACGCACCCGGAGAAGACCCCGTGTGCACGAAAACGACGTAGGAAGAGCCGTTTTGCGGGCTTTTGCGGCTTGCAGCCCAATCGACGGGTTGAACATAAGCCGCGACCACATGGGGGTCAACACTTCAAGCCGAGATTCTTGGACTCAAGTCCAAATCTACTCTCGGGTCCGCCGATCGCCAGGACGAGACGGACGTACCGCAGGGCCAGCCACGAACCGGGCGAGGCCCCCGCCCGTCATCGACGGGACACCGACGACCGCACCGCCTGCAGGTCAGCCGCCATGACGCCTCAGCGGCGCCCCCGCCCCTCCGCTCCCTCCGCGCCGGTCACGGATGCGCGAGGATGCCCAGCAGGATGATGTCGAGCGCCCCATCGAGGCGGCCGGGCAGGTCGAACGGCGGCGGCTCCTCGCGGATCCAGCGCAGGACCGAGGAGAAGTAGCAGGACGCGAGCAGAGCGCCGGCCTGGTCGGGGTCGACCTGCGACCGGATCTCTCCGCGCTGTCGCCCCTCCTCGACGATCTTCGTGAGTTCGGTTTCCAGGGAAGGATCCTGCAGCAGGCGGCCGAAGCGTGCGGAGGCGTCCATCAGGACAGTGGTCTCCGCACGGGAGGCGACGTTGAGGTCGGCCATCTCCCCCAGGTAGCGGCGCAGCCGGTCGCCGACCGGCAGGTCCTCGGCGTGCTCCTGGCCGAGGATGGCCGCGACCCGGGCCCGGCGGCGGACGCCCCACTCCTCCAGAAAGCCGACCTTCTGTGAGAAGTGATTGAAGACGGTGGCCCGGGCGACGTCGGCGGACTCGGCGATCTGCTCCATGGTCGTCGCCTCGTATCCCTGGGCGACGAACAATTCCACCGCGGCGCCGTAGAGCTGGTCGCGCACCTGCTGTCGCTTCCGCTCGCGGCGCCCGAGGGACGGGGCGCCCTGTGCGGGTGCGCCTCCCGCCTCAGAGATCGTCATGGGCCCAGTACAGCACAGGCATACGCAGGTATTGACCTCCCCGAGCCACCTCTTTAGATTACGCCCCATGAATGGACTCAAGTCCATCAATGGATCTCAGTCTCGATTTGCTGCTTCGGGACGTGGACAGGAGGCAGCGTGGCTTCCGTGCTTTCCCCAGCCAGCCGGATCGACCTCGGCCATGGCTGTCAGGCGTGGGTACCGGGTACGGCCGGATGGGGTATGAGCAACGCCGGGCTGGTCACCGGCCGGGGCGAGTCCCTGCTCGTCGACACCCTCTACGACCTGCGCCTCACCCGGGCCATGCTCGACGGGCTGGCGCCGGTGACCGACGCCGCGCCCGTCTCGACCGTGGTCAACACCCATGGCAACGGCGACCACTGGTTCGGCAACCAGCTCGTGGCCCACGCCGAGATCATCGCGGCCCGTGGCTCACTGACCGACATGCGGCAGGTGGGCCCGGCCGAGATGCGGGCACTGACCAGCGCGGACACTGCCGCGGGACGGTTCGCCCGCCGGATCTTCGGCCGCTTCGACTACTCCGGCGTCCAGCCCGTGCTTCCGCACCGGGTGTTCGACGGCGAGACGGTCCTGGACATCGGCGGGACGGAGGTCCGTCTGATCGACGTGGGCCCCGCACACAGCGCCGGGGACACGATCGTCCATGTCCCGCGTGCGCGGACCGTCTACACCGGAGACATCGTGTTCGCCGGCTCCACACCCGTCATATGGCACGGCCCGTTCGCCAACTGGCTCACCGCCTGCGACCTGCTCCTCAGCCTCGACGTGGACATCATCGTGCCCGGCCACGGCCCGGTCACCACGAAGGAGGCGGTCCGCACCGTCCGCGACTATCTGTTGTACGTCCACGAACAGGCCACCGCCCGCTTCAGCGCGGGAATGCCCGCCGAGGCAGCCGGACGCGACATCAGCCTCGGACGCTTCGCCGACCTCGACGAGAGCGAACGCCTCGCCGTCAACGTGCACACCGTCTACCGCGAACTCGACCCCTCGCTACCCCCGCTCGACGGCCCCCGGCTCTTCGGCCGCATGGCCGACCTCGCCTGCCCCTGCCCCGGCCTCTGAGCCGCATCAGGCCCGGGGGCCATTGCCTGGCCGTATCGCCTCGGTCTCCCCCGAACCCGCCAAGGAGAAGACATGGTCACCAGCACCGTCCACGGCGCACCCGCCGTCCCTTCCGGCCGCCCGTCCACCCGGCACACCGGCACCGTCATCGCCGGATGCCTGGCGATCCGCCCCGCCTGGATCCACCCCGCCCCGACCGAGACAGAGGAGAGCGCGGCGTGAAGTTCGCGACCTTCGTGCACGACGGGAAGCGGCAGGCGGGAGTCGTCGCCGATGACCATGTCCACCCCTTCCAGTACCCCGCCGTGCTGCTGGACCTGATCGTGGAGGGCGAGGAGTCCCTGCACAGGGCGGGAGAACGCGCGCTGACCGGCTCGCTGCCGGTGCCCCTGGCCGACGTCGGGCTGCTGCCGCCGCTCCAGCCGCCGACCGTCCGCGACTACATGACCTTCGAGAGCCATGTCGCGGGTGTCGCCCGGGGATACGGTGACACCGTCCCCGAGGAGTGGTACGCCGCGCCCGCGTTCTATTTCACCAACCCGTACGCGACGATCGGCGCCCAGGAAGACGTACCCGTGCCACCCGGTTGCCTCCGCTTCGACTTCGAACTCGAGGTGGCCGCCGTCATCGGCAAGGCCGGCCGGGACCTGACCCCCGAGCAGGCTCGCGAGCACATCATCGGCTACACGATCCTCAACGACTGGTCCGCTCGCGACCTCCAGGGCCGCGAGATGAGGGTCAAACTCGGCCCCGCCAAGGGCAAAGACACCGCCACCACTCTCGGCCCCTGGCTCGTCACCGCCGACGAACTCGAGCCCCACCGCAATGCGGAGGGCTTCCTCGACCTGGCCCTCACCGTCCAGGTCAACGGCGAGACGATCGGGCGGGACAGGCTGGCCAACATGGCCTGGACGTTCGAGGAGATGGCGGCGTATGCCTCCCGCGGCACATGGATCCGCCCCGGCGACGTCCTCGGCTCCGGCACCTGCGGCAACGGCGGCTGCCTGGCCGAACTCTGGGGCCACAACGGCGCCTTGGAGCCCTCACCGCTCATCCCCGGCGACACCGTCACCATGACGGTCGAGGGCATCGGAACCCTCAGCAACACCGTCGTCGAGGGCGTCGCTCCGGTTCCTCTGCCCCCTGCCCGCCGCAGGCAATGACCGCCGTACGTCCGGGAAACAGGGCCGGGGCGACGGGCTCGGCCCCGTCCCCGACTCCTGCCCCAGACGGCGTAGGCGATGGTCCCAGGCAGCCACTTCCGATTACCTGCGTCCTGCCGGCGTCCCGAATTCAGCGTCCAACCGCTCGCACAGGCCACTTGCGGCGGCTTGCCCCGGTGGTGGGCGTAACACGTCTATGCAGGTCAGAGAACTTCGAACCAACGCCGATGGCAACACCATTGAACTCATGAGCAGCGGATTCAGTCCGTTGCCCCAAAGTCCTGAATCCGCACACCCGCTGAGACGTTTCCGCAGGTCACAGACCTACACAGTGGGGCGGGTGGGACTCGTGGGGCGGGTGGGACTCGAACCCACGGCCGACGGATTATGAGTCCTTTGAGGATCTTGGCGGTCCTTGCCGATCAGTGCCGATTCGCGCCCTTCTCGCAGGTCAGGCGTGTGCATCTCTGTCAGCCTGGCGCGGTCCTTGTCGGTTGGTTCCTGTCCTTGCGGTCCCTGCGTGGTCCCTGACGCTCCTGGAGGCACCTGCCCAACACGGAATGCTGGATATCACTCCAGCTCAGCAGACGCGGTCGAACCATGGCGCAGCGGATTCCCCTTCCAACGTGCAGAGGCTCCGCCCCCTGGTGCCGGGGCGAAGCCTCGTGGCCGTTATCGCAGGCCAGAACGTCTACGTAGAGCATAGCCGTGAGCCCGACGTTCAACGAAAGTCCGCTTCAAAGCCCTGCCGACGCCAGTGTTGTGGGTGTCACCCCACCGGCTTCTCATCCAAGGAGAACCACGGAGCCGCAGCCCGGCGCGCCCACCAGCAGCCAGACAAAGGGACTGTACCGGCGGGGTGTTCGGGACATCCTTGGTGACGGGCGAGGACTCGCTCCGGCAAGTGCTCATGCTTCGGCTGAAGCACTTCACACTCGTCATCCCTGTCTCGGTTCTCAATCCGTGGGCCAGGGAGCCCTGCGTCGAAGTCGGCGATGACGCTCGAGCCCGGCCGTAACGCCCCTCGCGCTCCTGGGGAGTGAGGTGCAGCGGCGGCAGCCATCGCCATGCTGCCAAGTCCGCGGGCTCGTGCTCACATGGCCCGGGTTCTTCTGCCTTTCCATCCCCCGATACGTCATATCGGGGACAATAACCAGCATGCGGAGCTCGGGGGAGATAAACGACAGAACGGCGGGAGACGGCCCGCGCCGCCGGCTCGTCACCGTCTCTCTACCGGGCTGCGGCTGTGGCGAGGGGGTTTTCGAGCAGGACGTCAGCCAAGAGCTGCGCGCCCTCACGGCCTGGTGGTGCGATCCGGCCCTCGGTGAGCGCCGCTTCACCGCCCTGCACTCCCCGCAACTGGCCCACCGACGCGACGGGGAGGCGTCCGTCCACGACGCCGGACTGCACGAAGCCACCGCCTCGGACGTGCTCGTCGTCTACGTCAGCGGGCACGGCGTCACCGACCCTTCCGACAGCCATCTCCTGCTCCCCGAGACCGATCCGCTCCGCGCCCCGGCCACCGCCTACCGCACCACCGACCTCGTCGCCGCAGCCCTGGACTCGCACGCGCAGCACGTTCTGGTCATCGTCAACACCTGCGACTCCGGCAGCACCGACACCGAACTGACGCGGATCAGGAGGGAGATCATCGCTCGCCGCCTGGATGATGCTTGCCTGGCCGTCGTCACCGCCGATGTCCACGAGGCGGTGGACGTACGGCAGCTACCGGTACTGCTGGAGCGGGTGCACGCACAGTTGCGGACCACGGCGGGCTACAGCGCCCCGTACCTGACTGGGCATCAGTTCGTGGACGAACTGAACCGGGCCGCCGGACGCCACCCGGACGACGCACTCCTGCGCGCCTCCGCCCAACTGCTCCCCCATCGAGGTGACCACCGCCCCAGCCTCTGCCTCCCCAACCCCGGCTACCAGTCCCCCGACGACCTGGTCGCCCAGCCCCGCCGGCAAGTCGCCGTCAGCCGCGCCGAGATGGAGTTCTGGATCGCCCGGGCCGGAGGACGCACCGACGACACTGATGACACTGATGACACTGATGACACTGATGACACTGTCGCCGACTGGTACTTCTCCGGGCGGCGCCGTCTCACCCAGGACATCGCCGCCTTTCTCACCGGCCGCACCGAGGGCGGCGCCCTGCTGGTCACCGGGGCCGCCGGCAGCGGCAAGTCCGCCGTCATCGCCCGCGCGGTCACCTTCAGCGACCCCGGCTTCCGCGCCGACCCGCGCTACGCAGCCGCCTTCGACAAGGCCCCGCCCGACACCGTGCCCAGTGAGGGGTCGGTCGACGTCGCGGTCCTCGCCCGGCAGCGGGAGGTCGACCAAATCCTCGCTCTGATCATCGACGGCCTCGGGCACCAGCCGACACCGCCGACAGCCGGCCAGGACCGGGCGCAGCAGCTGCGGGAGCAGCTGGTGGAGCTGCTGGCGGAAGCGGACCGTACGGTGACGATCGTCATCGACGGCCTGGACGAGGCCAACCACCCGTACCTGATGATCAGCCAGCTCCTCGCACCCCTGGCGCCACTGACATCGCGGGCCCTGCGGCTCGTCGTCGGTGTACGCAGCAGCGCGCACAGCACGGCCCCGGGGACGGATGTCCCCCGTGCCGCTGATGCCGAATCCGACGCCGATGCCGATACCGGGCTGCTGCGACTCGCCCAGCGTGCCCTCGGCGCACACACGACGGTAACCACCCTCCGTACCGACGAACCCGCGGAGTCCAGCGCCGACATCACGCGTTGCGTACGCGCCCTGCTCGGCCCGGAAACGGGCCCCGCCGACGAGCAGATGGCCGCTGCCATCGCCCACAGCACCTCTCCTTCCTTCCTCGACGCCCGCCTCGCCGGGCAGCAACTGCGCGAATCCGCCGACCCACTGCGGCTCTTCAACACACCGCAGTGGCAAGCCTCCCTCAAGCAGGGCACCGTCGGTCTGTTCCGCCACGACCTCATCGACGCCGCCACGCCGGAACTCCCCGTGCCCATCGTCCTCGCCCTGCTGCGTGCCACCGCCTTCGCCCCCGGCGCGGGCATCCCCTGGGCCGACATCTGGCCCGCCGTCGCCGAAGAGGTGCTCGGCCGCCCCATCCCCGACGCGGACAACGCCATCCGGCGACTCCTGGACGGCCGTCTTGCCGGATACCTCACCCAGGACACGGAAGACGGCCGCATCGTCCACCGCCCCGCCCACGCACGCCTCGCGGAAGTGCTCCGCCGCGAACCCCACCGCCTCCAGGTGCCGGCCCCGCCGCCGCGTGCCCAAGCCATGACCCCCGTCTCCGACTCCGCCCCGGCCGACGAGACAGCCACCCACGAACGTATCGCCACCCGCCTCGCCGCCCTCACCCCCGGTCAGCCTCCACACCCCTACACCGCCCGCCACCTGGCCCACCACGCCAAACTCGGCGGCGTCCTCGACGACGCCCACGTCCCACGGTCCCTTCTGCCCTGGGAGACCAGCGGGTCCGTACGCGGCCATCTCGGCCTGCCCGTCACCGACGATGAACAGCACGAATGGCTGGCCGCCTGGTCCCGCATCGAACCCCTCCTCGAGGACGCCGACCCCGCCTCCCGTGCCTCCAGCCTCCACTTCGCGCACTGCACGGCGACAGACGCGGCGGGCAGGGCCTACACGCCCACCTCGGTTCCGGGCTCCTGTATCCGCCCACTGTGGGCCAACTGGTCGGTGCCGGGAAACGTCATGGACCGGCCCGTGAAGGCGGTGGCGGGGTTCACCGGTCCGGACGGGCGCATCCTGCTCGCCACCGGCGACTGGGAGGGGATGGTACGGATCTGGGACCCGGCCACCAGCACCTCCACCGCCACCCTCGCCGGCCACACTGGTCCGGTGTCTGCCGTGGCGGGGTTCACCGGCCCGGACGGCCGCACCCTCCTCGCCACCAGCGGCGACGACGGGACGGTACGGATCTGGGACCCGGCCACCGGCACCCAGACCGCCACCCTGATGCCCTGGTTGGCCGGGAGGTTGAGCGGCATCCGAACGTTGCGGCGCTGGACCTGGTCGGCGAAGTTCGCCTGGCTGCCCGAGGTGTTTGCCGTGGCGGGGTTCACCGGCCCGGACGGCCGCACCCTCCTCGCCGTCAGCAGCTGGGACGCGGCGGTGCGGATCTGGGACCCGGCGACCAGCACCCAGATTGCCACCCTGAGGCCCTGGGCGAGATTTGCCAGAGTCAGGACCGCCTTGACCTTGCGGCGCTGGACCTGGTCGGTGAGGTTGACGCCGGAGCGGGCCCGCGCCTGGTTGACCCGGGTGCTTGCGGTGGCGGGGTTCACCGGCCCGGACGGCCGCACCCTCCTCGCCATCTACAGCGACGACAAGGCGGTACGGATCTGGGACCCGGCCACCGGCACCCCCACTGCCACCCTGACCGGCCCTGGCCACCCCCACGGGGTGGAGGCGGTGGCGGGGTTCACCGGTCCGGACGGGCGCATCCTGCTCGCCACCGGCAGCTGGGACGGGATGGTGCGGGTCTGGGACCCGGCCACCGGCACCCAGACCGCCACCCTCACCGGCCACACTGGTCCGGTGTCTGCCGTGGCGGGGTTCACTGGCCCGGACGGCCGCACCCTCCTCGCCACCGGCAGCGAGGACGGGACGATGCGGATCTGGGACCCGGCCACCGGCACCCCCTCAGCCACTCTCACCGGCCGAACCGGCCACACTGGTCCGGTGCTTGCGGTGGCGGGGTTCACCGGCCCGGACGGCCGCACCCTCCTCGCCGTCTCCGCCGGATACGAAAAGACGGTGCGGGTCTGGGACCCGGCCACCGGCACCCAGACCGCCACCCTCACCGGCCACACCCGCCAGGTGTCTGCCGTAGCGGGGTTCACCGGCCCGGACGGCCATACCCTCCTCGCCACCGCCGGATACGACAAGACGATGCGGATTTGGGACCCAGCCACCGGCACCCCCACTTCCACCCTCACCTGCCACACCCGCCAGGTGTCTGCCGTGGCGGGGTTCACCGGCCCGGACGGCCGCACCTTCCTCGCCACCGCCGAGGAGTACGAGAAGACGGTGCGGGTCTGGGACCCGGCCACCGGCACCCAGACCGCCACCCTCACCGGCCACACCGGTCCGGTGTCTGCCGTGGTGGCATTCACCGGCCCGAACGGCCGCAGCCTCCTCGCCACCGCCGAGCAGACCGAGAAGACGGTGCGGGTCTGGGACCCGGCCACCGGCACCCAGACCGCCACCCTCACCGGCCACACCGGTCCGGTGTCTGCCGTGGCGGGGTTCACCGGCCCGAACGGCCGCACCCTGCTCGCCACCGGTAGCTACGACGAGACGGTGCGGGTGCGGGTGTGGGACCCGACCGCCGACACCCGCACCACCACCCTGACCGGCCACACCGGCCCGGTGTCTGCCGTGGCGGGGTTCACCGGCCCGAACGGCCGCATCCTCCTCGCCACCGGCAGCGAGGACGGAACGGTGCGGATCTGGGACCCGGCCACCGGCACCCCCCTCCTCCGCATCGTCACCGGCATCCGCGTCTCCGTCCTGACCGTCCTCCCCGCCGGCCCCCACATGCCGCCAACGCCATCCCCGCTCCCCCTCCTCGCCTTCGGCGGCGATGCGGGCCTGGCCGCCGTCGAACTGGACCTGGCCCGCCTGTAGGACGCCCAGCGCCGACCGCAGGACCACCCCGGCACCTTGCCGCCGACCCTGCACCTGTGCACCGTCTTCCTCACCGACATCCCTCACCGACCGCCGGTGTCGCCCGCCGAGGAACTCGCCGCCGTCCACAGGCAACTGGGCCGACAAAAGCGCGGAGACCACGCGGCGCGGACCGCGTCCGAGTTTCCTACCAACGCCCGACTGAGCAGCAAGCCGCATGTTCCGCCCGCTGCCACTCAACCCAACGCCCGATATGGGCACGCAGGCCGCCAACCCCCTGGCCGACATCGAGGACCGAGCGGCGCGAAGGGAACGGTCCGTCCACAGCACAGGCAGCAGCCAGCGTCGTCCTACCCCTGCCGGCGCACCACACGTGTCGGCCTCCGCTGCCCGACCGGCCGCCCCGCGGATGGCAGCCCCATGCCCCCACAGCAGGCGAATGAGAAACGATCGGCCCCAGGGCCCAGTCAGTGCCGTCTTGGTCCCTGTCCGGTCCCTCGGCCTTCGTTCCGAGCTCGAAGGCAGCCGTCCCGGAAGCCAGTGACAACCTTGACTACCCACTCCGCCGCAGGTCAGAGAGGTCGTGGTCCGTCCGAGCGGCGCGGAGTGCACGCCGTTCCAACAACGTGCGCAGCGGATTTCACTCCGTTCAGCCCGAGTTGGCGTTTCCACTCTCAATGAGTGCGTTTCCGCAGGTCATGGCCCACTTCTAGTGGGGCGGGTGGGACTCGAACCCACGGCCGACGGATTATGAGTCTATTCGGGATCTTGGCAGTCCTTGCGTTTCTACGCTGATCCATGGCGCTCTTGCAGGTCAGAGGGGGTGGACTGTGTCGGCGATCCCCTGCCTTTGTCGGTCTGTTCCTATCCTTGTGTCCCCAATGCGTCCCCAAATCCGTCGCACAGCAAAAATGGCACTGGGCTACCAGGCGATCGCGCCAGCTCGGAGGGGGATCTCGAACCCACCCGCAGCGGATTCCCCTTCCAACGCATAGAGGCTCCGCCCCTGGTGTCGGGGCAGAGCCTCTATGGCTGTTGTTGCAGGCCAGACGTTGTTCCGTCAGCTTATCCGGCTGCGTCTCCGCCGCCGGGGGGCGGCTCCAGGCTCGTGCCGGGCGAAGGACGGTTTCGCGTACAGCCGGAGAGGTCCGCCGGCGTCGAACCATCCCCTCGGCCTACATCGACTTCACGCGGAGCCACCAGGTTCCGAGGTGGAGGGAGCGATCTTGCAGTCGTGCATGGTCAGCACGCGGTTCACTGGACGCTCCGACACCTCTTCGCGTGCCCCGGGAATCATCGGACACATGACCGGCCTGTCAACCGCTCAGGTCGGCTTTGCCGAACAGGACGGCGTAGCCGGACGGCAGCTGACTGATGACGTCGTTGAGCTCGCCGGGAGAAACGGCATCGGCGACGGTGGTCAGGACGGCGCTGGCGTCCCACAGGGCCGTACGGGGCCTGGCTCCGATGCGTTCGGCCACCCGCCGGTAGAACTCCTCGATACCGAAGGATTCCGTGACGCGAGCGCCGGCGGCGGCCACGACCTCACCTAGAGGCCCCGGCAGCTGGGCAGCCAGGTCCTTGCTCTCGCCGAGGGTGATCCGCTGGGCGAGAACCTGTAGAACGGCCATGGTGATCTCGACAGCCTCGTCCTGGCTGTGGTACTCACCGCGCTCACGCACACGGCCCAGAAACTCGTCGTACCTCACCGTTCGCCCTCCTCCGCCTCCTCGGCAATGCTCCTGGAGCGGCGCCGTCCGTCCGAAGCCGCCCGGCTCGCCGGGCGCTCACCGGTTGGGTTCGGCGGCGCGACCCATCGGCGAGTCAGGCCAGCGTTCGACACCCAGGTCACCGAAACGATGCCTACCGGCCGGTTCCCCTCGACGACCGCAGTCGGCGCACCGCTCGCTCCCGCATCAGCTCAACTGCCCGGTCGACCTCGTCATCGGGTGAGACTGCGACCACATCGGCACTGCATATCTCCTCGATGGGCATTCGGCGGACATCGTCGCCCTCGGCGAGCACCCGCACGACGAGGTCTCGGTCGGTGACCACACCGCGCAGCTGATCGTTCAGCCACCGGGGTCTGCGGCCACCGGGGTCTGCGGCGCAGCGGTGAGAGGGTTGCTCGTCATGACCTCTCGAATCCGCTGAGCCATCGGATCCTCCTTGGATAGGACGAAGCTGAACGCCCCGCTGCCCATCGCGGACACGGTCCCGAAGTACCCGAGAAACCACTCTCTTCATCTGTAGATTTGACTGGGCGCCGTTCGCTCGGCCGCCGATCCCGCAGCAGCCGGTCGGTGCGAGGCGTACGAGGCCGGGTGGAAGGTCCGCCGCCCGCAGCTCCCCGACGAGATCGAGGTCTGCTACGCCAACGGGCGCGTGTACCGGCTCGCCCCGGACGGCGTGCGCACGGTCGTGGAGGCGCGAGACTGCCGGGTTTATCAACTTCGGCCGGTGGACGACCGGCACCTGGACCACGAAGACCACCGGCATCTGGTTCGCGATCGGCTACACCTACAGCCGCACCGTGAAGCCGTACGGCATCGGCGGGCCCGCCATCACGTCCGGCCGCCGCACCTGGGCCGAAAGATCTATCCAGCTGAAGATCAACCCGACACGGTTACACCACTACGGGGACATGACCCGGCCCATGCTCCCTCCACCAGGGGCTGACCTCCCGATACGGGCGCAACGCTCCGCCTGTCGGGCGAGCGAGGAACGGGCCGCTGGGGACACACCCGGTCGTGCTGAAAAATTTACCCAAGCCCTCTTGACTCATGACATATCATGCGCAAAGTGGTTACTAGACCACAACACCGAAAGAGTCACAAAGTCGGCGAGGACGTCTAGTCGGCGGAGTGACTTGGACAGGATGTGGTTCAGGCCCCCGGCAAGCCGGCGCGACACCGAGGCAACAGTGACGACTGAAGCTTCAGGACACGCGCAGCACTACCGGGGACTGTTTTTGCCCTCGGAGCCTTCGCGCGCGCCTGACCGCGGTGCGAAGGCTTCGCCACGCCTGCTCTCCACGGAACCGAGCGGAACCAAAGAGCACCAAGCCCGTCCCCCGCGGCCGGATCGGTCACTCTGCATCGATGTCGGGCTGGATCTCCACGGTGAAGGCCGCGTCCTCGGGGCCGCCGCCTTCCTCGTCCTTCCAGACGATCACGCGCACGTGCCTCTGCCCGGTGCCGCGCACCTCCCACTCAGTCACCAGGTCAGTGACGACGAGGGCGGCGACGTACTCGGCGGCCTCTTTGGGATCGTCGGTGATGATGGTCCCCCGCCACCGCTCGGGATGGCCGCCGTAGCGGCGCCAGCCCTGCGAGCCGTGCGGCTCGTCGACCCGGTACACCCAGCCCTTCTCGGCGCCCATGGCACCGATCCTTCCACTCAAGGAGCACACGGCATCGAGCTGGAGGACACGGGGGACTTCCTCGTGACGCGGGCAACTCGCCAGGGGTGGCCGCGACTGGGATGCGCACCACGTGCTGTGGGATGACGGTGGATGCATGAAGGCCATGTGGTCCGGGATGATCCGGTTCGGCTTGGTCGGCAGCGTTATCTAGACGCTGCGCCTATCTGCCCAGGTCAGATGAGTGTGACTGGCTAAGGGACGTAAGGTCAGTCTCGTCAACGCAGGCGGTCAACCGAGAGCTGGCGGCAGGGCGCGAAGCGGCCCCCGAGGCAACAGCCGCCCGCCGAGCAGCACCGCGCAGGCCCCGACGGTCAGCAGCCCGCCGGCGAGGAAGGTGTCCCGCACGTTGGCGAGCGGCAGGACCAGTCCCCCGAGCGCGGCGCCCGCCGCGATACGAGCGTTGTAAGCACTGGAGTTCGCCACGAGTGCGATATCCGTGCGGCCTGGTGCGCAATGCAGCATCGCGTTCTGGGTGGTCATGAATACCGGCTCGAGTGCACCGCCCATCAGCACCAGGAACACCACCGCTGCCACCGGATCGGTGCCCGCCGCGTACAGGCCGAGCATGCCCACCGCCTGCGTGGCGACGGCAGCGGTCAGCGCGGAATGCGGAAAGCGGTCCAGCAACGCCCCGGTGATGCTCACCCCGGCCAGACACGCCACGCTATGTCAATAGCCGCATAAGCCGTGTCCAAGATTCAGGGTAAAGCCCCACCCTCTCAGGCGACTTGACAAGACACAGAGGCCACCCCGAGATTCGGTGGGAGGTGACAGCGGGTCAGGTGGTCTCTTGAGGACCCCGCATTGGCCGACGACGGCGGGGGGTGACTGAGGATCGGACAGTGCGACGATCATGATCGGTCCGCTGACGAAAAGCGCACGGATCTTAACCGGCCGCCGGGGCCCTCGCGCTGGCCTGCCCGCAGCGGCTACCCAGGCCCTTCTGCCGGCTCGAGCCCGGCCGCGTCGAACTCCACCCGGACCTCGTCGGCCAGCCGCAACGCACCCAGGAACGCGGTGTAGGGCTTGATTCCCCAGGTGGATTGCGTGACGGTCGCCCAGCCGCGCAACAGGCTGTCGCCGTTTCCCTTCCCTTGCACCGTCACCGGGTGAGTCCGGCCCTTGATGGCGAGCTCCCCGGTGATCTCGAAGGACTGCGGCGTTCCCGTGATGCGGGTGGAACGGAAGGTGATCAGAGGGTGCTCTGCGGTGTGCAGGAGGGCCTTGCCTTCCAGCGTCTGTTTGATCTCGGCCCGGTCGGCATCGGTGAGCGCCTTCAGCCCGCCCGTTCCCTCGCGGACCTCCAACGAGCCCGTCTCGACCGTCACACTCACCGACGACCTGTCCGGGTCGCCAACGACCACCACCGCCTCTCCTGACCATCGGGTGGCCTCGATCGTGAGGTCGTGCCCCGCCCTGCGGCCCAGCCCCGCGCGGCCGGTCTTGATCAAGAGGCGGCCGGTCGACGGCCCGAGCCGGTACGTTCCGTCTGTCAGCGTCACAGCGCCGAGGGTAGGGGGCGGATGCGGGCCGGGCCGTCGAGGCAGCCCGGTCGGCGTGTCCCCCGCCGGGGCCTCTGCGCCGTGTCCTGCGTCCCTGCGCCGAGATGATGCTGCAGTGGAGCCGGAGTCCAGGGCGTGGTCATGGCGCCCGCACCCACATGGGCACCTCCACACCAGGGCGCCTGGTGTTCGCGCCGCCCGGCCCTCTCGCACCAGGGCCTGTTGACATCCTCACTCTCGAGGAATAGGACAAAAGGCATAAAGCGCGCATAGATATGCGCTTCGGGATCCTCGCTGGCTCCCGGGCGTCCGACGCCAGACTCTTTCACTGCGCACCGCGGGAAGGAGGTGAACTCATGAACGACACCGAACAAGCACCCCAGGAACCCGAGGCGACTCCGACCGAAGGCGAGCAGCCGGAAGCCGAAGCGGCGGAGGCCACGGAACCCGAGGCCACCCCCACCGAAGGCGAACAACCGGAAGCCGAAGCGGCGGAGGCCACAGAGCCGGAAGCCCCCGCGACCAGCGAGACCACGGAACCCGAGGCCACCCCCACCGAAGGCGAACAACCGGAGGCCGAAGCGGGGACGGAGGAAGCAGAGGCACCGACGGCCGAGGGTGAGGAGTCGTCCCAGGGTGAGTAAGGGCGGCCGAACCCCCGGCAAGTCGATCACTATCACGGACATCGACGGACGATGGCCGGAGGAGAATGCGTGAGTTCCGACATTCTCCTCCGGCCGCGTTTTTCGTTCGCCCGCGCCGCCTGCACGCGGCGGCCGCGTGCGGGAACCGTCAGCACACCGGGTCCACATCCGCTGCGAGCGAACGTCGGCCACGGGCTTCTTCGGTGCGTTCGGTGGCGAGCCGCCCGTTGCGCTCACCGCTCGCCGACTTCTGCACGGTGGCCGACCCCCTGTCCGACCCGGGCGTGGTGTAGCCCCGGTGCCGCTGAAGTGGCCGTCACCGCCGTCAGGGACGACGGCGAAGGGAGCGCGCTCCCCCTGTTGGCTGAATACCTGCTGTTAAAAGCTCTTGAACCCATGGCCTTGTGGGCCGCGAAGGGCCGATGTGCGTGGGCCAAAGGTGTGAAGACGGCGATGGTCCTGTTGTCGTGGGCCTTGATCGCGCGTTGGGCGGGGTGTGGAAGCGCGTGATGACGATGCCGTGCCGGATACGGCTCTGCCCGGGGCATACGGGCTCCAGCCGTCCGAGCGGGATAACCAGGACGTCGTCGTCCGTCACAAAGGCGGGTCGGGCCGGACTGTGATGGTCATCTGCTCAGCGGTAACGGTTGTCGCCGCTGTGGTGCTGGCCGTTACTGGCCAGCTCGCCTGGGACCTGAGTCGTTGAGAGTGGCCGGTTGGAGACGCCCGGTTGAGGTGAGCATGAGCGGTGCGGAAAGGCCGGGCGCGGCTGCGGCGGGATGCGCGCCCAGTGTCTGTCAGTTGTTGCGTGAACAACTCGTGGAGGCGATCTCTTCCCTGCGCTCGCATGCGGCGATGATGCACGGTCTGGACCTTGACGGCGTGGACGACCGCCCGGTCACCGGTCAGACGGCAGGGAGACCCGACGGCGGGGACCTCCCGGCTGTGGCCCAGGCCCCGCCGTCACGTTGATGCGAACCTGGGCTTTGCTCCGACGGCTCGGGGCCGCCGTGAGTATGGGGCAGTGTGACGTGACGTCATCCCCCCTTCCGTCTTGGACGGTCCGCCGCGCCGCCCACGAGCTCATAGCCGACCGGGCAATCGAGGCGCCGACGGCAGACCGTGTTCCCATGCCACAGCACGCCTCGCTCCGCGTCCTTCGCCCTCTCGCGGCGCCGCAACACCCCGGAGACGAACAGTGGCTTCCGGACCAGCTGTACACCGGTGACACGATCACACGGACGTGCTGCCGACCGCGTGCGGATACCTGCCCCCTGCCTGGAGCGATGGCTGTCCGAGTGATGCGAGCCCAGCCACCTGTCGGGACCACCGACGGACCTCACCTCTTGGGGTGATCTTGTCCAGCCCCGCTCGCCCCTGACAGGCCAGCAGACCCGATGATGTCGTCGGCGTACTCCTCCTCTTCTTCCAGGCCCAACTTGCGTCAGCCAGCTGACTACGCGCCGTTTCGCCACCAACGGCCGGTGCCGCGGCCTCGGCCCCGAGGAGCTGCAGGTGAACTGGCAGTCCTTCTGCCGCGTGGCGGCCAGACCGCGCGCAGAGGGTGGCAGCCTCCGCGCGGCCTGACGTGCTGAGGGACAGGCTGTCCTGGCGACATGGGCGGTGCGGCCACCGACGAGAGGCGACTGCGAGTGGCAAGGTCGGGAACCGTAGCCGCGACGGGCTGCGGGGCGCGGCGACATCGCGGTGCGGAACAAGGGATGGGACTGAGGTTCAACGTCGACAAGGGGTTCGGCTTCATCCAGCCGGACGATGGTGGCCCGGACGTGTTCATCCACTACTCCGCCATCCAGGGCGCCGGTTTCAAGGAACTGCAGGAGGGTGACAAGGTCGAATATGAGGTCACCCAGGGGGCCAAAGGGCCGCAGGCGGAGCAGGTCTACCGCAGGTAGAGCTCTCCTTCGTGGCACTCTCCCACCAACTGCTGGGACAGGGCAGCGCACGGATCACGTCGGCTGGTGGTACCGGTGCTGCTGGGGCAGCGAACGACTGGGGGGCCGCCGTGCGAGGAGACGCGCACCAGGGCCGCGGCGGGATTGGGACCGCCTCCGCTCGCCCACGGGCTACCGCTGGGGGATGGCGAGTTCACGGCCGCGGTAGAAGCCTTCCCGCTCCTCGACGACGTACGGGGCCATGGCCGCACGCCGCTGCGCCTCCGGCTCGGAGGCCCGCCAGGAGTCGCATGCTTCCTTGGAGACCCAGAACGACACCCCGGTGATCTCCTGCCCGTCCTCGGACCAATACGCGAAGGCGCGGCGCAGCCCCTTCGGGTAGGGCACCGGGCGCCATGCCCTCTCGAACTCCTCCAAGGTGCCCGGCCGAAGGCGGCGCGTCGTCACCCAGACGAAGTGCTCCTCCAACGCAGCCTCCTCCGCAACCTCGGCTCGGCTCACCGACACCTCTTCGACCACCGTAGGTCCAAAGCACCGCCTGTGCCTTCGCGGTGATCCCGGCGCTGTGAGGATCCTGGCGCGGTTCCGGGCCGCGCCGACGTGGTGGGACGAGGGAACTCCCGCAGGAGGCAAAAGCACACGGGACCATGCTGACCTGGCTTCCCGCATCGGGCTTGACTCAAGGACGCCGATATGTCCAATATGCCCCGATGGGCAGGACGAGTGCGGGTTCATCCAGGGAAGGTGAACGGTTACGGGCATTCCTATCGGGCCGCAGCTGTCGGTGCCGGGGCTGTCACCGGTGCGCGGTGTCGGTGTCGAGGCAGGCAGGGCGGCGGTACGCCTGGCCCGGCTCCCGCTCGAGATGGCCGCGGAGGGCGTCGGGCAGCTGACCGGGCGGTTCGGTCGCGCCATACCCTGGCGGTCGTCAGGCCCGAGTGCACCGCCGCCAGCCGATTCGGGGATCCCGGTGCTGTTGGTGCACGGACTGGCCGACGGGGCATCGGTCGTCTCGCCGCTGCAGCGCGGACTGCGCGGCTGCGGCGTGGGCCCCTTCATCCCGGTCGCCTTGAACGGGTTCGACATCCGCACGGCAGCCCGGGCTCTGGGCGACCAGGTGGAGTCGGCGTGTGCCCGCAGCGGGAGGCCCGCGGTCGTGATCGGGTACAGCCTGGGCGGACTGGTCGCCCGCTACTACGTGCAGCGGCTCGGCGGGGACGCGTACGTGCCGCTGGTACTCACGCTGGCGACGCCCCACGGCGGGACCGTAACGGCTCTGCTGGCCCCGCCCCATCCGCTGCTGCGCCAGCTCCAGCCGGGAAGCGAGCTGCTGACCGAGCTCGCCGAGCCGGCCGCGGGATGCCGCACCCGGTTCGTCGCCTTCTACAGCGACCTGGACGAGGCCGTCATCCCCGCTGCCAGGGGCCGTATCGACCATCCCGACCTCAAGGCTCGCAACGTGCTCGTGCCCCGCGTCGGCCACCTGACGCTGCCCCTGCACAAGCCGGTCATCGACCAGGTGCGCGCCCTGCTGACCGCAGCCCAGCAGGCCGCTTTCCCCGCATGCTCCCTGTACGGCACCTCCGCGCAGCGCGGCGGGCCCGTCATCAACGGCACAGCCGTCGTCCCTCGTGACAGTAAGGGCGAAGCGGAGGACGCTGACAGATAACTGATAAGAAAGTCAGCACGTGTGCGGACGGACAGCATGGCCTTTTCATTCAGCCCCGAGAGCGGGTCGACGGTGCGCCCGTATCGCCCCGAGGATGAACCGGGGGCGCGAGAACTGATTGATGCCGACCGGCTGCCGGGACAGCCGCACTGCACCCCGGAGAGGCTGGCTGCCGCGCGGCGCGGCCCTGCCAGCCCAGCCCACTGGGCAGTACCGGCTCGGCCGCAGATCAGCGTCCTGGCCGATGCCGAGGACTGCCCCCACGGCATCATCGCGTACCTGTCCTGGACCGATGTGCACACCGGGGTGATCTGCTGGGTTTATGCCCACGAGGACCCCCCTGCCCTGCGTGCCTTGATCGGCCACGCTCTCGGCGCACTCGCCCACTGCCCGCAGATCGAGGCATTTGTCGGCGCTCCGCCAGGTCCGCTGGGGCCGGGCGGGCTGCCCTGCACCCACCGCGGCGCCACCCACGACGCCCTGCTGCAGAGCGGCTTCACCGGCCGCTGCCAGGGCTGCTACCTGCACTGCGCACTGCCTGCCGAGCCCTCGCCCGCCAAGCTGGTCGCCGACGTCTTCCCCTGCGACTTCCCCACGGGCCACCGACTGATCATCCGCGAGTCCGCCGAGCCGGTCGCGGAAGCCGTGGTCAGCCCAGGGCCCGGCCGTACCGCGACCGTTTACTGGATCGAGACCCTGCCCACCTGCCGCCGCCGTGGCCTGGGCCGCAAGCTGCTCAGCCAGGCCCTGGCCCTGCTGGCCGAGCAAGGCGCCACCGAGGTCGCCCTCGTCGTCAACGACGCCCCGCACCCCGACAGCCAGGCCGCCCGTCGGCTCTTCGAGTCCCTCGGCTTCACACTCGTGGATCAGCTGTGGACGTACCAGCACCGTCGTACCCCGAGCCCCCGCGGCCTGCCGCGTGAGCCCGGGGTACGACGGCAGCCCTGAACAGGGCGCGGCACCAGGGGTGGCCCCGCCGACCCGGGCGGGTCAGGCGTGGGCTGGTTCGGCGGCCGCGAGGATGGCGGAGCGTGCCTGATGGCGACGCTCGTAGTCCAGCACCCGCCGGATCAGGCCCGATTCACCGTCACCGAGCCGCTTGATGATCTCGTCCTCGTTCAGGCGGTCGTAGCCGGGCCAGGGCTCCGGCCCGAGCAGATCCGCGACCCTGCCTCACGACGGGGGGCGGGGCTTCGACCCCGCCCCCGGCAGCCTCGGAAAGGTACCGGACGTGGAAGCCGGGCCCGGCGCTCGCCGCCGGCCCCGCGCCCCGGACCGCCTTGGCTCAGCCCAGCGCGTCCATCAGGGCGGTGATATAGGCATCCAGCCGCTCCTCCACGGCTCGCGTCGTCAGCTCTGCCCTCCCTGCCTCCCGCCATGGCTGCGCCACCAACTGCACTTCTTCTGAGAGGGCAGATTGGGGAACCGGCCCGGCAGACCCACCCAACGCTGCTGCCCGCCCCGACCCGATCCCCGCGTCCCCAATACGTCCCCAACAACCTTCGCCGCTGCCCCCAGGACAGCCAGGCCCGAGCAACGACCAACTTGATCAATTACAGAGTCGCAGGTCAGAGCGTTGGCGTCTACCCAAGCAGAGCGGGAGCACACGATGCTTCATGGAAGTGAGCAGCGGATTTTGTCCGATGAGCCAGAGTTGACGCTCCGACACCTCACGAGGAACGTTTCCGCAGGTCATGGCCCACTTCTAGTGGGGCGGGTGGGACTCGAACCCACGGCCGACGGATTATGAGTCCATTGGGAATCTTGGCGGTCCTTGCCAATCTCCGACGATCCAAGGCGTTTTCGCAGGTCAGGCGCGTGCATCTCTGTCCGCCCTGCACGGTCCTTGTCAGTTGTTTCCTGTCCTTGTGGTCCCTGCATGGTCCCTGCCACCCCCAGAGAGACCTGCTCGACACGGAATCCTGGATGTCGCTCCAGCTCAGCAGACGGGTCGAACCTACGCGCAGCGGATTCCCCTTCCAACGCGCAGAGGCTCCGCCCCTCTACTCGGGGCGGAGCCTCTTTGGCCGTTGTCGCAGGCCGGACGTCTGCAAACAGACTATCGATCAACGGCGCACTACACCAGGTTGAGCTGTACGGCATCCATGCGAGCCCACTTCGGGCGCGCGGTGTGGAGGATGAACCCGCCGCCGGGGGCTCTGCCGGCTTCGTGGCGATCGAAGGGTGGGGTGGCGTAGAGGCGAAGCGGTCCGCCGACGTCGAACCATCCCTCGGGATAGGTCGCAGTCAGGTGGAGCAACCAGGTTTTGGAGCCTCTACCGCTTCGCGCTGGATCGATGATCGGCAGGGTGCGCCATTTGGGGTGGGTGTGGTCGTGGGCGTCTTCGATCGCGGCGTCACGCCGGGGCCGGTCGGGGCCTTCCCAGGGGCAGGCCAGGCAGGCGCCACGGTGTATCCACCGGGCGTCAGCGACGGCTTTGAACATGGACGTTGCCGCGTGGTGAGGGCTGGGATCTGGAGGCGTACCGAACTGGGTGGTGAATCCGGGGTCTCCATATTCGATGGACCAGGTCCGGCGGAGGACTTCTCCGTCCGCGTTCCGGAGAGCGGTGAAGTGGCGCTGGCGGGCGATGGCTCCGGTCTTGTTGTTCATGGGGCTCCGGAGGGAGCGCGGCATGGACCGCGCTCCCTGGTCGAGTCGTACGGGGTCAGGGGGTGCTGGCCTTCGGGACGTGCTTCGTCGTGCGGCTGCGGGGGCGCCGTTTCTTGGTGGGGCTGGTTTTGACTGCAGGTTGGTCGTCCGCTTCGCCGCTGATCTCGTCGGCGGAGCTCGGCTCCGGAGGCGACTCGGGTTCGGCCTCGGCCTCGGGACTCAGGGGCTGCGTCACTTCGGGTTCCGCGTCGGGCGTGGTTGCCTCGTGCGGGGCCTCCTCGCCAGCGACGTCTTCCGGCTGGCGGTTTTCGTCGACCTCTGGGGCAGGCTCGTGCTCCGCCTCCTGGTCGGCGACGGTGCTCTCGGCATGCTCGGGACCGGAGTCTTCGTTGGTGTTGGCCGAGGTTGGCGGGGCGTCTCGCTCGGCGGCGACGTCGGCGAGGGCGTTGTCGAAGAGCTCTATCCATGGCTGGTGGCCGACGTAGCGGGGTTTGTATTCGAAGGCGGGGAGAAGCTCGTCTTCGAGGGTGCGCAGGATGAGGTGTTCGGGGTCTTCGTCGCCCTCGGTGACGAGGGTGGTCGATTTGTTGTAGCGGTGTCCTTCGGGGAGGCGTGCGGCGATCTGCGCTTCGTAGGCGGCTCGTTCGGCCAGGGTGGCGCCGTTGGGGGGCAGTGGTGCGGCGTTGCCGGTGATCCAGAGTTGGACGGCGGTTCCGCCGAAGAGGGGGCGGAAGCTGACGCCTCGTCCGTCGCTGTAGATGAGGTGGGCTGCGCCGTCGGCGGGCGCTTCGGGGTCGATCACCCAGTCGTCGCCGAGGCTTTGGGCGAGGTTGGCCGCGGTTTCTCGGACTGCGGCGTCGGTGATGAGCATGCGTGTTTCTCCAAGAGGTCTGCTGGTGGAGCGGCGGGCCCGCCTCCGCTGAGGCGGGCCCGGTGTAGCTACGCGGGGCGCACCTCGTCGCCGTCGTCGAGGAGCATCGAGAGGGTGGAGCCGCTGTCCCAGTCGACGTAGAGGATGGAGAGGCCGGCGTCGAACCGGCGGACGGCGCCTTCGTCTCCGGGTTTCAGTTCGGTGTGCGAGTCGGTGGTGTGAACGAGGGCGATGCGGTCGCCCTGCTTGTAGGTCATCTGCGCTCCAGTCGTTATTTGTTGTGGGAGTCGTGGTGGGGCTGCCGGTCGGCCCCGGCGAATGACGGGGCCGACGTTGGCCGCCTGCTAGGCGTCGTGGTCGCAGGCCACTGCGGGGCAGGCTCCGCAGTCGAAGCAGTGGTCGCAGGCGCAAGCACCGCAGCCGGGCTCCTGGCACCGAATGTCATGGCTGCGGCAGTACGGGAAGGTGAACGGTGGCTCTTCCATGACTCCCTCTCTTCGATGGTTCTATTCTATATGCATTCAGGAGAGGGTTCAAGATCTCCCAAGAGAGGATTCGAAGGATTTCCGCTGCTCAGGCCGCTACTTGGCGTATGAGTGCTTCGGTCTTCTGGATGGCCGCGAGGAAGACGGCCTGCGAGTGCAGTCGGTCGCGCCGTTCCAGCGACTCGTGCGCCTCCCGGGCCGTCCTGGCAGGCACGTTGCCCTCGTGCAAGGTGTCACCGCACCCGATGAGCACATGCGGGCCGAGGTCCCAGAGGATCGCGTTGACGGCAGCTCCCGCCGCCGCGAGGGGGTCGATGTCCGTCAGCGACCATCCAAACTGGTGCGGATCGATGCCACGTTCGCGCATGACCTGCGCGGCGGCGCGGTACATGCCGCCGGTCCCGCCCGCGGGCTCGTCGAACTTCATGCCGGGCTTGAGCGGCATGTCGTCGAGCAGCATCCTGGCCATCAGGTAGGCGACCTCCGGCGGCGTGTGTATCTCCGCGAGCGCGTCGTGAGCGCCCTCGGAGCGCATGACGGAAAGTACGGCTCCCATCAGATCGGTGGTGGAACGGAGTTCGGCGTCGTCGCTGGTGGTCAGATGCAGGAGCCCGTTGGTGAGCGCGGCCTCAACGACGGCGCGCACAGCACCGGCTCGCCGCGCGTCAGGCTTCTCGTCGTCAACCCACTTGTGCAGCGGCGTGGCCCGGTCGATGAGGTCTGGGCGCATGATCCACCAGCGGGCCCAGCATTCGCGGAACGCGGTGAGCATGTCGGTGTCGTCGAGGCCGAGCCACCAGTCGGCGGCGAGGTAGGCATCCGGTCCACGGAGGGGCCACAGGGCGAGAGTAGCGACCACGCCGACAGGGACCTTGATGTCGCTTCCGCCATGTGCGTGGTGCCAGGCGTAGCTGACGGCTTCTGCGATTTCGAACGCGTGGGCGTGCGGGTTGCCCTGCGACGGGCGGTAGTGGCCCAGCGTGCGCTTGCCCGCAGCGAGCACGGGCCGGGGCTGGGTGGCGATCGTGACGGGTCGGGGCGCTGGCGGCAGATCGGTGAGGATTCTGCGGGGCGGTGCCGCGGGGGCAGCTGGGCTGGGATGCTCTTCGGGCTCGCCGGCGTCGGCGAACAGGTCGAGTTGGCTCATGCGGTCTCCCGGATTCGGTTCGGGCGTGGCACCCCGTGGCGGCCCGCGGGCCGCCACGGGGTGAAAGTCAGCGCGCTGCGCGCTGCATGCGCCGGAGGGTGGCGGCGGCCTCTTCTCCGCGCCCTTCCGCCGCGTACGCGGCGTGCCGTAGCAGCTCGGTCAGTTCCTCGGTGGTGACTTGGGCGAGCAGGTCGGTGAGGCTGAGGTGTCGTTGACCAGCAAGGCGGTAGGGGTATCCGAGAGCCAGGGTGAGTACGACGCCGGAGATGAGCTGGTCCGTGCGTTCGCCGCAGAGACCGAGCTGACGACCGATGCGGTGGATGGCGTCGGCGTCGGCGAGGAGCGCCGTCTTCGGTATGGCCTCGTGGGCAAGCCTGGCTGCTTCCTGCTCCCGCTGCACGAACGCCTCCCAGTTCAGGCGGGCGTCGGCCTCTCGTCCTTCGGCCTTGAGGGCGGCGCTCGCGAGGGTGGCCTCGAAGCGGGGGGTCGAGATGGAGAGCACGACGTACTGCTCGGGCGTAAGTCCGATGTAAGCCACGGCGGGGTTGCGGGATTCGCTGCTGAAGTGGTGAAGGGTGACCAGTAGCGCAGCCTCGACCGTGGTGAGGCGAAGGCTCAAGCGGCGCACGACGCTCGCACACAGGGCCTTCAAGGTGTCGGGGTTCATGTCGTTCTCCAATAGGGTTAGTTGGGCGGTCGGTTGGCGGCGAGGTAGGCGTCTGCGGTAGCCAGGCGTGCCGGGTTGGTGACGAGTTCTTCGGCCCAGACCCGGCCCGCAATGTCTCCAGCGACCTCTTGGCCGGGCGCGGAGATGACGTAGGCGTGCTGGCCGGATGCCTCCAGTTCGGCGCACCGTTTGTCGTGGGCGGCGGCGTCGGGAGGGGGCTCGACGGCGATGATCGTCATCTCGACGGGGGTCGGTTCGTGGTAGATGACCCACCACTGCGGGTCAGATGGACTGGTCACGGTTCTCCTTCGGGGTGTCGCGGGCGTCAACAGGCGTGTCAGGCCTGGGGGTTCGGAGAGGGGTAGCGGGCGTGGACTTCCGCCATTACTCCGGCGATGTAGTCCATGAGGGTTCGGATCTGCTTCCTGTCGCCGCTCAGGAACAGGGCCAGGTCGAAGACCTCGGGGGCGGCGGTGTAGTCGAGGAGCTGCCGGTATTGCTCGACGGTGAGGTTCACCAGCTCGTCAGGGCGCAGTGCCCAGGCGGCGATCGCAGCGTTTTCGGCGAGGCGAACGGCGGCGCCGAGCGTCGCGTCGTCGGGCGCACGGGTGAGGAGGATCAGGAACATGGCGCCGAAGTGGTGTTCCGGCGTGTTGGTGACCGGTATCGAGGGACGGGCGGACATGGGTACCTCCGGTTGGGAATGGAAGGGCAGCCCGAATGCTTCTTTTCTATATGCATTCCGGGTGTGGTTCGGCCCTGCCGTGAGCGAGTACAGGGGGGCAGGCCTGGGACATATCCATGACGAGCACGGTGGCGCTGTCGGGAAAGCCGTCTGCGCTGACGGCTATCGCGTCGTCGACGAACAGCTTGGCGGCGCCCTTCGCTTCGTCGGCGAGGTCAGCGCATTTGGTCGGCGTGGCGCGAGTCGAGCAGCAGCTCTTCGACTCCACCGTCCAGGGAGACCAGCAGGGCGGGCGTCGCGGCGATCACTGAAGGCGTCCAATCGTGCGAGGGGGGAGGCCCCGGGGGTTGGCGGGAAGAGGAACGGCGATGTCACGCGGGTCGGGCAGCGGGTGGACGTAGTAGTAGCCGGGCGGATGTGTCCTCAGGTCGGCGAGCCGGGCGAGGAGGGACAGATCGACGGTGAGCTTGTCCCAGGCAGGGTCCGGCTGCTTGAGCAGGTCATACCGAAGAAGGAGGCGCCCGCCGGCGTCGTGCACGCGCCATAGGGCGTAGCCGGGATCATGGCGGGTGGCGATGAGCGTCCTGATGCGGGGCTCGATCTTGGTCGCCTCCACGCGGATACGCCGGAGCAGCGCGAGCGCAAGGCGGCGAGTGGCCGCGCACACTTGCTGATCCGCGGGTGGGCAGGGGTCTGGAACTTTCACGTATGGGCTCCTTGACGGTAGGTCCGCCCGGCGGCCGGGAGGTGGTCACCGGCCGTCGGGCGGGGCCGTGGACGGCGTCAGCCGACGGGGATGGCGGAGTTCTGCAGGTCCAGGAAGATGCAGGCGGCTGCGGCGGTGGGCAGGTGGTCGGCGACGATCTGACCGTCCTCGTTCCAGGTGAGGAGTTGGACCAGGACGTCGAGCAGCGGTTCGGGGAGCATCTGCCGCCAGTTGTCGTAGTCGGTGCCGGGGAACCACTCCTTGCAGGTCCGCTGGAGGGATCCCGCGATCGCCTCGGCCAGCCGGTCGGCCTGGGCGGGGCTGATCTGTTCGGTACTCAGGCGCTGGCGGATGACCTCGGGGCTGAAGGGGTCTTTCACGGTCTCTCCTGACGGTTTAAGAAGGGGGCCTCCCCCCTTCCTGATAGTTCTATTCTATATGCATTCGGAAGGGAGGCAAGATTTTCGGTGAATTTTCTTGATCACCGGCAGGCTTTATTTCCGCAGGCCAGCAGCTATATCCGCAGGCGTGAGGTCGCGGATGTGGAGGACGAGTCTCGCGCCCTTGACCACGTGGCCGATGCGCATGTCCGGGCCGACGACTCGTGTGTGGTCGTCGTCGTCCAGGACGCCTTGGTCCACCAGCCCGTCGATGCACGCCTTGAAGCTGGGGTACCAGTTGGCCGGGTCTCTCCGCTGCCTGTCGTCGGGATGCAGGACGCCGACGATGTGCACCCGCTCCAGGTGCGGAACTCCGCGCGAGGCGGCCCAGGCAGCGCGCCGCAAGACCCTGGTGATCTCTGCGCGCCGGTAGTGGTGCGGTCGCTGGTTGGCGTTCAGTAGCGTCAGCCGCGGGGGCAGAGCGACCCGGAACCGGCGACCGGGCATCCCCTCGAACCAGTCCGGTTCCTCCTGGGTCGGTTCGTGGACCTGGGGACTGGCTGCGGGCGCTCCCGTTTCTCCTTCCTCCGGGGCGTATCCGCTCCTACGCCGGACGCCGGCGTTGGTGGTGGGCGACGCGTGCAGGCCCGAGACGAGCATGAGGCGGCGCCTGCCGCCGGTCGCGGCGTCGGCGACCAGGGCCCGCATGTCCCCTGGTTTGTACTGCTCGATGCGGATTCGGATGCTGTCCCGCGGGTTGCAGGCGACGAACACGCGTCCGGGCTGGATGTGGGTCACGCGCGGCTCCGGTTGACCAGGTCCGACAGGGCCTTGGCGATGACCGCCCCGGGCCACGCGACAATGACCACAGCCAGGTACAGGGCAACGGCTCGCGACCGTAGTTGGCAGGCGCGGCGCAGGGCCGGGTCGTCGGCGAGCAGACGCCGGAAGGCGTCTGCCAAGGCCACGGCTCCCGCGGCCCATCCGATGAGGATGAGCAAGGCGAGCAGTCCAGTCACGGCTTCACCCCCGACCTCTTGACCGGGACCCAGACCGTTTGGAGGACTTCGGCTCGGGCCAGTCGCAGAGCAAGGGAGGCGGCACTGCCTCGCCGGTGGGCGGCGAAGCCTGCGCAGATGGCCGGTTCCGAAGTGCCGAGCGTGTCGTGGCAGACGATGTGCCCCTCCTCGGCGATGGCGCGGGCGATCATGCCGGCGACTCGCCCAGCTTCCAAGTGCATGAGGTTGCCCGGCCGGAAAATGCACGTGGCACAGCGGCCCGCGCAGACACGGACGCTCCACGTCGCAGGGTCGGTGACGTCGTGGCGCATCCCATCGGCCGAGTAGGTAGCGGAGTTGGTCACCGGTCGGCCCCCGGCGTGGCCGCGCGCACTGCCTCACCGGTTGCCGCCAGGAGCATCTGCATGCAGGCGGGCCACAGTTCGGGATCGGGCGCAGTGAATGCGGCCCCGTAGAGGGCGAGCGTGGTCTCGGTATCCCCGTTGGCGAACGCGGTGATGAAACGGGCTGCGAACAGGTGCGGTGGAGGGACGCTGTCCTCGGGGCTGCTGCCGTCGGGGGTCCGTATACACCACGACGCCGTTTCGCCATCGAGTCTGTGCATCTTGACGAGTGCGGCCTTCGCCATTACCGCGAGCCCCATAGCGACGCCGTACATCAGCGAGGGTGTCCCGGTCCGCGCCAGATCCGCGAGGACCTGTTGGGCCTCGTCCGGGCGCCCATCCGTCCAGTGGCCGACCGCTTCGACAAGGCGCTCGGTGATCTCCGGATGTGTCACAGGACTTCCCCGTTCGTCGGCATGACCGGCACGGACCAGGTACCGGGCTGGCCCGGTACCTCTCGCCAGCCGTTCACCGCATCTGGAGTTCGGGCGTCGGGTCGAATCATGTAGCCGTGCTCGATCAGCCGGTGACCGGCGCTGGCCGGGCGGAAGCGGTCCCAGTCGAAGGTGACGTCCAACAGGTCGCTGTCGTGGTCCTCGGACAGAACTCGAAGCCGGTGGCCGTCCGGCGTGCCGGTGCATATTGCGGTCAGTTGCTGCACTGTGATTCCTCTCGGTTGGTCAGGGGACGTCGGGGAGTTCGAGCTGCTGCGTGCCCTGGTCTTCCGCATCCAGCGGGTTCGGTCCGGGGCGGTAGTAGGGCAGGCACCGGGGGCACTGCTGCTCCACGGCCCTTCGGTGAGCGCGCGATCCGGCGGCTGTGCCGCACGACTTGCGGATGACCGGGGCCGGCAGCTCGCTGGGGTCGGCGTCCGGCAGCTCGTGGACGATCACGCCGTTGAGCCAGATCCGACCGCCGCAGATGCCGGTGAACTCGCTTTTGGCCGGGGCGACTTGCCGGATGCAGGCGGCCCGGTAGGGGCAGCCGCCGCAGACATAGAGGGCTGGTTCGCAGATTTCGACCAGGTCGGTGCCGGTCTTCCACCGGTCGTCGGCGACGGCGAAGTCCTCGTCGCCGAAACACGGGGCATGGCCAGTGACATGCGTACCCGGCGGGGCGCTCCTCGATCCGGTCACAGGACGGCCTCCAATCTCTGGCCTATCCACCGGGCGACGTTGACCGAGACGGCATTGCCTGCCTGCATCGTCTGTTCGGCTTGGTTGCCGTAGACGACGTACTTTGCGGGGAACCGCTGCCCTTCGAGCTGTTCGCGGGGCTTGAGCATCCGGAAGTAGCAGTCCTCGATGTTCGGGGCGCTGCGCACCAGCGCGGCCGAGTCGCGAGTGGTGAGGGTGTGGACGGGTTCGGCGGCCGTCTTCACCGCTGACTTGCGGTACGGCACGACGAGGGTGTTGCGCGCCCGGTCGGGCATGGTGCCGGCGTGGGTCACCAGGCCGTGGTGGTTGCCCTGGGCGGTAACGACCGCGAGCGGGTCGCTCGCGGGACTGGCGGTGGCGTGGTTGCGGAACTCGACGATGAACGGGTCAACCGTCAGGAGGGCTTCGCTCTCGCGGGTCGTACGGGTGCGCAGCGGCACGTCGACGGGGACGGCTGCGGTATTCCATGAACCGCCGGTTGGCACCAGGAGCGCGTCGCCCTGCTTGACCGTACGGACGGGAAGCGGGCGGTCCTCTACGGCGAACGCACGGTCTCCGCCGTCCTTGCCGTGGTTGAGGGTGATGCAGCTGGGGCGATACGGGAACTTGAGCAGGCCGGCATGGATGCGGTCCATGGTGGTCGGCACAAGAGGCTTCTTGCGGTCGCCGATCCGCGTTCCGAGGTCGTCCCAGTTGATGATGTCGCTGGCTGGTCGTACGTACGGCTCGACCATGGCGTGATGGCAACGGGTGTTGGGGCAACGGTAGATGTAGTCGCGCCGGTACTTCCCGATGTGGACACCCTCGACGTTCCACGACTGCACGGCGTGCACGTCCTCGCCGCAGTCGACGCATGGTGCCAGCGGCCGGGGCGCCAGGTCCGGCTTGCGCATCGTCTTCAGCGTGAAGACCACGTACATCCGGTCACGCCACTGCGGAGCACGGAGGTTCACGTCGTCGCCAACGTGCGCGCTGCTGACGCACACGATCTGGTACTGGTAACCGAGCTTGTCCAGGGCATCGAGCCAGACGGGGAACAGCAGCCAGTCCAGCCCGAACTCGACGACGTTCTCAACGACGATCGCCTTGAACTTCTTCGCCTCGGCCGCGCGCACGACGCACCAGCCGGTGACCCGCGTGCGCTCGAAAGCGTCCTTGGTCAGGGCCTCCCACTCTTCTTCTTCGCCCTCCGCGAGCATGTCGAGCAAGTCCATCTGGTTGGTCTCGCGGCGCCGTCCGCCCGCGGGGCTGATCTCGGTGCAGATGACGCTCGCCCACAGGACATCGGCGTTGGGGAGGTAGCGCATCGGGAAGCCGGAGATGTCGATGGTCGCGTGCTCGGCATTGGGGTGGTTGGCGGAGTGCGTGTCGATCGCCAACTGCCAGTGGTTGATTCCGAGGATCAGTTCGTGTCCGGCTTCGACGAGGCCGGTGCTGCTGCCTCCGGCTCCGCAGAGCAGATCAATGATTGTGGCCATGGTGGTGGTAGTGCTTCTCCAACACGTCTCGGGGGAGCCCGGCCCCACCGCGCGGGGCCGGGCATCTGTCGGGCTCAGTAGGCGCGCAAGCCGCCGTGATCCTTGGCTCGGCGGAGGAAGGCGATCCAGTGCCGCCATGTCGGGTCGCCGATGGGCACTTCGGCGATGGCCACGCTCGGGTGGGCCTCGTAGGCGCTGAGGGCTGCGGTGATCTCGGTGACCGTCACAAGGGAGCCGTCGTTGTACGCGAGCTTGTATTTGGGAATGCCTGTGGGTTCGGGCTCTGCGGCGTCCATGACGGCGCGGTACACGCTCGTGTATTCGGCGATGCGGTTGGTGATGTTCAGGTCGTGCTTCACGCCGGGCTCGAGGTCCATCTCCGTCAGCCCGTAGGCGGACGGAAGCGGGATGGACGGGTAGGGCAGGTCGGTGAGCATCCCGAAGTGGCTCATCGTGTCCAACGCGCGCAGCCTGGGGACGAGCTCGAAGCGGAAGTAGTTCTCCTCCCCTTCGGCGAGTCTGCCGTTGGGGGTCTGGATGTAGATGTCGTATCCCACGGGGTGTTTCTCCAAGAGGTCTTCCGCTGCCCGGCCCGAAGTCGGGCCGGGCAGCGTGGTCAGCGGTGGGCGGCGTGGCGGTGGTGGTGTTCGCCGCAGGTCGGGCAGCGCGGGAGCCGTCTGCGGGCCTCCCAGCGCACTTCTTCGATGACGATCACGGTGAGGCCGGCGCCGACACCGAGGGCGAGTGCGAGCAGCGCGTACATGACGGTCATCGCGCTGCTCCTCGGCTACGGGCGGGACACGGCTGCATGAGCTGAAGGCAGGCCACCAGCACCCCGCGGGCATCGTTTGCCGCCAGCGCGTTGTCCAGTGCGGTCTGGGCCGTGGCCCGCTCAGCGTCGTTCTGCGCGTGGGCGATGACGCAGTGGCACCGAGCCTGGCCCGACTCCTCGGGCATGCTCGCCGGGGCTTCTCCTGCGCCGTCCATCAGGCGGGGGTGCAGCCGATGTAGGCGAGGTAGACGGTGGCGACTTCCCCGTTGCGGACCCAAAAGGTGAGCGGCCATTCGGTGCCGCCCTGTTCGTGGATGCAGACCCACCCGTTCTCTATGAGTTCGTGGGTGGCGTAGCCGTACTGTTTGACCGCTTCGCGCTGGTCGTCGAACGGTCCCGCGTAGGGCTTGCTGAGGGTCGTGTGCTGCCCGGTTACGCCCGAGATCTGGACGGAGACCAGGTCGACGAACGTCGGCGCGAGGCTGCGTTCGGTGACGAATGCGGCGATGGCCTGGATGAGGGGGACGACGTTGTTGCCGTGGTTGGACTGCTGCCCGTCTTGGGTGGAGTCGTAGATCACCTCGTCGACGGTGGGGTTGTCGTCGTGAACGCGCTTGACAAGGAAGCCCTCCAGCGCGCTCGGGTCGATGGGCAGATCCTCGACCGAGGAGATCCACAGATACGAGCCGTCGGTGAGCTGGGCGGTGATGGCAAACATGTTCCCGGACTCGACGTTGGTCACGAGCGGGATGCGGCGCAGGGCGGTGATGACCGGCTCGTACGCGTTCCACAGCGTCCGCCACAGCGGGTCGCCGGTCAGGTTGTGCTTGGGCATCGGGGCCATTCGAGCGAGTTCGGTGCTCACGGTGTTCTCTCCAAGAGGTCTTGTGTCGAAACAGTACAGAGTTGGGATCTATCTTGAGAGGGATTGATGCGCCTTGATGCGCTCACTCCCAGCGCGTGACGACCACCAGGCGGGTGGGCTTACGCCGCTCCTCTCGCACCTGTCGGGCGAGGGCGGTTTGGACGGTCAGCTCGTCGGCGCGCCGGTGGGCCGCCTCGGCGATGTCCAGCGCCTGGTGGGCGAGGTCGCGGGCCTGCATGAGGGCGCGGTGGGTTCCACGGTGGTCGAGGTGGATCTCCGCGCCGCCGATGTCGTTGAGGAGTTCGCCGACGATCCCGTCCCGCACCGGCTCGGCATGCCCGAGCCCACCGAGGTGACGCTCGCACTCGGCCAGGTCCCTGAGGTCGGCGATCTGGATGAGCATGTCGCCGACGCCTTCGGGGTCTTGACGGTAGAGGTCGGCGAGTCGGTGGATCTGCTCGCGTGCGGTGCTGGCGCTGTCGAGTACGAGCGCGCCCTTGTGGCCGCGACGAAGGATGGGCAGGTAGTCCATGTCGTCCTTCCGATCCAGAGGGGGCCCCTCCCCCTCTTCGTGGTTCTATTCTATATGCAATACCGGGCATGTCCAGATTCCTGGTGAATTTTTCTTTCGGAGGCCTAAGTTTTTCGCTGGCTGCCGCCCTTCCGCGCCCGGACGGCCTCACGTGCAGCTCTACGCGCTTCTTCGATCGCCTCCGGGCGCTCCTCGACCCGCTGGAGGCGCTTGGCCGCGTCCTCGTACCACTCATCCCAGAAGCGCCCGTCCGCCCGGCGTTCCTCCGCCCTGGCCTCCTCCTGTTCCCTCCGGCGCCCGGCTCGCGGATTGGTGCCGCACCCACGGCAGGAGGCGGCAGGGCGCCCTCGGTGTCTCGTACAGCCCCTCATCGGCTGCCCGCGCTCGGAGGCGGAGTCGTCTGCCGGAGCGGACGCGGGCTCCCCTGCGGCGTCAGCCGTGGGGGTAGGGGGGAAAGGAAGGACAGAGGAAGAACCAGGAAAGGAAGGGGTTTCACCGCTGGAACCCACTGGGTTCCCCCCGTGAAACTCACCGGGTTCCACCGGTGGAACCCGATCGTCCTGCCCATCAGGGTTTCCCCTGTGGAACCCTGTCTCCTCCCCCGGGTTCCCCGCGTGGAACCCAGCCTCCTCCTGCGACGATGCAGCCTTCTTCTGGCGGTCGGCCTCACGGGCTTCGACGTCCTGATACGTCATGGCAGGCTTTGCGGGAGCCGAACGCGTCACTCCAGGACGGGCCTTGTTGGCGTTCTTCGGAGCGGCCTTGCGGGCCTCCAGACGAGCCTTGAGTTCCGGCGTGGTCGGCGTGGGCGGTACTCCGAGAGGGAAGACCCGGTAGACCGCGGTGCGTCCCGCCTTGCCGGTCTCCACGCGCTCGACGAGCCCTTTGGCGATCAGCTCGGTGACGATGGTGATGGCGCGCTTGTCGGTCACGCCGACCCAGGCCGCGAGCCGGGTCAGGCCGGGCCGTGCGAGGCGCGTCTCGTCGTCGGCGCTGTCCGCGATCTTCATGAGGGCGAGCTTCTGGCTCTGGCTGAGCACGTCAGGCGGCAAGTACGCCGCAGCGATCATCAGTTGGATGGACACGGTTCCCCTTGGGCGGTACAAGCACGGCGGCAGGACGGGGTGCCCCGCCCGGTCGATTCCGGGCGGGGCTGGGGGCTCATGAGGTCAGGTCAGGCTGGCGCGATGTTGATGACCGCGGGTGTCTTCTTGCCGGTCTTCCGCCGTGGGATCGCCAGTCCCGCGGCCTTGAGGTTCTTGACCATGCGGTCGACGTCCGGCGTCATCGGGACCGGAATGTTGGCGAGCTCGTGAAGGTCGACCATCGCCTCCACGTCATCCTTCTCCGCATCGTTGCCTCCGCGCCAGGACAGCCTGTTGGGGCCGTAGACCCCCTCCGGGGACTGGTCCAGCTTCTTGCGCGCGAACTTCTTGATCCTGTCCCCCTCGCTGGCGAGCTCGTGTCCCTTCACGTAGTCGATGAGCGCCTGCTCGCGGTCGGCGTCGTTGTGGATGAGCGCCGTCTGCTCGGGTATGCCCGGAGCCGTTCCAGGCCAGCACAGGGACCGGAACGGGCAGTAGTCGCAAATGGCGTCCAGACCGGGGCCGTTGAAGTCGCGGGGCATCTCCTCAGGGCTGCCGGTCTCGCGCACGCGCTCCACCCACCACTGGGCCTCTGCCGCGCGCTGGGGGTCGAAGTCGATCTCCTGGACGTGCTCGGCGCCGGAGTCACGGTTGATGAAGCGGAAGCGGATGCGACCGATGTTCAGCGGCCCCAGCCGGGACAGGTACCGCTGGCCGGGGATGTTCTCGAACCCGACCTCGAACAGCGCGCCCGCGTACAGGTGGACCTGTCGCAGCTCGGCGGCGGTGGCGCCGTAGCGAAGAACGCGGTCCCAGAGGTACGTGGACTTGGTCTTCACGTCCTCCACAGTGAGCACGTCGGCGGGTATCACCGGTCTGTGACGGGCGGGCAGGCGAGCGGCGGTCGCCGCGTCGAGCTGTACGACGTCGACGTGTCCCCGAATCAGGTCGTCCTGGACGCTGCGCTCCACCAGCCATCCGTACTCCGTGCGTGCCGAGTCCAGCAGCCCGTAGTGAATGAAGGTGCCGAGGATCGCGGCCCGCTTGTCGGGGTGATCGGTCGGCGTGACGCCGTGCAGGATGTAGGCGGCGCGTCGGCCGCACACCGTGTCGGACGCCCCGAGCTGGGTCTGACGAGAGCGGGGACGGCGGGCGTCCACGTAATGCGCGGCATCCCAGATGGAGGGCGCCACGCCGTCAACGATGGTGGCTACAGACATAGGAGTTCTCCAAGAAGTGAGAGTGGGCCGGTCACTGCTCGGCGTCCGCGTCCTGCTCGGCTGCCTTGCGCTGAGCGGCGGCACGGAGCTTGTCGGCGTCGGACAGCGGCCCCTCCCCCATCTCCTGTCGCGGGCTTTCGAGCTCGGCGGCTCTCTGCTCGGCGGCGGCCCGGACGGTGAGGATCTCGTCATGGCTGAGGCGATTCGCCGGATCCGGGACGGCGCGCCACAGCGCCTCGAGTTGCTTCTTGTCCTGCTGTTCGGCGATGCGGGTGAGCCAGGGCTGCACGAGGTCGCCGGCGAGCGCGGGCATGATGCGCGGCTGGGAGTCGACGGAGCAGCCCAGCCTGTTGAAGACCAGGTCCTCGATGCTGAAGTCCCGGAGCGTCAGCGGTTTCTTGTGCTCAACGCGCATCCGCAGCGACCGGACTTTGATGACCTGAGGGTCGGCGTTGCGCTTCATGCGCACCCAGCACGAGGAGTCGAATCCCAAGTCCTTCTGGGCCGACACCTTCCACTCGCTCTTGCCCTGAATCGGCTGGCCGTTGTCGTCGGTCGCGCTGACCTGCTTGCCGCGGGCCAGGACGATGGCGATGCCGGGCAGTGTGCGCAGCAGGTAGATGATCCTGTTCCACCGCTCTGTGGCGTCATTCCACAGATTCCGGCCGATGTCGTACGCGGCGTCGGGGTCCTCCTGGAGCAGAGCCCGGTTCTTCCTGGTCCGGCGGCCTCGCTCGTAGGTCCAGTTGGTGAGCATCCGCCACAGGGCGGATCCCGAGTCGATGGTCAGGACGACCGGAGGTTCTCCCGCAGATGCCACGCGTCTGGCTTCGGCGTGCACGGCGTCAACCTGTTCGAGGATGTCTCGGTAAGTGCCGTCGTGCTCGATGATCAAGTAGTCGGCGCCCTCGATGGCCGCGTACTCGTCGGCCGATCCCTCATCGAGGTCGATCCAGTACATCTGCCCGATGCGGTCGCTGGTGGAGAACTGTGCGGCCGAGTAGGTCTTGCCTGCGCCTTCCTCGCCCTCGATGAGCAGGAGGGGCCATGGGACGATCCCCGTCGGCTTGCGGGTTTTGAGCTTCACGGCGGGCGGCTTTGCGGCGCCCGCTGGTGCGTTCACGATCTGGCTCCAAGAGGTCGTGTGGTCAGTCCGTGCGCAGGGCCCGGACCTCGAAGAGGGGTGTCCACTCCGGGTGTTCGGCCAGCAGGAGCCGTACGTACCGGGAGCGGTAGTCGTTGTTCAGCGCGAACTCGTCGCCTCGGGTCGCCGCGCCGTACTGGTAGCGCAGAAGCTCGAAGAGCATCCCGATGCCGATGCGGCTGAACCCCTTCGCGGCGCAGTCGGCGGTCATCCGGGTCAGCGCCCTGAGAACCCAGGGGTTGAGGGTGTGGAACGCCTCGAATCGCTGCTGGATGGTCAGGTTGCCGACGTCGGCGGGGTGGCGGACGGGCTGGATGGTGCCGAACAACGGCGGCTGTTCGATCAGCAAGACTCCCCCCTCAGAGATAGAACACTCATGCTGAAGTGTTGGAATCTATCTCCGGGCGGAGAGAATGTCGATCGGCAACACCATCGAGCCCCCTCGGCGGCCCCCGAGATTGCTGCACGAACACCCCCAAGCGAATAGAAACGCACCCTCTCGGTGCACTTCTATTCTATATGCAATTAGGGGTGGAATCAAGACACAAATGCTCCTGACCTGGGCTTATTTGGTGGACTTGCCCGCAGCCCTGCCGCGCGGCACGATCCTGGCTCCAGGCCCGTCATAGCTGCCGTCACGCAGGGCTGCCAGGACCTTCTCGTTGATCGCCCACTCCACCCCACGCGCACCGGCCTGTAGCGCGGGGGCATCTTCAACGACCGGCTCCAGGAGCCAGATCGGCGATCCGGACAGCGTGTAATCGGCAGGACGGAGCCGGCCCGTACCCATCGCCTTGCGCAGCAGCGCGCCGGACGGCAACTGAAACAGGGCCACCAGCTCGGCCTGCCCCGCCAGCGGAGGCAGCTGTTCAACCTCACCGACCCAGTAACCGGGCGACTGCTCTTTGACCAGGCGCGCAAGTTCGGTCTCGTTGAGCTGCCGCGGGCGCGGCGTGGTCTCCCCGAACTGCCTGGCGAACTGCAGGAGCCAGTACGGCGAGCCGCTGATGATCTTCGCGTACCGGTAGTCGAGGGTGTGGTCCCGGCTGATCCACTGGCTGACCTGGAGCCGCTTCACGTCATAGAGGGCCGCGAACTCGGCCCCGCCGACCAGATACGGCTTCCTCGCCGCCGGCCTCTCCTCGCTTGCCACTCCATCGCCTCCTGATTACATTCCGTGTGCATATAGATTGTAACCGGAGGGCGGAAGAGGAGTCGCACCCCCTCAGATGGTTGCTAGGGTGGGTGCCTCCAAGAGGTCGAAGGCCCCCGCCGTGGCGGGGGCCTTCTTCCATGCTGGCTCGCGGGCGACTCAACGTCACCCATCGCGGGTCAGGTGCGCGGCAGTGTGAGCGGCGTGCTCTCGTACTTCGGCGGACGGGCGTAGCCGAGCAGCCAGCCGAACCGAGGCGATACATACTCCTCGGCCAGGCGGAATAGGCCGTAGTAGGTGAACGTGGCGATCGGGGTCAGGACTCCGGTGACGGCTGTCTCGTCGAGGTAGAGGCCATAGCGAAGACCTACCGCAACGAGCCAGCCGACCGCGGCCGGGACGCCGGTACGCAGCAGCGAGGCGTAGAGGTTCATTGGAATGTGCTCCTTGGGCTGAAGAGAGGGCTCAGGCGAAGAGTCGGCGCCAGGTCTCCGGGCCGGGGTAGCCGTCGGCGTCGGAGCCGGTCCACTTCTGGGCGCGCTGGAAGTCAGCGACGTTGAGGCGGTCCGCCTCGCCCCAGTCGCGGGACGGGCCGACGCGGTAGTGCTTGCCGAAGCCCTTGCGGACGAGCTGCTGGCCCAGCAGGAGGATCGATGCGTTCGACTTGCCGGGGCCGAAGGCGCTCCGGCCGGGGAACGTCGGCGGCCCCGGCTTGGGCGTCGCCCCTGTGGCGGGCCACTTCGGCATCGGACCGGGGTCCGTGTGCTGGTTCTCGGGCACCTGGCCGTGACCATAGTGCCCGCCGCGGGTCTCCCAGGTGTGCTCGTTGCGGTTCGCCTTCCAGGTCGGGGCGCCCGTCGGCCAGGTGTCGGGCACTCCCCAACTCCTCGCCCAGGAAAGGATCTTGTTGAGACCCTTGGCTGGCGTGTCCCGGACGGTTGCGTACGCCTTCCCGTTCACGCGGCAGTAGGGGAAGAACAGTGTCTCGACCTGGAGGCACACCTTCCCGGTGCGGTTGGTACGAGTGCCGCCTGCGGCATCGGCGACCGACTTGGACCGGCTGTTCGCCGGATAGAACTGAGCGGTCCTACCTGTGAAGGGGTCCCACAGCAGGTGCGGCGCAGCGCCGCTGCCACCGCCTGTGAAGTACCTGACGAGCTGGTCGAACGGTACGAGGTCGACGGGCTTGGCGGCGGTGCCGTTCTTGTCCCAGGTGATGTGCCAGATCACGCGAGGGTCGTACTGGGTATCGGTGGGTGCGGTGTCGCCGAGCGGGTGCCGCTCGGCTCCAGGCAGCCAGAGGTCGGGCATGAGGCGCGTCCTGCTTCTCCCCCGCGCCTTTCTCGATGCTGGATGTACGACTGCTGTGGTTACGGGCCGCCGCGCGACATGGCCCACAGCTGGAACACGTAGATCGCGGGCGGTGCGACGAACGCAGAGATCACCCACCGGCGGGTGGCGATTTGTCGGGCCTGATCTTCCTCGCGACCGCGGCTTACCACCGTCAGATCTCGTTCGAGGGTGTCCAGTCGCTGGGTGACCGCTCGCTGGTCGGCCAGGTAGACGTCCTCTGTGACGACGTGATCCAGTCGCGCCGCCAGCGATGCAAGGTCGCCACGAAGGTCGTCGCGCAGCTGGGCCATGCCCTCTCGCTGGTCAGCACGCAGCTGGGCCATAGCACGGTGCAACTCCCACAAGGTGGGCTCGCCCCCTGGCGGCAGGGTCACGACGGCTCCTCGCCTGGTCCGGCCCCGCGCCGTCCCTCCATGCTACGGGACACCAAGGGCCGAGCCTTTCGTCACGCTCTTCGCCCCACACGCATAGGTCAGCCCGCGACGTCCGCAGGGACAAGGTCGGTGATCGGCTGGCCGCATGGCATGCAGACGCCGCGGTAGGTGGGCCGCACGGCGTTGGGGTAGTACTCGCCGTGGAACGGGACTCCTTCCGCGCGGCATCCCTCGGTGTGGCAGGTGGCCACCATGTGCACGGGGATCAGCTCTTCTTCCATTAGTCCTCTCCAATGAGCTGCCAGTTGACGATGGTTGCGAAGTTGTTCGAGCGGGTCAGCCAGATGGTGAGTCCGGCCGACGACACCGACGAGACTGAAACGCCCTTGACCTGGGTGCCCGGCGCGGCCGTCATGGGGGTGGCCCAGGCCCGGAAGGTGGTTCCCTTGACCGCTCCGCCGCTGAGCGTGACCGAGGTCGGGGTATCGGGAACCGGCGTGATGGTGACGGAGCCCATGCTGATGTTGTCGGCGCGAAAGACACCGGCGGCGCGGACGGCTGGTGCGGTGAGCGTGACCCGGTCGGCCGTCAGAACCGCTGTGTCCTCGGTTAGTTGAAGACGGCTGTCCGAACTCGGCGTGGTACCCCCGGCCTTGAGAACCACCGCGCTTTTGGACAGCTGAAGACGGCCACCTGAGCTCGTGGTTGTCCCGTCCTCGACCCGTTCGGCGACCCACAGGTCTTCCCCCTGGAAGGTCCGCCAGCGGTAGGTTTTGCCGTCGGTGGAGTCGGTGAACTTGCCGCTGTTGATGAAGAACTTGGCGGCCGATCCGGTCCCTGTGACCTGGAGATACGCAAAGTTGGTGCCGTCATCGGACGTGAAATAGAGGAACGGCGAGTCATTGTTCGGGTCAAGGACGATCTTCTGTGCGCCTGCCCCGTAGGCGGTGAGCCGCGCGGAGTCCATAACGATCCGGCCTCCGCTCGCGGCGGTCCGAATGGTCGCGCCGGTGATCGTCTTTCCGTTGATCGCGTCGGCGTCCAGCTTCTCCGCGGTGATGGCTCCGGCCTTGATGTGCGTGGCATCAATGACACCCGCGGCGATCTTGGTGGCCGTGACGCTGTTGACGGCGAGCTTGTCGGCCGTGACCGACAGGGCGTCGAGCTTGTCGGTGGTGACAGCGAGTGATGCGATCTTCTCGGCCGTGACCGCCAATGCGATCAGCTTGTCGGTGGTGACCGCTCCGGCCAGGATCTTGGGCGCGGTGATCGCGCCGTCGACGATCTGTACCCCGGGGACGACCGGCCGCAGTGCGGCGTTGTCCCACCAGACGGCGCCCGCAGTGGCCTGGGCGGACTGGGCGCGGAGGTGGCCGCGGGACGAGCCGGCCGGAGCCGTCACCGTTCCGGCGATCCGCGTCCATGCTCCGCGGACCGGGGAGTTGGTACCCAGCACGCTGTAGCCGATGATCGTGCCGGCAGCGTTTTCCCATCGGACGTGCATGTTGATGGAGGCGCCCACCCAGTCGGTGGACACGTAGTAGTCGTAGGCGATGTAGAGCTGGTCACCGACGCTGACGGGGATCACCGCGATCGGGACGTCGCGGTAGACGGCGGTGGCCGACGTTGCGTCGATCTTCAGGGAGGCGGCCGAGCCGCTGCCGAAGGTCTTGTCCTGGCTGGCGTACGACACGGTGCTCACGAGCGCCGCGGTGACGGCGCCCTCGAAGCTGGGGTCGGCGAGGATGTTCGCGCCGCCGACGATGGTCAGCTTGTCCGCGGTGACCGATCCGGCCGCAATCTCGGAGGCCGTGACCGAGTTCGCGGCGATCTCCCGGCCCGTGACGGCATCAGCGGCGATCTTTCCGGCGATCACCGAATCGGCGGCGAGCGCAGGCCCAGTGACCGAGCCGCTCGCGAGCTTGCCCAGGGTCACGGAGTTGGCAGCGAGCTTCTCGGCGAGCACCGCGCCATCGGCGAGGGCAGTGGAGTTAACTGCCCCGAGCGCGAGCGCCGCATCGGTCACCGCGCCGCGCGCCAGCTTGGTCTCGCCGATGATCCCGCTGACGAGGTCGTCCGGTACTGCCTTTCGGGCCTGCCCCTGGACGGCAGCCGAAGGCTCTCCGACCGTGCCAGAGGTGTTGACGGCTACCAGCCGTACCCACACCGCGTCGTACGTGCCGGTCGCGATGGTGATACTGCCGCCGACTGCCGTGTGGAACGCGGCCACGGGGCGGCTCGTGTCCGGCTCGGCGTTAGGGGTTGTCGAGATGTGGGCCTGGACTTCGGCCAGATCCAGGGGTGCGGCCTCGGCGTCTGTCCATGCCCCAGACCAGGTCACCGTGAGTCCGGACAGGGCGGCCTCGACCAGGGGCGCCGTGGGGGTTGGAGGCGGCGGCCCGTTGTGGGCGATGAAGCCGACGGTGTCGTCGTCTTGGAGGCCGATGCTGCCGCGCAGGTTGCCGTCGCGGTCGTAGACCTCGATCGCGCCGTCCTCGATCGACGAGTACGCCATGCGTGCGGTGCGGGTAGTGCGGGCAAGCTGCCGCTCCAGGGCGGCGACGCGGGCAGCCAGGCGTGCGATGTCGCTGCTCACGCGGTGCCTCCCCCGTAGGTGAAGCGGTCCGCGCGCTGGAGTTGGATGACGGCCTGCTCCGGATCGCCGCCGGACGCCGGCCGGATCTGCCAGCCGACGATGCGGCACCAGGCGTCGAAGTCGGTCCACTGGTCGTGGACCCGGGCCCGTACGTCGTCGCCGATCTGCCAGGAGCCGATGCGTGCAGAGGGGTGATCGCGGACGGTGATCTCAGTGATCTCACCGATGACTTGGCGGGAGATGCGTTCGGTGCGAGCGCGTGCGGCCAAGCGGTCGTTGGCCTTCTCCTCCGGTACCTCGAGGAGGTGTTCCAGGCGTAGCCGTCCGTCGCGCACGGCGTCCACGGCGCGGCGCCGGTTGCGGCCTTCGCCGGCGCCGAGGGCGATAACGACCTGGGCGAGGTTGTCGGCGTCGTACTCGACAGGGACGGCCTTGATGATGTTCACGCCGGACTCGAAGTGGATGTCCGTGCGGCGGCGGCCGAGACGGGGCCAGCCGATACGGACGCGGCCCTGCGGCACGCCGTTCTGCCAGGCGGCTTCCTCGGTCCACTCCGGGCCGCCTTCGACAGCGACCATGTCCCCGATGACATCGCCGAGCGAGGGCGTGTCCCACCAGTCGATCCGGTAGGGATCCTCCGGAGTGCCGACGGTGACCTTGGAGGCGGTGTCGTCGACCTGGATGCCGAGCCGGCCGTCCGGCGTTTCCTGGCAGTACGCCCACACGTCGCGAATGACCTTGCACGGATCCGCGTAGGTGTAGGGGCCGCGCGCGTTGAGCTGGCCGTGGAGGTCGTAGCGCCGGTATGGGTAGGAGCCCCAGCCGGAAGCCTCGATGTTCAGCTGCTGGCCCTCGGGGTCAGCTCTCCAGATCAGCCCGCCCCACAACAGCCGTCCATCGCGCTCGGCGTAGATCTTGGTGTTGCCGGGGTCGAGCTGGGAGCGGACCAGATGGGCGAGACGGGGTTCGACCGCTCCAGTGAGGCTGCCGGTCGCGGACAGTGCGGGCCCGAACTCGACTCCAGTCAGCGGCAGATCCCAGGCCAGGACCTTGTTGGTGAGCGCATCGGTGGTGAGATAGCGGTACGACGGCGACGCCATCGGGCGCGTTCCTGCTTCTCCCCCGCGCCATGATGTGGTGGTGCTGTCGGTGTCGTGTCAGAGGACGCCTTCGGTGAACTCGATATCGGCGATCAGGGAGGTCGCCGCATCGACGCCGAGGTTGCCCCATTCGGCCTTGGATGGCTGGGTACGTACGTGCAGGTCCTGAGTGGTCCCGCGCAGCGCCGCAGAAAGGGTGATGGTGTCGGCGAGAACGACTGTGCTGCGGCGGACGTTGCTGCCCTGGTCGTCGTCGATGGATGTGGTCTGCCCGTAGTCGGTGCCCAAGACGGTCTGCATGTAGGCGAACACGTCGGCTTCCGACAGTCGCAGGCCCGCGAGGGTCACAACTAGCTTCGCACTGGTCGCCCAGGTGGGGATCGACACCTTCCAACGGGCGGCGGCCGGCCAGTCGTACCACTTGCCGTTCTGCGCGACGAGCCGACTCAGTGAACTGGGGTAGGCGGTGTGCAGCGTCCGCTCACGGCGCGGGTTCGCTATCTTCCGCAGGTCCGTGATCATGGCGTTGGTGATCGTGGCCGTGTTCGCCGGGATGCTGAGTCGGGCCAGCGGGATCGCCGTCATGCCGGACGGGACCGTGTTCGTCGTGGCGGAGACTCCGGATACGACGTGGAAGTAGCCGATGTCGTCGGCGGCGGGGTTCCGGTTCCCTTCGTACTCGGGGTCCTCGACACGCAGGCAGATCAGGTCGGATCGGGCCGAGGAGCCGGTCGGGGCGATCGGCACGATCGCGTCGCCCACGTTGTACTGGGTGTAGGAACCCTGGCCCCACGCGGCGCCCGTCACGACAGCGGAGCCGTCGCCGACACGGACGCCGGAGCCGGGAGTGGACAACTCTCTGACCTTCAGGTCATTCCCTTCGGTCACGCCCTTATTGCCGCGCGCGAGGTCGCGGACCATCATCCTGAAAGCCCGCGCGGGGTGGGTTCCGCCATGGGTCAGCATGGGCGGCTGAATCAGTGCCATCGGCTGGTGCTCTCTTTACAGGGCGGTGTAGGCGTCGCGCCATGACACCGTCAGGCGGGTGGAGTTGGTGTAGTCCGCGCCGGTCCACCGGACTTCACTGCTTCCGGGCGGGATCTGGAACAAGTCCAGGCGGGATGCGGCGGACAGGCCATAAGCGGCGTTGCCGCCGTTGCGCAGGACCCAACGCGTACCGGGGCGTGTGTCGATCTGGAGGGTGTCGTTGTTGCCGAGGGTCAGCGAGAGGTCGAGGACCCGCCCCGTCTCTGTGATCCAGATGCGGGGGTTCACCACCGGTCCCTTGATCTTCAAGGAGGGCCAGGCGGGTAGGTCACCGGCGTTGGTGACCCAGCCCTTGCGGTCGGTCGGGTCTGCCACGCCGGTGGTGATCGGAGCTGTCACAGGGGCCTTGAAGCCGGTCCCTCCGGTGAAGGAGAGAGGCAGGGTGATCTGCTGTTCGGGCTCTCCGTGCCATCGCGGGTCGGTGGCTGCGAACTCCAAGGTCACGGGGATCCAGCCGTAGATGGCCTGCGCCATGGATATGGCTTCCACTCGGCGGACCCTGCCGTACAGCCGCTTCGTGCCGTCGCGGCCTGGCCAGCGCAGCCGCAGTGTCTGCAAGGCTCCGGCTGTCTTCCGTGCGGCTGGGTCTGACGCGGCCCGGTCCAGGGCGGCGAGCGCGTCCGCGGCGGCCCGCGGGTCGCCCGGCGTACGGATACCGGCCTCGATCGCCACGGTGCGAGGGCTGTAGTAGTCCACGCCGGGGAAGGCGCCGTCCTCCGTGGGCAAGTCGACGTCCTGCGCCCGGACTTCGGGTGTGCCAAGTCCGGCTATTTCGCTGATCGGGTACGGCGTCCCGGGGCCCATGAGGACGCCCGCGAAGTCGACCTGCCAGTCCTGGCTGATCGTCGCCATCAGATACGGCCTCCTCGCTGGGCGTTCCGCAGCCGCCGCATGATTTCCGTACCGACGCGATCCGCTGCCTTCGCGTCGGCTGTGCCGTTGACGGTCACTGGCATGGAGCCGACGAGCGCCGCGGGCTGCTCTCGTACGACGACCACCTGGACGGCGTTCGTCGGCTTGGCGTCGACGAGGCGAGCCGGTCCGGTGACCCCCTTGGGAGTGAGGACGTAGCCGAACCGCTGCGCCACGTCGCTGAGGACGGCGGTCGCCGATCCGCGCTTGTCGGCGCCGAGCGGGACGAAGGCCTCGCCTGCGGTCTCCGGTTCGGCGAACTTCACGATTCCGTTCGACGTGGCGTAGATGCCGGGTGTGAGGATGCCGCCGTTCGCGTACGCCAGGTGCTTGTTCGCCTTCGCCAGGTCGGACAGAAACTTGTCGGCCTTCTTGCCGAGGGCGCTCTTGATACGGGACTTGCCCGCGCTGGCGACGTCGATGATGTGGTCCTCGTCCATCTCGGTCGCCTCGGCGACGGCATGAATGCCCGTCTTCGACGACTTGATGGCACCGATGATCTTCACGAGGTCGGCCAGCTCCTCGTCCGACATTGTCGTGCCCGCCGACTTCGCCGCGGTGTTGGCGTTCTTCGCCGCCTTCGGCGACTTCACTGCCTGGGCGGCCAGGTCTTCCGCGTCCTGGTCGCCCTGCTCGCTGAGCATCCGGGCGAGGTCGGTGTAGCCCATGGCGGCGAGCTTGGTGATGTTCTTCTCGAAGGTCTGCTGATCCTTGACCGCGGCCTTCAGCTGGCTGGTGTACGAGGACAGGGACACCTTGGCCGTTGCGGCAAGCGCCTCCAGGTCCTTCGCCATCGCCCTGACGTACTTGGAGCTGCCGGTCGCCATCTTGTGGGTCAGGTCGATGCCGTCCTCACCCATCTCGGCGAGAGCGTCGGCAACGTCCCGGCCGGCGCGCCGAGCGACCGTGTCGAGGTCGCGCCGCCAACGGCGGGCCACGGACACGGACTTGTGGAGGATCTTGGCGAACTTGGACAGGCTGAAGCGGTCCTTCTTGTCCCTCGAGTCGCTCGCGATTCCGGACAGGCTGAATAGCTCGGGCGTGCTGTACGACCAGTCGGTCAGGCCTCCGTCGGCGTACCACTCCACCTGTCCGCCGAAGCGCCGGATGACCTCCCCGACGATCGCCTTGCTGCGATGCCGCTTCGACCCCGCCAGGGGTACGTACGCCTCCCCGCCCGTCTCCTGCTCCGCCCAGATCCGCATGCTCCCGGCCGGGGCGATCTGGGCGACGTGCTCTTCCTTGCGCACACCACCGTTGGCGTAGAACTCCAGCACCGAGCCGTTGGCCTGTGCCCTTGGCGCCTGGATCAAGTCGGGAACACCGTTGGCGTCGCGGTCCCAGGACGTGGCTTGCCGCTTGATAAAGAGGGGCACGACGATCGGGGGCGGTTGGTTGGCGGTGACGCTGACGGTGACGGACTTGTGGCCCGGGATGTTCTGGACGGACACCCCGATGGCGTTGAGCTGCGCCTCCACGGCGCCCATGTCGCCGGACAGCAGAGCGGAGGTGAGGGCTGTGGCGGCCTCGCTACCCTTCGTCTTCGCGACGGCCGCGATCAGGGAGAGCATCCCAGACCATTCGGAGTTCGCCTGCGAACCTGCCGTCTTAAACGCGCCGACGACCCTGGAGAGGTCAGGCCCCTCGATGGGCTTGTCGGCGCCCCAAGTCGCCGACAGCTCGTCCATGACCTTGTCGACGTTGCCGGAGAGGAGGGCGTCTCGCAGGGCGTTGGCGGCGTCCCGGCCGCGCTTACGGGCCACCTGGTTGATCAGGTCCATGCCGCGCGCGAACTCGTCACGGGCGTCCCGGCTGGACCTGCGAATCGCCCCGCCGAAGTCCTGCAGCGCCATCTGCTCGGTGACCGCCTTGAACTGGGCCGGGTCGTTGGTTTCGGAGGCCCGCGCCCAGGCCCGCGCGGTCTTCTCGCCGTACTTCGCGGCGATCGCGGGCAGCTGCTCCAGACCCACCCGGTACGCCTCCGTCGAGCGGCGGGCGTCCTCCTCGACGATGCCCTGCATCTCGTCGGCGACCTGCGTCCTGCCCTTCTTCAGCTGCTTGACGAGTTCCGCGAGCATGGGCGCGGCATCAACGCCGAGTTCGGCGAAGTGGTCGACGAGGGGCGAGTATCCGGCCAGCCCCAGCTCGGACAGGTTGTTCTGGAAGTCCCGTTGTGCCTTGGCCTGTTCACGCAGCTCGCGCATGTAGTCGCGCAGGCTGACCTTCGCGTCGTCGGCGCTCTTGCCCGCCTTCCGCATGGACTCAGCGGCCTCGGACTGGGCGTCCTTGAAGGCGCGGGCCGGGTCGACGACGTCGCCGACGGCCTTCGCCAGGGCCTCCATCTCCTTCGTGTACTGAGGGGCCCCGTTCTTGTCGAGCGGCAGCATCATGTCGAGGTTCCAGGCCGCAGCGATGCCCGCCCGCGACTGCTTGATCTTGGACTCGATGATGTCCATCTGCCGAGCGAGCTCGGCTTCCTTCTTCACGGCGCCCGACCAGACCTTGTGCTGCTTGTCGAGCACTTCGACCGCGTCTTCGGCTTCGACCGACACGGCGTAGCCGAGGCTTCCGCTGGGGTCGGTGACCGCGAACGACCCCTCGTTGCGGATACGTCGGCGCAGTTCGGACAGCTTTCGCCCGCCGCTGGTGACGGCGTCGATGGCGTCCTCAATGTCGACGCCGACCTGCTTCAGCTTCCCCGCGTCATCGGAGTTCGTCAGCTGCTCGGTGAGAGTCCGAAGTCCAGCGCCGGACTCGCCTTCCTCACGCTCGGACTTGAGTGCACTGACCAGTTCCTCGGTGGCCTGCTTCGCCTGCTGCTTGGACGCCGTGTACGCGGCATAGCCGATCGTGCCGACAGCGAGCAGCGCGGTCAGGCCCGACACGGCGAGCCCGGCCCCGGCCATGGCCGTCGGCATGACCGCGCCGCCGGCGCGGGTCGCGGCGAGCGCCGTGCGGAACGCGAGAAGCTGCGCGTTGACCTTGGTGATCCCTGCGCCTACCAGGAGACTCGCCACCGACACCGCCAACAAGGCTCCGGCGAAGCTCTTGACAGACCCCGGAAGATCGTTGATCGCGCCCGCGAAGACGTTGAGGGCGCCGCCGATCTCCTTCAACGCCGGCAGCAGCGCCCGACCCAAGTCGATGCCGAGCGCGCGGGCTTGGTTGGCGAACAGCTGCCACTGGCCCGCGGTGGTGTCCATCTGGATCGCGTACGCCTTCTGCGTGGCTCCGGCTCGCTCGACCTCGTTCGCGATCCCCGCGTAGGTGTCGGCGTAGTTCGCGCCGTCCGCTGCCGCCAGGGCGAGGGCGGCCCGGGTGGCGCGGATGTCCCTCCACATGTTCGCCAGGTTCTCGGCGGTGCCTCCGGCGGCCCGGTTCAGCTTGTTGACCACTACGTACAGGCCGTCCTGTTCGACGGCGGACGCGGTCGACTCGTAGCCCAGGCCCCTGATTTCCTGCCGCAGTTCCTTGGTCGGCTTCATCAGTCGGGTCATGAGCATGTTGAGGGCCGTGGCGCTCTCGGCGGCCGGGATGCCCGCCAGCGTGATCGCGGCCAAGGCGCTCGACAGGTCGTCGAACTCGACGCCTGCCGCCGCGGCCATGGGGACGACGTCGCCGAGCTGCTGCGCGAGTTCCTCGTACGAGATGACGCCCAGGTTCACCGTCTGGAACATCACGTCCATGACGTCGCTGGCGTCCTTTGCCTCCAGCCCGTACGCCTTCAGGACGCCGAGCAGGGCGCGGGCGCTGGTCTCGGTGGTGGTGAGACCTGCCGCCGCGCCCTGCGCCGCGACCTGGAGGATGTCCATGGCCTCGGCACCGTCGAAGCCGGTGGAGACGATCTGGTAAAGGCCGTCGGCGAGTTGCTCGGCGGTCTGCGGCAGCTGCGTGCTCAACTCGACGATCTGATCGGTGAAGACCGCGATGTTGTCTCCCGTGATCTGCTGGGAGATCGTCATCACGTTGGCCATCGCCCGCTCCAGTGCGATGGCTTCGGCCACTCCCACACCTAGCGCAGCACCGAGGACGAGGCCTGTCTGCGCAAGCGACTTGGCGCGGGTGTTCATCGCGGTGATGACTTCGCCCTGCGCTCGGGCCACCCGAGCGGCGGATGCCTGCGCGGTCCGGGCGGCGGTCCTCTGGGCTTCGTCGCGCATGGCGACCGCAGAGCGGGCCCGGCTTTCGGCATCGGCGAGACCGGTCGACGCGCGCGCCGCGAGCTGGTTGGCGCGAGTCGCGGCTCCGGCGGCGGAGGCCGCACGCAGCTGGGAAGCTGCGGTGCCCTGCGCGTACCGGTCGGCGATGGCCTGTGCCCGCGCGGCGCGCTCAGCGAGTTGTCCAGCGTTCGCAGCACCACGCGCCTGCGCGGCCTGCGCTGCGGCGGCCGTACGCGCGGCGGTCGCCTGCGCGGCAGCCGCGCTGGTGGTGGCGGTGGCCTGCGCCGTCTGGGCGCGGGCCGTGAGCGTCGTGGCGAGTTGCTGGGCGCGCTGGATGCGGGTGACCTGTTGCTGAGCCTGCGCAGCTTGCTGCGTCGCTCGGGTCACCTGCGACTGCGAGCGCACCATCTGCGCGGACGCCTCGGCTTGGGCACGGGCAAGCCGCTGGGTCGCGGCCTGCACCGTGCCCATCCGGTTGCCGACGGCAGCGAGCTGCCCGTCGAACGACCGCAGTTGTCCGGCTGACTGCCGCAACCCGGACGTGAGCGCGCCGTAGTTGGCGATGAGGTTGACGTAGAGGTTGTAGGCGCTGGCCACGTGCTACTCGTCCTTCCGGGGCCGCAGCCCGATCTTGATGCCTCGCCCCTCCGCGCCTTCCGGGACCTGCTCCCGCTCCATTTCGATCAGCTCGCACCCCGGGCAGCGGGTCGTCTCGGGGACGTAGGCGAACCGGTCGCCGCCCTTCTCCTCGCTCCACTCCGCCGCGCGAGTGCCACAGCCGTCGCACACCGCCTTCGTGAAGGCGAGGTAGGCCAGTGCCTTCGCCCGGTCCAGCGCCGACCAGCGCCCATCACCAGCACCGACCAGTTGTGAGTGCGGGATGCCGTATCGATCGCACAGCTCCATCTCCGCCCGGAACACCGGGTCGGAGATCAGCCTTTTCCCAGATCCGATCTGAGCGTCTGGTTCACCAACAGGGCCGCCGTGAACAGGGCTTTGGCCTCCGCGTCCGGCCAGGTGTCCAGCAGTTCCTGTGCGTCCGCCTCGGTCATGCCCTCGACGACCGTGCCGTCCGCGTCGCGCTCGATGTGGCAGGCAGAGATCAGGGCCGCAGGGAATGTCTCGACGTTGTACTCCATGCCCTGCTCGGCCTGGGACTCGGTCGGCGGATGATCCCGCAGCAGCTGCTCCCACACAGGGCGCGGAAGCGCCCGGAAGGTGAGAGTGATCGTGGCATCGTCCTGGGCTCGCTGCGCGGCATCCAGCGCACCGTCTGCAGCCAGGACATCGGGCTGCGAGGTGGCCCACTCCTCGCGCTGCGCTTCGGGAACGCCTTGCTCGATCGCCTCGGCCGTCGCTTTCGTACGAGCCTTCGCCAGGGCGAGCGCGGCGTCGGTGACCTCGCGCTTGACTCCCATGTCGTCGCAGATCGACAAGGTGCGCTCGGGCAGGGTTCTGGCGCGCAGGCGGGCCATCTTCGCAGCCCAGTGCGCGTCCTTGGCGACCGCCACCGGGGGCGGGGTGATGGTGGACATGCGGCACCCCTTCTTCAGGCTGCGGCCGGCACGGCCGCGTCGAGAGTGGGCAGCTCCGTGATCGAGAAGCTGACCTTGAACTTCGCGGGTTCGGCGCTGGTGGTGTAGCTCGGGCTGCGCGAGCCCACGCGGACGGGGAAGACATCCATGGACTTCGAGTCCGGTACGTCGCCCTTGCGCAGGATCGCGATGTACCCCTCCACTCCCTTGCTCAGGAGCGTCTCCAGGGTGTCGTCGACCTTGTCCTCGTAGAGAGTCAGGGCGCTGCCGTCGGCCTTGTCCTCGCCGGGGATGTTCGGCGTGAACGTACTGGCCATGTCCGGGGTTTCGAGCGGAGTGTTCTCCAGGGAGAAGCCCTCGACGTCGGACACAGCGCCGGACAGGTCGGTGGCGTTGGCTCCGGTCAGCTCAGGCCGGGTCGGGATGTTGGTGGCCGCTTCGATGGTCTTGCAGAAGATGAACTGGGTGACGCCGCGGCGCATGAACCGCTGCTGGGTGGTACCCACAGATTCTCGCTCTCCGGGGACGGCCCCGGAGTATGCACCGCAGGCCCGTCCCCATCAGGTCGCGCGGAAGTGCGTGCGCGATCAGTGAGGGAATCGGCCCGTGCCGGTCGGCCGGGCGTCCGCGAGGGGCCTCCGCGGTGAGGTAGCCGGTACGTCAGGACCCGAGAGTGGTCACAGTGAGGACGTACCGCTGTACGTAACTGTATACGCCGCCGCTGACGGAGATCCCTTCCTCCTTGTCCAATTCACGGCCGATCACAGCGCAGCCGGTAATGGTGACGGCGTTGGAGTAGGTTCCGTTGGAGCGCGCGAGAAGCGCGGTTCGGACCTTGTCAGCCATCCACTCGACCTGTTCGGCGGTCGAGGCAACCGACGTGACCTGGATGAGCACGCGGGCATCAGCGTCCCCGTCGCCGTACGGCGGGCCGCTGGTGGTCGCGCCCAGCGGGTAGAGCACGCTGTAGGGGATCGTGGCGCCGGTGGGCGTGCTCGATGCTGTCGGGGCTGTCCCGTAGCCGCAGCTTCGGCCGGTTGCCATGGCGAGCGTCTTCTGGACCGCGAGGGAGACTTCTCGGCCGGAGACGGGCACCTACTCCTCCTCGTATGTGGTGACGCGTCGGCTGGTGACACCGATGTCCAGGCCAGCGATGGCGTAGCTGCCGCTCACGGATCACCGCCGATGGTGTCGCCGAGCGCCCCGATGAACAGCGGTCGGATCTCCTCCACAGCTGGCCCCACGTGCGGATACGGAGGCTGATTGAAGACTCGACCCAAGCTGTCCGCACCGATGAAGCCGAACTCCAGGCGTCGCGCCTGGGGTTTGTTCGTGCCGACAACCGCCGTGACGGCGACCCCGTCCGCAGACACCTCGTGCGTCCAGGAGCGCCGGTAGTCGCCCGTGGGGGCGTTCGGTCCTGGCCTGCCGCTGGCCTTGGCCTTGATCCGGGTCTCCAGCAGCATCGCGTAGTGCTGGACGGTAGCCGTGACCTCGGGCAGCGTGCGCACGGCCCTGGCGTCGAGCTGCGCGGCGATCTGGACAGCGTTGGAGTAAGCGCCCGCGAGCGGGTGGGCGTTGGGGTGCGGATTCAGCGAGGACGCCAATGGTTCACTCCCTCTCCTCAGGTTCTGGGTCGCCCCACTGGCCGAGGGCCCATTCCCGCAGCAGGGCGAGCATGGCGCGGGTCAGCTCGTGCGGGCTGCCGTCCATGAGGTCGTGGCGAGCGAGCGCAGCCTTCTCCAGTTCGGCGGGACTGATCGCGGCCAGGAAGGCAGCCGCTGCCGGGCCGGGGTCTGGCGGGTCGCCGATGACGACGTGCGCCAGGCCCTCGAACACACCGGTCGCTGTGGATGCCGGGGAAAGCTCGATGACCATTCGCGGTACGTCGCCCGCCTGGTGGGCCAGTGAGTACGCGGCAAGGTCCCGAGAGATGTCGTGGCCGCCGATCTCCACGACGGCGGCACGGCCGCGCCCGGTGACACGGACTGGCCGGGGCTCACCTTTGAGCAAGGTGGTTTCTGAACTCTGATGTGTTGGCACCTATCTAAGCCTACGGGTGTTCTCTGACAATCCCGTTCGCGAGCCATCTATGGAGGGGTGATCTCGTCGAGGCGAGTCACCCGAACGATCTCGACGGTGGACGCCTCCGACGGGTCGAGGACCTGCCACACCCGGTTGGTTGTCGCTGCGTGCTCGCCTGCCGCGGCCACAACTTCCACACGGTCGTAGCGCGCCGGAACGGGCGCCGAAACCGGCGTGAGGAGCCGGTACCAGCTGACCGTGTCATCCAGCCACTCCCGCCCGAGGACGTGCTGAGCGGTCACTTGGCCGTGGCCTGACAGGACGGCCCCTTGGCCTTCGTAGACCACTTCCGCCGGCACCGGCCCCAGGAGCCCGGTCGAGAGGTCAAGCTGGGGGGTTCCGGTTGGCCGGGTGATCCGCACCGTGTCGACCAGCAGCGTCGACTCCAGCTTCTCCCGTTCCGCCTCGGTGTCGATCGGCGTGCTCACGAGGTGCCGCCTGAAGTACCGGTGCCGGACTGCGTGTTCTGGTCCAGGAACGTCGTCCGGACCACGGCCAGAGTAGAACTCTGCCCGACGTCGAGAACGCGCCACGTACGACCTACGGCCGCAGGGTCGGCGGAAGCAACGACGCTCACCGTGTCGCCGCGGGACGCCACCGGGGCATCCAGGGGCGTGAGCAGCTTGTACTTCGAGGAGGAGTCGTCCACATATGCCTGGCCTTCCAGATGAAGCACGATCCCAGGATCGCCGCTCGGGAAGATCCCGCCGCGCCCTTCGTAGATGCCGACCGGTGGGCCGGGCTCGTACTGACCGGTGTCCGGATTGAAGACCGGATCGCCGGGCCGGTAGATCTTGATTACGTCCGTAAGGATCTTCTTCTCAACGATCGCGCTGACGGCCCCCAGAGTCAGCCCTTCGACAGGAACGCTCATGCGTTCGAGCGTAGCCGCACCGATCAGCAGTTCCGATTCGTCGAGCCACTGTTCTGCGACAGAACACCTTTTGCGAATGAAGCGTCATGTGGCGCCTTTGTATGGGGAAAGGGCGGAGCGGAGCAGTGCGCGGACGTACTCCTCGACCGGTACGTTGGCGGCCGCAGCGACTGCCACGAGAGCCTCGTGCTCAGCCGCATCCAGAAGTACGCGCACACGGCGCCCTGGGGCAAGGCGGAGCAACTCGGGAGTGTAGGACTGCCCCAGACGCTCGCTCAGCAGTCCGGCGAGGAGTTCCGGGACGGGCGGACGCGGCTTCTCGCCGAGGCGAATCCACCGGCCGACGCGTGAATGGTCAATGGCGACACCGCGATATCCGCCCTGTTGGGCGCGATCATTGATCAGGCGGGCGGTCTCGTGGTTGCTCCAGCCGGCCGTGGCGATGGCCAGGGCGAGGGGGTAGTTCGGTGTGCTCAACGTGTGCCTCCGGAGCGGTTGAGGCTGAGCGGAGGCGTGGGACGGGGGTGCGAACGGGTCCGCACCCCCGCAGACGCTAGAGGCCGGAATGACTGAAGCGGGACGGTGACGGTACGCCACCCAACAGGCGGATGGCGATGGCCAGTTGAGGCGGTGAAAGCCGCCCCTGAGGAGGCTGTTTCATGGCAGAGACCGCAGTCCCCAAGATCGTCCCGAGCGTGTCGACCGGTGAGCCTGTCGACCTGACCCGCCCGCACTTCATCGGGATCGCCGGCACGGGCATGCTGCCCGTGGCGCGTGTGTGTGCAGAGCGCGGATTCGCCGTATCCGGCAGCGACGTCAGGGCCTCGGAGCAAGTGGAGGAACTGGCAAGGCTGGGCGTGACCGTGCACACCGGGCACGCTGCAGAGCAGCTGCCGACGGATGCGACCGCGGCCGTGTTCACGCACGCCATCGCACCGGATAACCCCGAAATCCTCGCGGCCCGAGAGCGGGGTGTTCCCGTGGTCCACCGTTCCGCGGCGTTGAGCGCCCTGATGACCGGGCACAGGGCGGTCGGGGTGCTGGGCACGCACGGCAAGTCCAGCACGGCGGGCATGCTGGCCGTCACGCTGAGCCGCATGGGACAGAGCCCGTCGTACATGGTGGGCGCCGACCTCGAAGGCCCCGGTAGCGGAGGCCGCGCGGGCGGCGAGAGCGGCCTGTTCGTCGCCGAGATCGACGAATCGGACCGCACGCTCCTCGGGGTAGGCGTTGAGGTGGCGGTAGTGACGAACATCGGGTACGACCATCCGGAGAACTACGCCGACGCGGCGGAGTACGTGGACGTGTTCGAGAAGTTCGTGCGGGGCCTCGGGCCGGACGGCATCGTGGTTCTGAACGCCGACTCTCCCGGCTGCCGGGAGTTGGAGTCCCGACTGCGGGGCGGGGTCGGACCCCAGGTGGTGACGTTCGGTGAGTCGCCCTCGGCGAACTGGCGCCTGACGCAGTTGGCCAGCGCGGGCGGGCGCAGCTCCGCGCTGCTGCGCGGGCCGCAGGGCCGGGAGTTCTTCCTGGGCCTGCGGATCCTGGGCGTTCATCAGCTGCTGAACGCCGCTGCGGCCATGGCGGCCCTGGATGTGCTGGGCCAGGACCTCGACATGGCGATGGAGCAGCTGGGCTACTTCGACGGCGTGCAGCGGCGGATGACCTCGGCGGGCATGATGGCGGCCGTGCGGATCTTCGACTCCTACGCCCACCACCCTGACGAGGTCGCCGCCGACCTCAGGGCCGCGCGCAGCCTGGCCGGTGAGGCGCGGGTGATCACGGTGTTCCGCCCCACCGGCCAGGCGAGGCTCGACACCTTCGGCGGGGAGTTCGGGACGGCGCTGGCCGACAGCGACGCCGTGGTGCTGGTCGGTGATGCCGACAGCATCAGCGAGGCATCGCTGGGTGAGTTGTCCGTCTCCATCAGCCAGGCCGGGGGCTCGGTCCTGGCCGTGGAGACGGCGCGGGAGACCGCCGTGGCATGGGCCGCAGGCGAGGCCCGGCACGGCGACGTGGTGGTTCTGATGGGGACCGGCAACCTGAGCGAGTGTGGCCTGATGCTCAGGCGCGCACTGGCCGACCTGACCCCCGTGGTGGCCTAGGCACTCGATGCCTCGGGGTCCGGTTGCAGCAGCGCGTCGGCGAGCTGCTGCAGCTGGACCCCGCGGCTTGCCTTGACGAGGACGACGTCGCCGGGCTGGAGGGTGGAGCGCAGCAGTTGCAGCGCGGTCTCCTGGTCGGGCAGGTGTACGGCATGAGCCCCGGCGTTGCTGGCGGCCTGCTGCATCCATCCGGCCTCGTCCCCTCCCACCACGATGACCCGGTCCAGGTTGAGCGTGGCCGCGTGGCGGCCGACGTCCTCGTGCGCGGTGCGTGCGTCGTCGCCGAGCTCGTTCATTCGGCCGAGCACGGCGATCGCGCGTTGGTCACGGCCACGGGCCATGGCGGCGAGGGCATCGAGCGAAGAGCGCATCGAGTCGGGGTTGGCGTTGTAGGCGTCGTTGACGACCGTGACGTTGTCGGCCCGGGTGTGGGTCTCCATCCGCCAGGGTGACTGTGTGGTGGCAGCAGAGAGGAGTTCGGCGACCTGGCCGATGGGAAGCCCGGCTTCGCGGGCGACGGCAGCCGCGGCGAGGCTGTTGTGCACTTGCGGCTGGCCAACGAACTTCAGGTGCACTGCGGCGCTGCCCTCGGGAGTGTGCAGGGTGTAGGAGGGCTGGCCTTGCTCGTTGAGGGTGACGTCGGCGGCTCGGACGGTGGCCTCCGGGGCCAGGCCGTAGGTGACGACGCGGGCGCGGGTGCGGTTGGCCATCGCGCGGACGAGCGGGTCGTCGGCGTTGAGGACGGCGAGCCCGCCGCCGGGGAGGGCTTCGACGATCTCGCCCTTGGCTTGGGCGATTTTGTCGCGGCCGCCGAACTCGCCGACGTGGGCGGTGCCGACGTTGGTGACCACGCTGATGTGGGGCGGGGCGATACGGGTGAGGTCGCGGATGTGGCCGATGCCGCGGGCGCCCATCTCCAGGACCAGGTAGCGGGTCGCAGGGTCGGCCATGGTGATGGTCAGCGGCAGGCCGATCTCGTTGTTGAAGGACTGCGGTGTGGCCACGGTCGGTCCAACAGCGGGAAGGAGCTGGGCGATGAGGTCCTTGGTGGACGTCTTGCCCGCGGACCCGGTGATCGCCACGACCTGCGTGTTCGTGAGGGTGTGGCGCACCAGGTACTGGCCCAGGCGCCCGAAGGCGGCGAGGACATCGCCGTCGACGACGACGGCGGGGACGCCGACCGGGCGGGCGGTCAGCGCCGCGACGGCACCGTTCTTGACGGCGGCATGCGCGTAGTCGTGGCCGTCGGCGGTGTTCCCGGACAGCGCGATGAACAGCGCCCCCGGCCTCGCTTCGCGCGAGTCGAACACAGCAGGCTGGTCGACAACCAGATGAGGGTCGGGGGCGTCTGCGAGCCGTCCATCGACGGCCTCGGCGATGGTCGACAAGAGCATGGGCTGCACAGTGTTCTCCCTGGTCAATTGATCGGTTGGGACGCTACCGGTCCGGCGGACGGGATGCCGGTTACGACCGGGGCGTACGCGAGGGTGTGCCGTGAGGAGCGGCGCAGGTCGAGCGAGAGCCCACGACCGCCGAAGAAGTCGCCGAACCGCCCAATAGGCAGGGTGGCTTCGCGGGCCTGCGGGGTGTGGCCGGAGGGGTTACGGAAGACGATCTCGTCCTTCTGGCGGCCGATGGCGAGGACGAGGTGGCCGCCGCGCCGCGCGGGGTCGCTCTGGGGTCGGCGGATCTCCTTGGAGACCGAGGCCATCACCATGCGCCCGGAATCGAGCAAGTCGACGAGCTCGCCCATGTCGAGCGTGCCGTGCACGGTCGTGGGCAGGTCGTGGGTGTCGTGCGCGTACTCGGCGAACGGCGCGTAGATCAGGCCTTTGATCGTGCCGTCGTCTTGCTTGACGTACGCACCGTAGTGGCGGGCGCCTGCCAGGAGTTGGAAGAGGTTCGGTGCCTGGCCGTCGCGGTGCAGGAGTGCCATGCGCAGGCAGGCGATACCGCACATGTGGCGGCACCAGCGGCCATACGCCGGCTGGGAGGGTGCGCCGGTCGTCTGCCAGTTCGGGTCATCGGCGGGGTCGTACCCGTCGTAGGCGATGGGGCCGATCAGATCTTCGGTGGCGTACTGGGTGACGATCGGCACCGGATCGTGGATGAGACCGGGGGTGTGCGTGTCAGCGCAGCACAGCGGCGGCATGGGGCGGGGTCTCCATTCGGTTCATGGCGATGTCCAACAGGGTGCGGTATATGGTCCAGCCGACGTTGCCACCGGAGACGACCACGCCGATCGGACCATCCGGAAAGCGGTCGGTGGCTTGAAGCAGTCCGGCGAGCGCGACTGCACCGGACGGCTCGGCCACGAGGCGGAAGTGGTGCCACAAGTACGCCATCGCCTCGGATATCGCGTCCTCGGGGACGGTGATGACGTCGGTGAGGAGGCACTGGTTGATCTCGAAGGGGATGCGGGCGGGCTCCGCGTGGCCCAGCCCGTCCGCGATGGTGACCGGCGGCGGGATGGGGATGCGGCGGCCGACGCGCAGGGAGCGGTGGGTGTCGTCGGCGACCGCCGGCTCGACCCCGAACACCTGGAATTGCGGGTCGTGGCCAGTTGCCGCGAGCGCAGTGCCCGCCGCGAGTCCGCCCCCGCCCACGGGCACGAGAATCGCCACCAGGTCAGGAGCCTCCTGGAGCATCTCCCAGGCGACCGTACCCGCCCCGGCGATGACCCGTTCGTCGTTCGCGGAGGGCACGATCGCCAGGCCGTGACGGCGGGCGAGCTCGTGGACCAGGGCTTCGCGACGGCCGGTGTACCGGTTGTAGGTGACGATGCGCGCGCCGAGGGCCTCGATCGCCTGCCTCTTCACAGCGGGCACGTCCTCGGGGACGACCACGGTGGCAGGCACCTCGTACAGGTGGGCAGCCATCGCGAGGGCGGCGGCGTGGTTGCCGGAGGATGCGCCGATGACACCGCGGCGTCGGTCCTTGGCGCCCAGGGCAGTCAGTGCGTTGTACGCGCCGCGCACCTTGAAACTGCCGGTGAGCTGTTGGTTTTCCGCCTTCACCCACACCCTGCGGCCGACGTGCCGGTCCAGGGCCGTCGAGGTGAGCATGGGCGTGCGTACGGTGACATCGCGCAGGGACTCAACGGCGCGCAGGACGTGAGTGAACGTCATCATCACGGAAGAGGCCTCGTCTTCTAGGGGCGCGTGCGACGGTCGATGTTCGCGCCGCGCAGGATGTGGAGCAGCAGTTCCTCGTACGAGATGCCGTCGGCGAGCGCCATGCGGGCCAAGTTCCCTTCACGGGACAGGCCGGGCAGGGTGTTGACCTCCAGCCACCACGCCTGACCGTCGTCGCTGACGATGAAGTCGTGCCGCGAGTACGAGGAGCAGTGCAGGCCTCGGTGAGCGGTCTCGGCCTGGCGCTGTAGATCCTTCAGAGTCTCGGGGCTGACCCGAGCTGGACAGTGGTAGTCGCAGGCGGCGGTGCCGCGTTTCGCGGCGTACGAGTACACGCCGTTGGGCGTCTGGGCCTCCAGGGGCGGCAGCACGTGCACAGCACCGAGGGGATCCTCCAGCACGCCGACGCTCACGGACCGCCCGGGATGGAACGCTTCCGCCATCAGCTCCCCGCCTGCGACGTCCATGATGGCGACGGCGAGGCTCTCCACGGTCGTGGCCACCTGCAACCCGATCGAGCCGCCTTCACTGACCGGTTTCACGATCACTGGCAAGCCCAGGAGTTGCTCGATGCGCACGGCTTCGTCTTCGGCCGTAGCAGTAGGGGCGATCCTGACCCCTCTAGGAACACGGCCACCGGCGGCCACGACTAACGCCTTCGAATGGAGCTTGTTCATGCCGACGGCGGAGGCCAGAACCCCGGAGCCGGTGTAGGGAACGCCGAGCGTCTCCAACAGCCCTTGCAGACGGCCGTCTTCCGCTCCGCGGCCGGCGATGGCGAGGAACGCCAGGCCGACGCCGTCCAGACCACCAAGCAGCGCCTCGCGCTCCGCGAGGTCGAGAGCGTGGGTCTTGACGCCCATCTCCGTCAGGGCGTCGGTGACGGTGTTGCCGGACAGGAGAGAACGATCACGCTCCTGTGACCAGCCACCGGTGACCACTGCGACAGGTTTGGAGAACTCGGCTGTGCCGAGGGGGGCGATGCGCATGGTGATCTCCAGGTCGAGGAGGGTAGGGCTTGGGCCGGGATTGTGCGCCGTCCGACAGTCCGGGCCAGGCAACCGGGCTGCCGGACGGTCATCTAGGCCGCGGCGAACTGCGCCACGAGGTCGTTCAGATCGACGGTCGTACAGCCCTCCAAGGTGACAACCTCGCGGGCCGCGAGCGTCCATCGGATTGCCGGATCGTCGTACCCCACGAACGTGAGGCCCTCCGGGTCATCACTGGGCAGGGGCTGGAGAGTTCTCGGGTCGTACACGATGCCGGCGACGCCCCAGGTAGGAGCGAACTCCACCAGCGAGGCCGTGGCCCCCTTCCGCATGTGCGGACAGTCCCGCAGAGACTCGACCGCGCACGTCTCATGCACCGGGGGCGTCGCGGTCTTCTCGCCCTCGACGATCGGCTGCCCCGCCGCAGCACGCACCAGGAACAGATGCCGCTGATCACGCCGACAGCCATAGGTGGACTCGCCGCAGACCTGGCAGAGCATGTAGCCCATCGCCTGCCGCTGACGCAACGCATGCACGCCCGCGAGGTTGGGGCGGCCCCTCCCGCGCAAGAGCGGCATCCGAACCCACAACGCATCTTTCCTGCGGTCGACTCTGCTGTACTCGTCCGCGAAGCCGATCCCCACGCCACCGTGGCCGCGCCGCTGCACGATGGCGCCCGGGAGCTGCTGTTCGCAGGACCAGGGTGCGATGTAGGGCACGCGAAGCCCGTTCCAACGCAACTGGCGAGGACTCATGCGGGGGTTCTCCTCTCTCATCTGTTGTGGACCCACCACAGCGAGCCCTCTTCGAACAGGTCAGAAGGCGATGCGGCCGACCCAGGTCTCGATTGCCTCGGCGTCAGGCACGGTCGAACCCCCGTTTCAGCTCCACATCCGTGACCTGCCCGTGGTGCGCGTCGATCTCGATCTCGGCAGCGTGGGCGTAGTGCCGCACCACAGTTGGGCCGAACGCGCGCAGCGCGATTTCGCTGTCTCTGAAGTCGGTCAGTGCCTCTTCCAGATGGCGTGGCACCGTGAGCGGGTCGATCGCGTCGTAAGCGTCGCCCGTGCAGGAGTCCGGCAGCTTCGGGTGGTCGCTGATGCCGTGGATGATCGCGGCGATCGTTGCCGAGAGGGCGAGATACGGGTTGGCGTCGGCGCCCGGCAGCCGTACTTCCAGGTGCGTGTTCTCGTGGTGGCCCACGACACGGACGGCGCAGGTGCGGTTGTCCCGCCCCCAGGTGTAGTTCGTGGGTGCGAAGGAGTGGCGGGCGTACCGCTTGTAGGAGTTGGGGGTGGGTGCGTACAGGGGGACCAGGTGCGGCAGTGCGGAGATCAGTCCGGCAATGGAGTGCCGCAGAAGCTCGGGCAGCTCGTCGTGCGGATGCATGTCGAAGACCGGCCCGTCGTTGCGCCACAGGGACACATGGAGGTGAAGGCCGGAGCCGATGCCGGTCTGCGGGGCCGCCATGAACGTCGGTGTCATGCGGTGCTGCGCGGCGATATGACGTACGGCGTGCTGGTGGACGGTGTAGGTGTCGCAGGCCCGCATCGGATCCCCGTACGGCCAGGTCACTTCGATCTGGCCGGGGGCTCCCTCCGTTTTGACGGCCTCGACCGGGGCGTCGGCTTCGTACAGGGCGTCTCGGAGGTCGCAGAGGAACTCGCTCAGGGCGGGCGGGTGGTCCAGCGCGTAGTCGAGGTTGTGGGGGGAGATCGGCTTCAGTCCCCGGAATCCGGTTCTGCGGGCCTGCGTTTCGGTGCCCTTGTAGAGCATGAACTCGCTCTCGATGCCCACCCGTGCTTCCAGTCCATGAGCCGCGAGGGCCGTGAGCTGGTCGCGGAGCATGTGCCGCGGTGCGACCTGGACGGGGTGGCCGTCGGGGTGGGCGGCGTCGCCGTGCACCAGGACGGTGCCTGGCAGGTAGCTCAGACGCCGGATGGTGCTCAGGTCGGGGATGACGCGCAGGTCGCGGTATCCGTCGTGCCAGCCCGTGAGTTCGTAACCCGGCAGCGGCGTCATATCCACGTCCGAGGCCAGAACGTAGGCGCACATCTCCGGCCCAGCGGGGAGCCTGGTCAGGAAGTGAAGGGCGTTGACGAGTTTGCCCTTCAGGCGGCCCCACATGTCGGGGGTGCCGACCATCACCGTGTGGATGTCACGGTCTTGAGCGAGGGCGCCGAGTTCGTCGCGCGTCAGGATCGGTGGAGGCGGGACGGGATTGAGGCGGGGGCTGGTCTGGTCGCGCATCACACCACATCCCCGGCGAGCGCAGTGCTCTCGGCCGTACTGCCAAGCGGAGGGATCTTGTAGTGCCGCTTGCCCCGGGTGATCCAGGTGATCCACGCCAGGAGAAGGACCACAGCCAGGGCAACACCGGCGTAGTTGAACGACTCCACGGTGATCGGCGAGGCCTGGGGCAGGCAGAACACCACGGTCAGCACGGCCACGTAGGCGACGGAAATCCAGCCCAGCGGCTTGCTCCAGGCGCCGAGGTTCCACGGGCCGGGCTGGAAGCGGCGACCGGCGCGGAGCCGGAGGTACACCGGGATTACGTACGCGGGCGTGATGCCGATGACGTTGATCGCGGTGACGGCGGCGTACGCGGTCGGCGAGTACAGGCTCGGCAGGGCCAGCACCAGGGCGACGCCCACGGACAGCCACACGGCGGCAACCGGGGTCTTGCGGGAATTGACGCGCCGCCAGGTGGCGGCGAACGGCAGCGCCCCGTCACGCGAGAACGCGTACACCATGCGCGAGGCTGCGGTGGTCTCGGCGTTGCCGCAGAACAGTTGGGCCACGATCACGACGAGCAGCAGCCCCTTGGCAACGCCCGTGCCCAGCACGTCGATAAAGATCTGCGCGGGCGGCACGCCCGTACTCGTGCCCAGGGTGCCCGCGTAGTCCTCGATGGCGAACAACATGCCGGCCAGGAGCACGAACCCGGCGGCCCAGGAGTAACCGATGGCGCGGACGATGCCCTTGGGCGCCGCTGTCTGCGCCTGGGTGGTCTCCTCACTGAGGTGGGAGGAAGCGTCGTAACCGCAGAACGTGTACGCGGCCAGCAGACAGCCGAGGGCCGCCACATAGACGGGGTTATCGAAGCCCGTGCCGTTGTTGACGTGACCGAACACGAACTCGACGCTCTGACGCTCACCCGGGGCGAGGGTGAGCATCCCGACAATCACAGCGACACCGAAGACCTGCCACCACACCGAGAGGGAGTTGAGGACGTTGACCAGGCGCACCCCGGCGGCGTTCAGCAGGCCGTGCAGCAGCAGGATGCCCGCGAAGATCAGGATCGTCGTCTCGGGTGTGGGCACCAGGCCCCACTGCAGGTTGGCGAACGCGCCGACGAACAGGGCGCACCCGTAGTCGATGCCGGCGATCGCGCCAAGCAGACCCAACAAGTTGAGCCAGCCCGTCACCCAGGCCCAGCGGGGTCCGCCGAGCCGGTGGGCCATGTAGTACAGGCCGCCGGAGGTCGGGTAGGCGGAGGTCACCTCGGCCAGACACATGCCGAGAAGCAGCGTCATGAAGCCGATGCCGACCCAGCCCCACATCATGACGGCGGGGCCGCCGGTGTTCAGGCCGTAGCCGAACAAGGTCATGCCGCCGGCCAGGATGCAGATCACGCTGAACGAGATCGCGAAGTTTCCGAACCCGCCCATCTTGCGGGCTAATTCCGGGTGGTAGCCGTGTGCGCGCAGCGCGGCGTCATCGTCGAGCTGGACGGGGGATCTTCTCGGAGACAACGAAGGAATCCTCTGATCGAAAGGGGGTTAAGGAGTGGGACCCGGGGGTGTGGTTGCGGTACCGCGGCGGGCGGGGCTCGGATGCTCACCGGCGACCACCCAGGGCCTTGCGCCGTGCCGAGCGGAAATCGTCCTCCCACCACGAGGAGTTCGGGGTGACGAGCGCCCACGGTGCGGTGGTCACGTACGAGCCGATCTCCTCGAACACCCCGGCCGCGTTTCCCACGCCGGTGGCGGTCAGCGCGTACGCCAGATAGTTCAGATCCAGCAGGGAGCACGTGTCGGGCTTGGCCTTTTCGAACCAGTCGTGCAGCGCCCGCCGGGCGTAATGGGCCGTGATCTCATTGGACCAGTACGCGATCGTGCCGGCCGTTTGCCGCTGCTCCAGTTGCTTCCGGTAGGACTCGACGTAGGCGTACAGCGGCAGTACCTTCAGCGCCGATCCTTCAGGTGCGAAGGAGACCACCCACTGGGCGAAGTCCAGGCCTCCCTTGCCGCGGGCGTGAAAGACGCTGAGCATCCGGTGATACGCCTCGCGGTTGTGCAGGTCCCGCTGGTTCACCCAGTCCAGCAGCTGCCACGGCCCCGGCGGCAGCATGACGTCACGTGGTCGAACCCAGTTCATCCAATTGTGAGGGGACTGCCTGTCGGTGTCGGTCTGCGCGAGAGCCAGGAAGCACACGTACGGCACGGGATCGGCCGGCCAGCGGTCCGCAGCGGTCTTGCACGCAGCATGGGCAGCATGGACAACGCGGATCAGTTGCCGTCCGGATACCCCGTCACGGTGAGTGTTGAGCACACGCTGGGTCAGTACGCGGGCCCACATCATCAGCGCATCCCGGTCGTCGGGCTCCTCCGTGCACCAGGCTTCGATCGCCTGATTCCTGGCGGCGCCGACGGCCAGGGCCTGGCTGCGGGAGGTACGCAGCGACCAGTTGGTGCCTGTCTTCCGGAGCAGTTGCTTTGCGGCAAGCCACCGATCTAGCTGTAGGTCTTCGAGCGCGAGGCGCAGTTCTTCGTCCCAGCCCGCCAGATGACTGATCAGGGGCATGTCACGGGTTGACATCGGCGCACCCCCGTATGAGGCGAAGGGCGTGAGCCACGGGGACGTCGTGGCCTGGTGTGTGTAAGAGGGACATGGGGGGAGTCCTCAAAGCAAGGGGAGTGGAGCCGCCGAGCGACAGCCAACGTGGTCTGATCCTCTGATCCTTGGGGGAGCCAGAGCGGGTGACTGTGGCCCGGCGGCCGATCAGGGGGAATCGGTGATCAGGGAGGGGTGGCGCGGTCTGAGCCGGACCTCGACGGTCGCAGGGCTCGGGTCCGTCACGGTGATCAGCAGGGTCTCGTCTTCGGCGACGACCAGATCCAGCGCGAGTTCGCCTTCAGGGTGCTGTGGCCCGACATGCTCGATGACGTTCTTAACCAGCCCCGAAACGATGAAGGTGGCGCTCTCCTGGTCTCCTGACCAGCTCGTCATCGTGAGCCGTGTACGGGCGTAGATGCGAGCGAGCCGTACAGCCTCCGGCTGGATGGAGAAGCGGCGACTCCACTTCTGCGGACGCACGGGCCGACCTAGGAGGAGGCCAGCGGAGCATTCGCCTGAGAGAAGGGCCGGTGCCGCGGCGGGTTCCATGTCGTCGTTCCTTCAAAAGGGGAGGGAGCACCAGGTCGTCGTACCGTCGGGGCTGATGCCCCAGTTGTCGGCGATGGAGATGACGAGCAAGAGGCCGCGGCCGTCCTCATCATCAAGAGCTGCGTTGCTCGGCACGGGAAGTTCGTGAGAGCCGTCCCGCACCTCGATCAGGAGGTGGCTGGCGGTGAGGTACAGGCGTACCCCCACGTCACCGCAGCCGTGCTTGAACGCGTTCGTGACCAGCTCGGTAGCGAGGAGCTCGGCGGACTCAGTGAGCCCGGACAGGCCCCAGTACCTCAGTGCGGCCCGGATGATGAGGCGTACGCGACGTGGCACGGCTCGGTCTGCTTCCGCGATGGCGCCGGCCGTGGAGCCGCTGTCGCGGCCGAAGGACATGTCAAATCCGGTGTACGCACGGAGACGAGGGGTAGCTCTGAGATCCGTCCGCGCGATGGTCGCAGTCGGTGTCATGCCGTTTTCTCCATGCGTCCTCACTTGGCGATCAGCGTCCAGGAGTCAGCAGCCGGGGACTGCCAGGCCCGGGGTGCTGGTTGCGGACTCCTACGGTTTCAATCAGGGCAGTTGCCGTCACGGGCACGCGTGACCAACTTTTCTGGACACATACCGGCGCGCCGACCAGGAGCAATCTCCCTTTTTGGACGACCAGTTGGGCTACGTATCTCCGATCTCCCGGTTCGCGCCCACCCGTTCGATCGATGACGCAGCTACCTTGAGTCCACGACACCGCATAGGGAGCACGCCCATGAACGCCCCCTCGAAACCCGGTTCCAAGGCAGACCGGGATGCCCTCCGCCAGGACATGGCTACCGCCGGATGCGCGCTCGCCGATATCGCCATCGAGATGCGCACCCGCTTCAAGATGCGTCCCAGGGAAGCCTGGCGGCATGCCCACGGCTGGACGCTTCAAGAGGCAGCAGACCGCATCACCCAAGCAAGTGCCAGACGCCTCGGCGAGTCCGTCGCCGCCGACGCATCCCTCGTGGGTAAGTGGGAGAAATGGCCGGGCCCTTCCTCACGTCGCCCGAGCCTCCCGGTCCTGTTTGCCATGGCGGAGGCCTTCTCATGCCGCGTGGAGGACCTGCTGGACCTAGAAGACCGGCGCGCGCTCCCCGAGGCAGACCTGCACCTGCTCACCCATAGCCCGTCCACGGACGAACCGTCGCGCACGCAGACCTCGGCGCCGTCCATCATTGCTCCGCCCGAACCGGCCGGGTCGAATCTCGTGCGTCTCGCCGCCGACGAGTCCGCGACGTGGGCGCAATGGGCGGAGGCCACAAATGTCGGCGATATCGCCCTTGAGCAACTGATGGCCGAGACTCGGTCGCTCGCCTCGGACTACCTCACTTCAGATCCCGTCGCGCTCTTCGTCCGCACCCGAGCACTACGTGACCGCGTCTTCGCTCTCCTCGAAGGCCACCAGTACCCCCGCCAGTCAACCGACCTGTACGTCGCAGCTGGTTACCTGTGCGGGCTCTTGGCATGGATGTCCTCCGACTTGGGACAGTTGCGCGACGCAGACACCCAGGGCCGGACAGCGTGGCTGTGCGCCGAGCTGGCACGGCACAACAACCTACGCGCCTGGGTGCTTTCAACTCGCTCCAAAGTAGCGTTCTGGGACGGACGCCTTCGAGAGGCGATCAACTTCGCCCGGCGCGGTGCCACGTACCACACAACGGGCACGGTGGCAGTGCTCCTCGCCTGCCAAGAGGCCGATGCCTGGTCCGAACTGGGTGCCCAAGACGAGGCCTTGGCGGCGCTCGCCCGTGCCGAAGACGCACGGGCCGCTATGAGTAGCGAAGACGAGATCGGGGGCATCTTCGCATGTCAGCCTGCACGGCAGGAGAACTACGCCGCCGCCGTCCAACTGCGTGTAGGGCGCCCCGCCGATGCCTTGAGATCCGCAGACAACGCCCTCGCCCTACTGTCCGTACAGCCAGTCAGGGCATACGGCACCGAGGCACAGATCCACATCAGCCAGGCCGCAGCCCACCTCGCCAACGGGGAAGCGGAGGGCGCTCTCGAAGCCCTCGCGCCTGTCCTCGCCCTTCCGCCGGACCACCGCCTGGAGCCCGTTACCCGCCGCCTCAGCGAACTGTCCACGAGCATCGGCCGACCCTACGCCAGTGGCACCGCGACCGTCGGCCTGCGACAAGCCGTCGAAGAGTTCTGCGTGGACTCCGCTCCGCGACATCTTGCACTCTCGCCAGGAGAGGGCTCTCCCTGATTTGATCCCGAGCTATGAAGACTCAACCCGAGACCATGCGGAACCACTGGTGGTGGCGTCCCGGCTGGAGCGTAGGCCGCCGTTTCTACACCTGGCACCTGACGTTCGAAGGCCAGGACGATGTGCACCGGCTCGCTGCCCAGTACCGTTCCGCGCTCGCACCTCTCGGAGACACGCTCACCCCAATCCCCGACCAATGGCTGCACCTGACCATGCAAGGCATCGGCTTCGTAGGCGAAACCAAAGAGCAGGACGTCCACGCCATCGTGGATGCAGCCCAAACACGGTTGGCCGCTATCCCCGCCTTCGACGTCCAGATTGGGCCGGAGGTGTTGGACCCCGAGGCGGTGCTCCTGCGCGTCCACCCCGACGGCCCCGTACGGGCCGTCAGAAACGCCATCCGAGAGGCCATCGGAGACGTTCTCGGCGGAGTCCCAGAAAAGGCCGAGGGCTTCACTCCGCACGTCTCCGTGGCCTACAGCGCCGGAGACGGTCCCACTGAGCCGATCGCGCAGGTCCTCGCCGACCTCAAGCTCACGCCAGCGCATGCTCGCATCTCCACCGCGGAGCTCATCGTGATCCACCGAGACAACCAGATGTACGAGTGGGAGACCTTCGCGAAAGTGCCGCTCGGCTAATGGTCCTCAGCCAAGCGGGGTCTTGCCGCCCGTGCCGTGGGCCTGCAAGACCCCGCGCCCCACATCGCGCACATGACTCCAGGACCTCAGCCGCGATGGCCGGCTCACCCACCGCTCCTTGCCTGCAAGTCGTGCAGTTCGGCTCAGATCGCTTCCACGAGATCGGGGCGCGGCCCGAACCCGCGCCGACAGCGCGGATGGGAAATTGGCCATTCAGCGGCCTCTTCGACGGTGCGTACGGTTCGGTTGGCCTTGTCCGGGTCCTGGTGCGACGTCCAGCCGCAGTCGAAACCATCGAAGACCTCGACCATGTTGACGCCCGCCTGGCGGGTTCGGTTGAGAGTGCCTGCGTTGTAGGCGACGGCCGACTTGGCGAGGGTGGCGGCCTCGGCCCAGGCGCGGACCGGGACGCGGGCACCGTTGCGGTAGACGACGTGGGTCAGCCTGTGATCGGCGGCAAGTCTGTCCGCCAGATTCTTCGCGGCCTGTTTCGCCGTCATGTTGCCCGCCGCGAGCAGCGGAACTTCACGGCGGGCTGCCTCTCGCACCGCCCGATAGAACTTGTTCGCCATCCGCTCAGCTTCCTGAGAGCGGCGAAGGAAATCAGCATAGGAGTCGGCCGCGAGCGACTGGAGGGCGTCTCGATGGAACGCGGTCCAAGTGAAGGTCGCGCCAAGGGCTTCGGCGGCGGTTCGAGCGCCAGCCGCGTACAGGTGAGGTAGCTGCCGCTGGACGAACTGCCGGGCCTCCTGGTCTACCCGCTGACGGAAGGCGCGGATCGCCTGTTTGAACTCCTCCAACGTCGCCACGGTGTGCGGCGTCCTCGGGTTGCCGGCGAACTGGGTGAGGACAGCGCGCTGTTGGGCGGCGAGCCGTTGCCAGGCGTCTTCGAGTACCGCCGCGACGCGGCGGGCGATCTCGTCCGGGTCTCCGGGAACTAGCGGTGACCACTCGTACGGCATGCCGGTCTACCGGCCCCGGCGAGCGCGCAGCAGCGGCGCGGTCACGAGGTCAGTGCCTTCCTCTCCATCGGCCAGTTCGTCCGGCGCGACCAGGTCCACGAGCGCGGTGATCTGGCGTTCGAGCCCTGCCAAGTTGTTGCTCTGGTCGATGGTGACCACGCCGTCCACGGTCATGCGGAGCGGGTCGGCGAGCAGCTTCGCGCGCCGTTCGGCCAAGACCTCGTTCGCGACAGCGCGAGCAGAGGCCAGCCGCGCGTAGCGTGCGTCGAGGTCTGAGGTGTCAGTGGTGGGACCGAGCTGAGCCAGCAGCCAGGCGCGAATAGCGATGTCCATCCGATGCTCCTGTCATACGAGGTGAGGCTCGACACCGTGGCGGTGCCGAGCCTCACTGGTGATGTGCCGCTACCTACGCACCTGCACCAGCAGCCTTCGCGGTGCGTCGCCTCGGAGCCTTGACGGGCTCCGGCTCCGGCTCCGGCTCCGGCTCCGGCTCCGGCTCCGGCTCCGGCTCCGGCTCCGAGGCAGGATCCGCCACGGTCGGCGTCTCTCCCGCATCGCCTTCCGCGCCGATCGGGTCTGAGGTGGCCTCATCCGGAGAGCGAACCTCCCCCGGCCACGCGGCCGGATTCGGGATGAGGAGGACGAGCCGCTCGGGAACCTCCTCCCCCGCTTCCAGCCGGATCGGGCCCTGCTCGGGGTCTCGCAGAAATACCGTGCGCGCCAACTTCGCCATGACCAGCTCCCGTTAGAAGACCGTCGCGGCGATGTGGATGTCCGGCACGTACAGCACGGGCATCGCAGCAGCGGCGGAGATCGTGGATAGTTGGACAGGGGTACGGGTCTGGACGTGGGTGGTGATCACGATGCCGGGGGCTTCCTCTGCAGTGATGACTCCCTTACCGCGGAGCTCGATCGCCTCGGCGGTCAAGCCGTACTGGGTCTCGCCCCACTGTTCGCGGCGCGGAGGGATCATCGCCCACAGCGACTCCGGGGTCGTGCGCACCAGGTTGTCGCTGCTGTCGTACACCTGCACGTCGTAGGCGGTAACAGGCGGCAGGTTGTACTTGGCACGGACCCGGTTGACCTCCTCCGGAGCGAGCATCCCGGTCGGGATCTGGTCCGTGGAAGGCGAGTTGTGGAAGGCGGCCCGGTACTCCGCCGTGGACCCGAGCAGGGACAGCGCCTTCTCCGAGCTGATGACCCGCTCCGGACGCGGGGCGCCGATGCTCTTCAGGTACTGGATCCACGCCAGCTCGTCCGTGACCGGGGTGGCCGCATCCGATTGGGACCACGGCACCGCCACCGTCGGCCGGTTGGCAGCCGGCACACGCCAGTCCACGTCCAGTGCCACACCGGGCAACGACACCGCACCGGTGGACAGCATCTGGCCGGCGGCGATCTCCATGGCTGCCTTCGTGGCCTCCACGTGCTGTTCGAGGTCGTCGTACAGCAGGTCGAGGAACTCGCTGGTGTCCTGGCCCCGGTCGACGGCTGCCAGGATGATCTGGAGCTCGGAGAAGGGCAGTTCCTGGCCGACCCAGGGCAGCATGCCTTCGTTGATGACCTGCTCGGCACGCCGCTTCGCGAGCGTCGGCGCGGCTTCCCACGCGCGGAACTTCGCTGCGTTGACGCGCCGCTTGCTGCTCTTCGTACGGAACTTGACGTTGTCGATGTTGCGTTCGGCGAACACCTCGCGGGTGAGGAGGTAGTCCTCCGGCGTGGTGATCGCTCGGATGAACGCCTGGATGTCTTCGGGGACGATCGCCTCAAGAAGCTTCTCAAGAGCCATAGGGGTTCTACCTCCTTACCGGTAGTGGATGAACGCGGTCGTGTTCGCAGCGGCCGGGGCCGTGAAGGCGACCGGCAGCTTCGACGCGTACACCTCTCCGCGCCACAGCAGTGCACCCGCGGTCTTCACCGAGCCGGGAGAGAACGCGGTCTCGGCGACCAGGAAACCGGCGAGGGTCTGGGTGCCGTCGCTGGCCGACGAGTTGTAGGGGGCGTACAGGCCCGACGCAGTGATCTCGCCCAGCGGAATGCCGGACTTGATGATGTTGCGGGGCTGATTGAGCGTGCCCGACATGTAGTGGGTGCCCGACGTGAGCTTGCTGGTGTCGATGGCGATCGTCTGCGCTTCGTGGACGCCATCCAGCGAAGCCAGCCACGTGCGGTCGTCGGTGACCGTCGTGGTGGTGGTGAGGACCTGGTAGTCGCTCACGATGTCTCCCTCGTGGGTGCGGATCGGATTTCTCCCGCACCCGGCGTGAGCGGCAAGGGGCGGTGTCCACGAGACGACGACGGCCGAGCCGCGCCAGGGCGTGGTCCCTGATCAAGCCCGACCGGCTTCCGGAAGGGCGTCCACGGTTTGAGGGGCGTGGTCCCAGCGTCATACCTGGTTGACGTGGTCAGCCACTAATGAACCCTCGTCGACGGGCCATTTCGAGACCCGCCGCTCCAGGCTTGGGTGGAATGCCGCCACGCGTCGGCGGCCCGCCGACGGGAGATCCGCCCGGAGCGGGCGGCGCGGACTCTCGGGCCTGGCCGAACAGTTCGGGTCGACGTTCCTTCAGTTGCTCAGCGGCAGCGAGAACGGCCCCCTCGTCCACATCGGGCTGTTCACCGAGGGCACGGTCGATGAGGAGTACCGCGTCATCGAGATCGTCGCCGGTAGCGCCGAGTCCTGCGAGTGCGGCTCGCCGGATGGCGGCACGCTCTCCGGCCAAGGCCTGCGCCTCGCGCGCCTCAGCTGCCCTCAGCTTCTCCTCGGCGGCCTGCTCCCGGCGTTCAACCTCCGTCAGCGCGGCCTGGTCGGCGTCGCGCTTGGTGGCGATGAACTCGGTCAGCGCCTCTGAGTCGTCGAAGCCGAGCTCGCCGAGCAGCTTCTTCACCGCGGCCCGACCGCCCTGTGTCTTCTCGCGGGCCAGCAGCCGCGACAGGTCTTCCTGCGTAACGCTGCTACTCCGGGCGCCGCCGTCGTCGTCGGGCTTGTTGGAGTCATCGTCAGGCGAGGCTCCGAGCATCGGGTAGATAGGCCGCCCGTCACGGCGGTACCCGACCGGTCCGAGCGGGTTGGGGAGCGAGGGGAGCGTCATGCGTGAACCATCCACAGGTCTCCAGCGCCCCCGCGCCGGTGATCAGTGTAGCGACTGGCCGGACTGGGCCGTTTCCTGATCGGGCCGTTTCCGCCCGACGAGACGGAAAACCCAGGCTGCTCGAACAGGAGAGGGCAAGTGTCACAACGGTGGTCCGAATGCGTGCGGCCGCGTGATCTAGCCGTCTGAACCGAGACGGTATGAGGGGCGGAGTTGTCGTGTGCGTCCGGCGCCGTTTGCCCTCGTCGATCGCCGTGAAGGTGCCCACAGAGGCGCATCTGTCGCCGCTGGTGTGGCACTTGCTGTGCCATGGAGTGGACGGGTTGGGCAACAGGGGCGGTTCGGCGTCACGGCGGGGCTGCCGTGCGGGCGGTGCGGCGGGCGTGGACGGAACCGGGCCGTGAACGCGATCTGACGGTGCAGGCCGGCAAGGCGGCGCTGGCCGCATGTCTGGCGTGGGCGGTGGCGGGCTGGTGGTTGCAGGCTCCGATGGCGTTCGTCGCTCCGTGGGTGGCAGTCGTGCTGGTGGAGTCCACGGTTTACCGGTCGCTCGCGCACGGTCTGCAGCAGCTGGCGGCGATCGCGGTGGGCACCGTGGTAGCGACGGCCGTCGCGTTGGTGCTGCACAGCACGATGGCCACGATGGTTGTCGTGCTTCCGGCGGTGCTGCTGCTGGCGCAGTGGCAGCGCCTGGGCAGCCAGGGCATCTACGCCGCCACCGGCGCGCTGTTCGTCCTGACCAACGGACAGGTCACCCTCGCTACTTCAGGCGCGCGCATCGCGGAGGCGGTCTTCGGAGCGGTGGTTGGCATCATGGTCAACGCGGTGATCCGGCCTCCGGTGTACCTGCGTGACACCCGCGCTGCCCTCCAGGACGCCGCCCGTGAGGCGCAGGAGATTTTGGAAGCGGTGGCTGAGGGGTTGGACGACGGTGAGTGGGACGGTCACGCGGCTGGGGAGTGGCATGAGGGCGCGCTGCGGCTGGGACGCCTGGTCGATCAGGCCCGCTCCTCGATCGGCTGGAGCCGCGAAAGCATGCGGGGCAATCACCGCGGGCGCGGTACGGGTGCCGTCTGCCCGCCCGGTAAGGCGTACGACGATGCGCTGGCCGTACTGGACCATGTCGCCGTGCACACCGCAGGCGTGACCCGCACCGTGCTGGAGACCGCGAACCACAACGACAAGGAAGCCCGCCCTGGCCAGCAGCTCACCGGCCCCTACGCCGACTTCCTGCGCCACACTGCACGCGCGATCGGTCTCTACGGCCAGACGCGGTTCGCCGGAACCGGCACTGAGCGGTCCGCCGACGGGGCCCTGCACGAGGCTGTCAAGGAGCTGCGCCGCAGCCTGGACGAGCTCCACCGGAGGCTGCCCGATGCCGTGGCAGACGATCCGGATGCACTGGCGACGCACGGCGCGCTGCTGGCCCAGGCCCGGCGTCTGGCCGATCAGCTCGTCCAGGACTGACGCCCTTTGAGGGCGGCGGGCAGTGGTGTCGCCGCGCCTCCGTCAGCCGACGGAGGCGCCTGACGTTCACAGCCAGCCGTTGCGGCGGAAGGTCCGGTGCAGCAGGGCGCAGGCGCCGGCCATCACCGCGACGGCGAGCGGGTATCCGTACGTCCAGTTCAGTTCCGGCATGTGGGCGAAGTTCATGCCGTAGATCCCGGCGACGAGGGTCGGGGTAGCCAGGATCGCAGCCCAGGCGGAGATGCGGCGCATGTCGTCGTTCTGCCAGGTTCCCACCCGCGCGAGGTGGGCGTCGAAGGCGGAGTTGAGCAGCTCGTCCAGCGAGCGCACCTCGGTGTCGGTGCGGTGCATGTGGTCGGCGACGTCGCGGAAGTACGGCAGCATCTCCTCGGGCCACCCGGCGTGAGGGCCGGCGAAGTCCTGCACCACCGGGACCAGGGGGTGGACGGCGTCGCGGAATTCCAGGACCTCGCGTTTGAGGGAGTAGATCGGCTCGGTGAAGTCCTCGCGCTCCGGGGAGAACACGCGCCGTTCCAGCGCGGTCAGGTCGGTGCGGACCTGGACGGCGGCCTCGGTGTAGGAGTCGACCACCGTGTCCAGGACGGCGTGCAGCACGGCGACGGGCCCGAACCGCAGCATTGACGGGTCCTCACCGAGCCGCCGGGCCGCCTCCACAGTGGGATCGGCCGGGCCATGACGGACGGTCAGGGCGAAATGCGGGCCGGTGAAGACCATCACCTCGCCGGTTTCCACCTCGCTGCCGTCTCTGACGTACCACAGCGTCTTCAGCGCCACCGCGAGCACGTCCCCATATCGCTCCCTCTTGGGCTGCTGGTGCGCCTCGTCGGCATCCTCGACCGCCAGCGGATGCAGTCCCAGAGGGCCCGCCAGTTCTTCCAGATCACCTGGCCCAGGGTCGTCCAGATGCACCCAGCAGAACTCGCCTTCTCTCACCCGCTTCAGGCTCTCCAGCACCGCCGCACGGTCACCGTCGACCTGTCGGCAGTCCACCTGCTCCGGCTGACCCGCTGACTCACGGTAGATGACACACCTCATACTTCACGCCTGCACCGCCGCGGCGAATACATGCCTGCCGTCTCTCGACAGCCAGCCGCAGACATGCCGTCCACACCTGACAACAGTCACGCTTCCTTCACACGACCAGGCTTTCCGTTCGGCCGGGCGGGGCTACCCGAACGGAACGGGCCGTCCTTCAAGAGGAGTTCTCGTGGTCTTCGTCGTCTTCCTGCTGCCTCCGGGGCTGCTGTGCCTGGTACTTGCACTCGGACGCTATGAGGAGTGGCTGCTCAGGGAGCCTGCACCCTCACAGCCTGCGCGCCACGCCAGGACCAGGACCAGGCGCCATTTGTCCCTCGTTCCGCGCACGGGCTCCCAGAGGGCAGTCGGCAGCGAGTCTGGGCGTCGGCGGGTCGCCGACGCGGCATAGCCGGATACTGGAGCAGCTGGGCGACGGCAAGCGAACACCGGTCTGCTTGGTCGCGGCTTTCTCTGGGCGGTTGGAACGCCTGTCTCCCTGAGTCCTGGAGTCTGAGCCCGTGATCTCCCTCTTACTCAAGTCCGGCTTCGGACCGCATGAGCGGGCCACTCGGCCGGTGAGGTTCGTGCGAAGGGGCCGCAGCGTCGTCCATCCCTCGTCGTGGGCCCAGCACCCGTAGCGCCATGCAACTGCAGGTAGAGGCGCAGCGGCTGGGACGGCGCCACGCGAGCGTGTCCACCCGCCGGCTACTGCGGGTCAGTGTGGTGCGGTGTCGTCGGGGTGCCGGGGATAGAGCGACCGCAGCCGATCCCAGTGCCTGCTGAGATGTTCTTCGGCCTCACGCAGCGCGTGCTCGGAGGCGGCGTCGGGCATCGCCGGGTGGAGTTCGCCGACTCGGTCGTTTCCGGTGGGGCCAGTGTCGTGTCGGCGGGCACGGGCGGCGCTGTGGCGGGAAGTCACCCACCACCGGGCCAGCAACACTGTGGCGGTAACCGCCACAGCGGCGAGGGCCGCCCATGAGCGGTGTGCGGTCACGGTTTCCTCTCACCAGTCCGGGCCGAGTGCACAGCCAGCGGCGCCCGGCGCCCGGGAGGGGCGGGGCGCCGCAGGCAGGGATTGATCAGCCGGGCCAGGTGCCGGTCAGGCGGCGGGTGCCGACGGCGCCTGCCCGGTCGACGGCGGCCTTGACCCCGGCGAAGATCGCACCCTGCACAGTTGCGGCAAGGAGAACCTCTCGCCAGGTGCGCTCCTCATCGGTGGCGTCGGGGGCGTCCTCGTCATGGCCGAGCTTCTTCCACACCTGCTTGAACAGCCCGCCCGCCAGCACGCCGCTGAGCGCGCCGAGCGCGAGGCCGACCGGCTTGTAGGCGACTTTCGATGCCTTCACGGCTACCTCCTGCCCCGGCGGCGCAGCAGCAGCCATGCGGCCACCGCCACGCTGCCGGCCACGATCAGCGCGGTGCGGTTGTCACAGGCGGCCCGGGCGCCCTGCTGGGCTTTGACGCGGACCGGTTCGGGTGCCTTGTCCTGCCACACCTGACCGGCCTGTCCGGCCTTGGCCTTCACCTGCTCGGCGGCCGTGGTGGCCTTGTCCCTGACCGGGTCGGGCAGCTTGTCCTGCACCAGGTGCGCGGCCTCGGCAGCCTTTACCTTGACCTGTCCGCTCAGTTCCGCGGCCTTGGCGCCCGCCTGCTCCGTCAGCACGCCCGCCTGCTGCTTCAGTGCGGTCGCCTTCTCCTGCGCGCGGGCCTTGACGTCCGTCTTGGCGGCCAAATCCTCGACCGTCTCGCCCAGTTCCTGGCGGGTCTGCTCGACCTGCTCGCGCAGCTGCTCGGGGCTGGAGGCGGTGGGCTCGTCGTTAGGAGGCTGGGTCATCGCTGTGCACTCTCCTTGATCTCGGCCACGTCGGCCTTGACGCTGTCGATGGTCTGCTGCGGTGCTGGTGGTGCGGCCTGGCTGACCTCCTTCTTGCCGGTCAGGGCCAGCACGGCGGTGATCACGCCGAGGACTGCGGTGGCGATCAGGGCCGCGGCCCACACCGGGAGGGGAACGGCCAGGGCCGCGATGGCGGTGGCGACCAGGGCCTGCACCGTCAGGAAGCCGGCCAGACCGGCCCCGCCGAACAGGCCCCCGCCCTTGCCGTACCGCTTGCCCTTCTCCTTCATTTCCGCCTGCGCCAGCCGCATCTCCCCGCGGACCAGCTCCGTCAGCTGCTGGGAGGCCCGCTGGACCAGATCACCGACCGGCTCCTGCGAGCCGCTCGGGCCGCGGTGGGAATCCTGCGTACTCATGACGGATTTCCGCCTTTCTCAGCTGCCGGTAGTAGTCGTGTCCTGGATGAAAAGGCGCCAGCCTGCCGGTGAGCAAGGCACACCCGCCTCGACGACCCCGGGTACCCGGATGCGGCTCCGCCATCCGGCGGACCTGCGGCAATCGAGTGACTTGTGCCTGTCACCGCAGCAGTCGCAGTACCAGGCGGGGAGCACGATCTACCAGGGCGGCTGCGGCCAGACCGATCGCGGCACCGACTGCGACGTCGGAGGGGTAGTGGGCACCCGTGTGTACGCGTTCGGTCGCCACCAGGGCGGCCGGCACCGCACACACCGCGCCCGCCCATGGCCACACCGCTGCCACTGCGGCACTGAACGCCACTCCTGCGGCGGTGTGTCCGGAAGGGAAGGACGAGGAGTCGGGGCGGTCATGGACCTCCTCGTGCGAGATCCATTCCTTCGGCGGCCGGCGCCGGTGCCACATCTGCTTGAGGACGCAGTTCGAGGCCAGTTCCGCCACGGCCATGCTCGCCAGGCCGGCGGTCGCGGCCCTGCGCCCCCGCCATCCGGTGGCGGAGAGGGCCACGGCGGCGCCCCACCACAGCTTGGTGTGCTCGGCACTCTCCTCCACCGCCGGCAGGACCCGGCGTACGCAGCTCGACGGCCATGAAGCCGCCCACCGCGTCAACCGGTGATCACCCTCGCGAAGTTCCGCCAGCACTCTCATGACCTGCGGCTTCCCGGTCTGAGCAGCGCCTAACTCGATGTCCTCGGCAATTACCTCATTCGAGGCGGCGTCGGTCTTCCTCGCTCCACGTACGGGTGTCGCGGGGCGGGACATAGGGCTCTTCGTCGTCGGGGAGACCGCCGGCGACGGCGCGCTGGCGGGCCATCTCCGCGTCGAATTCCAGGCCGAGCAGGATCGCGATGTTGCTGATCCACAGCCACACCAGGAAGACGATCACCCCGGCGAGGGTGCCGTAGGTTTTGTTGTAGGAGGCGAAGTTCGCCACGTAGAACGCGAACCCGGCCGAGGCGATCACCCAGATCACCAGGGCGAGCACGCTGCCCGGGGTGACCCACTTGAAGCCGCGGCCCTTCACGTTCGGGGTCGCCCAGAACAGAATCGCGATCATGATCGTGACCAGCACGACCAGCACCGGCCACTTCGCGATCGACCACACGGTCAGCGCCGTGTCCCCGACTCCCAGAGCCGTCCCCGCCTGGCGGGCCAGGCCGCCGGTGAACACCACGATCAGTGCGCTGACCACCGCCAGCACCAGCAGCGCCACGGTCACGCCCAGGCGGACCGGCAGCACCTTCCACACCGGCCGTCCTTCCGGGGTGTCGTACACGGCGTTGGCGGTGCGGATGAAGGCCGCGACGTAGCCGGATGCCGACCACACCGCCACCGCCAGGCCCGCGAGCGCCACGACCGAGCCAATACCCGCGTTGCCCTGCAGCTGGGTTACGGCATCGCGGATGACGTCGCGGGCCGATCCAGGGGTGAGTTTCTGGAGGTTGTCCAGCACCTGCTGCGTCGCCGACTGACCGGCGATCCCGAGCAGCGAGACGAGGACCAGCAGCGCGGGGAAGAGGGAGAGCACCCCGTAGTAGGTCAGCGCCGCCGCCCGATCGGCCAGCTCATCGTCCTTGAACTCCTTGACGGTGCCCTTCAGCACCGCCCGCCAGGAACGCCCCGGCAGCTGAGTGGGCTCATCCGGGGCCCGCCGCTCCACCTGCTCATCTGGTCCCGCACCCCCCTCGCGCCCGGGCTCAGCGTCCCGGCCGGTTGCGTCGTGCCGGCCCTGCCTCCGGGTTGTGATGTTCCGTGCCATGGCGGACGGGTATCCGCGCGCCCACCCGGCATGCACCACACCCCAGATGCGCCCGAATTGATCAATTTAGCGAGTTTCATGATGTTCGCGAGGGTTAGCCGGTCTGGCAGGCCGATGGAAGGAGTATCGCGATGATCACCCGAGAGCAGATCCCGAGTGTGCTGGATCACCCGGTCCACGACGTCGGCGGCACCAAGATCGGCGACGCCAAGCACGTCTTCCTCGACGACGTCACCGGCGAGCCCGAATGGGTCAGCGTCAAGACCGGCCTGTTCGGCACCAGCGAATCCTTCGTGCCGATCCACGACGCCAGCCTGGTCAAAGACCACCCGACGCCAGCCGAGATGCGGCCATGGCAGGCCCGGACATCAGCGAAGCGGAGCACGAAGTGACGCTGCACGCCGAGCGGCCCGTTGTGGAGACCAAGGCCGAGCCGGTCGAGCGGGTGCGCCTGACCACCGACGAGCGCACCGAGGAAGAGACCGTCACAGGCGAGGTCCGCAAGGAGCAGATCGAGGCCGACGAGCCCGAGGGCAAGCGTCAGTCGTAACGCCGTTACCCATGGGCGCAGGGGATCTTGTCCCACCGGTCAGCGGTCTCCCGCCGCCCTGCGCTCTAGCCTAGCCAGACGCTGCCTTCAAAAGTGATCACAGCTACGGTGAGGTGTGCTGGCAGTGGGCCGCGACAGCGGCATCGAGAGCCTCGCGCACGTCGTCGGGCAGTGCCCCGCCAGCGGGCCAGCCGACGAGAATCTCTGCCACCATCCGCAGTTTCCTGTTGGTGTTCATCGACACCTCACGCAGCAGGTCCCACGCCTCATCGGGAGTCGTGCCTGCCAAGGCGACCAGCACACCCATGGCCTGGTCGATACGGGCGCGGGCCAGCATGCCCTCTTTGAGTTGGCGGTTTTCCTCCCTCAGGGCCAGCAATTCCTCCGCGGCGCCTGCCGCGGAGGTGTGACCCACTGGAAGGGACCCGGTCCGGGGGTGCCGATCAGCAGAAGTCATGTCCCCGCGCCTGCCCCGGCGGCAGTGCGCTACCCGGCGCCGTCGGTGAACGGCCGGTGAAGCACGGCAGCCCCCACTGCATGTCCGCGTTCATGTCCGCTGGGCATGCGTTACGTGCCCGGTGGCATACCGGCCTGTCTAGGCGTGCGTACCGCCGGGATGCGCTGGTGTTGCTCGGCTTACCCAGCACCCACGGGCCCCACCAGTGGACCCAGACCGGGATGGCCACATCACTCAGGGTTCAAAGCGGCGGCGATCGTCTTCTTCCCGCTTCCGGGTGTCGCGCGGCTCCACATACGGCTCTTCCTCGGCCGGGTGACCGCCCGACAGCACGTGACGGTCCGTCTCCGCTCGAACTCCAGGCCCAGCAGGATCGCCAGGTTCGTGATCCACAGCCATGCCAGGTAAATGATCACACCGGCCGGAGCGCCGAAGGTTTGTTGTAGGAGGCGATGCTGGCCACGTGCGGCGGAGGTGATCAGCCAGATCAGCAGCGCCAGGAAGCTACCCGGCGTGATCCAGCGGAAGCTGCGGACCTTCACGTGCGGTGCCGCCCAGTACAAGATCGCCATCGTGATCGTGGCCAGAACGACGAGCACCGGCCGCTTCGCGATCGACCACACGCCGGCCTTCCGAAGTCATAGCGGGTCGTGCCCCATTTGGCTGTTCTATGTGGATATGTGGGGTACCCGCCGTCGTGGACGCGGATCCGGAGGCGCCGACTCCGTCGGCTGCCTCGGAGCACCGAAGGAGGAGTCGCTCATGAGTGAAGATGCCGGTCGTGTTCAGCAGACGGGGCAGAAGGCGAAGGAAGAGACGTCGGCTGTGGCCGCGCAGACCGGGCAGGCGGTCGGCGAGGTCGCTGGGACGGCTGCCGAGCAGGCAAAGGCCGTCGCGGGCGAAGCGCGCGCGCAGGCAGGCGGTGCGATACGCGACCTCAGGCAACGCGCAGTGGAGGAGAGCCAGGGACAGGTGGATCGGCTGGCCGGGACGGTGCGGAAGTGGGCCGATGACCTCGCGGGGATGGCGGAGAACGCCTCGGGTGACTCGCCCGCCAGGAGCCTGGCGGCCCAGGCAGCCGATCAGGGCCACCGCGCGGCGGACTACCTGGACAAGGACGGCGTGGAGGGCCTGGTAGGCGACCTGCAGAACTTCGCGCGGCGCCGGCCGGGGGCATTCCTGGGCGGGGCGGTGCTGGCGGGTCTGGTGGTGGGCCGCCTGGCCAAGGCCGGCACCAAGGCCGCGCAGGCCCCGTCGGCCCCGCCTCCGGACGTTCGGCGGCAGGGGCTGGAACGCGGGGAGAGCAGCGCGCTGCCTACTGGCACGCCGGTGCCGCCGCCGGAGCTGTCCGGTTATCCAGCCCATCCGGGGGTGTGAGATGTCGTCGAGCTATCCGCAGTCGCCGGGAGCCGGTGGACAGCAAGAGGCGGGTCCAGACCGCTCGGCGGGCGATCTGCTGTCGGCGGTGACGTCGGATCTGCAGACGCTGTTCCGCCAGGAGGTGGAGCTGGCGAAGACGGAGATCCGCGAGGAGGGCGCCAAGGCGGGCAAGGCCGCCGGGATGTACGGGGGTGCCGGGTTCGGCGGATACATGGTGGCGCTCTTCTTGTCGCTCGCGGCCGTTTTCGGTCTGGCCAACGTGATGGACGCCGGCTGGGCGGCACTGATCGTCGCCGCCGTGTGGGCGGGGATCGCGGCCGTGCTGTACGTGATGGGCCGCTCCCGGATGCGGGAGGTGTCCCCGAAGCCGGAACAGACCATGGACACCCTGAAGGAGGACGCGCAATGGGCACGGCACCCGACCAAATAAGGTCCGAGATCGACACCACCCGGGAACGCCTGTCGGACAACGTCAACCGGCTCGCCAACCGCGCCCGCCCCGGGCAGATGGTGCGCCGCCGCACCCGGCGGGTACGCGGCGCGGTGTCGGGGCTTCGTGACCGCGTCATGGGCACCGTCGCCGAATCGGCGGGGACGGCGCGGGACCGCACTGTGCTGGCCACGGAATCCGTGAAGGAAAGCACAGGCGAGGCTGCGGACACGGTGCGCCAGACGGCCGGGCAGGCCGCCGGTCAGGTCGGTGAGGTGGCCGGACAGGCTCGCGAGGCGGTGAGCCGGGCACCGGAGCAGGCGGTGCGGCAGACGCAGGGCAACCCGCTGGCCGCCGGGCTGATCGCCTTCGGCGCCGGACTGCTGACCGCCTCTCTCCTGCCGACGTCCCAGGCCGAGGAACAGGCGGCCTCCCGGATCACCGAGCAGGCCGGCGAAACGCTCGAGCCGGTCAAACAGGCAGCCGTGGAGTCCGCGCAGCAGCTGAAGCAGGACGCCACCGAGGCCGCACAGCAGGCAGCGCAGGAGGTGAAGGACACCGCCGCGGAGGCCGCGAAGACCACCAAGGAGGAGGCCCGCGACAAGGCAGGCCAGGTCTCAGAGGAGGCCCGCGAGTCCGGGCAGCAGGTGGCCGACGAAACCCGCGGACAGAGCTCCGGCCCTGTCTGACCCTTGACACCTCGCCGGCCCGGGCACCCCACGGGGACTGCCGCGCAGACCGGGGTCGCCTCCTTCCCCGGTCTGCGCGCCGGCAGCGACCCCGGCACCCTGCTCCCGCCGGCGGGCGTCCTGACCGTCAAGGGGTCGATCCATCCCGCTGGTGAGGCGATTGGGCGCCGCGGCCCATACGAAAGTGAATGTACGGAGGTGATCGCATGACGTCACCCAGGGCCTGGTCGACCATGGAGAGCCATCCCGACCTTGTCGAGATGCGCCAGCGCCCCGAGCGCGCCGCGACCCTGCGGGCGCAGGTCATCCAGGTGATGGCCGTGCTCACGGGCCTGTACCTCGCGGCCTCCCCTTGGATCCTGGGGTTCAACGGCGGCGGCTTGCCCAGGCTGGTCATCACCAACCTGATCGTGGGGATCGGCTATGCGCTGCTCATGAGCGGCGGCTTCGGCCGTGCCTATGACCGTACGCACAGCATGGCGTGGGCCGCGTGCGCACTGGCCGCGGGGACGGTCGTTGCGCCATGGGTGGTGGCAGGCAACGTCGACACCACAAGAACCATCGTCAGCAACCTCATCACTGGTCTGATCGCCCTATTGCTGGCCCTTGCCGCGAGCACAGGAGCCAGCCCCCCGCCCCGCACGCGGTGAACCCAGGCGCGTACAGGGCGCCCGCCAAGGAGGAGCCGGCGGCTGATCAAGCCGGTTCCGTGAAGTGGGGGGCTCGGTGAAAAGGAGAACGCACATGATCACCCGCGAGCAGATACCCGCCGTGCTGGACCACCCGGTCTACGACGCCGACGGCAACAAGATCGGCGACGCTAGGCACGTCTTCCTCGATGACGCCACCGGCCAGCCGGAATGGGCCTCGGTCAAGACCGGCCTGTTCGGCACGAGTGAGTCGTTCGTCCCCATCCACGACGCCACCGTCGTCGAGGACCACCTTCAGGTGCCGTACCCCAAGGAGAAGGTCAAGGACGCCCCCAACGTCGATGTCGACGCCGGAGGTCACCTGTCCGAGCAGGAGGAGCACCGCCTGTACGAGTACTACGGCATCGACTGGGACGCCGCCTGGCAGCAGGCCAACCAGCCCGGCGAAGGCGGCTGGGCCCAGGCCGACACGGCACAGTCGCGCACAGGTGACGACGCGATGACCCGCTCCGAGGAGCAGATGCATGTCGGCACCGAACGCCGTGAGGCCGGCCGTGTGCGTCTGCGCAAGTACGTCGTCACCGAGGAGCAGCAGCAGACGATCCCTGTGCGTCACGAGGAGGTCCGGGTCGAACGCGAGCCGATCACGGACGCGAACGTCGACGCGGCCCTGTCCGGACCGGAAATCTCCGAGGACGAGCACGAGGTAACCCTCCACGAGGAGAAGCCCGTGGTGGAAACCAAGGCCGAGCCCAAGGAGCGGGTCCGACTGACCACCGACGAGGTCACCGAGGAGGAAACCGTCACAGGTGAAGTCCGCAAGGAGCGCATTGAAGCCGACGAGACCGAAGAGCGCGGCAAGCGCCGCCGCCGTTGATCTCCTCGCACTCCGGGTGCCCGGACCGGGAGTGACGGCCCGCCCGGGTGCCCGGACCAGGTTGTGGCCCGGCTGGGAGGGCACCGCCTGGAACCCGGGGGCAAAGCAGTTGTCCGGCCAACAGCGCCCACGCACCAGCCCAAAAGGCCCCCGGGAGGGCGCGAGTGCCGGGCCCGCGTCTTCCGTCCAAAGGAGCTGGGTCATGAAACTGCGACACAGACATGACGACACTCGCCATGACCGGGGTCACGAAACCCGCGAGCAGCGGCAGGCCACGGCGTACGGCCGCGAGGACAAGCCGGAGAGATTCGGTCCGGATGCGGAGGTGGAGCGGCGGTCGCCGGACACTCCGACGGACCTGCCCAAACGCTCCTGGGGGGCGGTGCTGAAAGGCGCTCTGAAGGAGTTCAAGAAGGATGAGCTGGCCGACCGGGCCGCGGCGCTGACCTACTACGGGCTCCTGGCGCTGTTCCCGGCCCTGCTGGCGCTGATCTCGCTGCTCGGGATCGTCGGACGGTCCGCGACACAGCAGGTCCTGGACAACATCCAAAACCTTGCCCCGGGCGCGGCGAGGGACGTCCTCACCAACGCGGTCCGGCAGATGCAGGGCAACGCCGGGCTCGGGTCGATCATGGCGATCGTGGGTCTGGCGCTCGCCGTCTGGTCGGCGTCCGGCTATGTCGCCGCGTTCATCCGGAGCGCGAACGCGGTCTACGACGTCCCCGAGGGCCGCCCGGTGTGGAAGGTGCTGCCGCTCCGGCTCGGTGTGACGGTGGTGCTGATGGTCCTGGCCGTGGTCAGTGCGCTGATCGTCGTCTTCACCGGCGGCCTGGCCCAGCAGGTCGGTAAAGCCCTGGGCATCGGGGACACGTTCCTGACAGTGTGGTCGATCGCGAAGTGGCCGGTGCTGATCATCCTGGTCACGATCATGATCGCGATCCTGTACTGGGCGACACCCAACGTGAAGGGCCGCGGCCTCAAATGGGTCACACCCGGCAGCTTCCTGGCGCTGGTCATCTGGATGATCGCCTCGGCCGGGTTCGCGCTGTACGTGGCGAACTTCGCCTCGTACAACAAGACCTACGGCACGCTCGCCGGCGTGATCATCTTTCTGGTGTGGCTGTGGATCACGAATCTGGCGATCCTGCTCGGTCTGGAGTTCGACGCGGAGATGGCCCGCCAGCGCGCCGTCGCAGGCGGTCATCCGGCCGGCGAGGAGCCGTACCTAGAGCCGCGCGACACCCGCAAGTGGGACGAGGAGGACCGCCGCCGTTTCGAATGATGCGATCGGCTCGGCACTGGGGCCCACTGGTGGGCCACTGCAAGCGGCGTCGCCACCGCATGTGAGCGGCGGCGAGTACGCCGCCGGTGCGCTCCGCGGCCTGCAGCAGTGCGGACGCGGCCGTCGACCGTTGCCTCGTCGCCGTTCTCGGCACGTCGCATCCTCACCTGACGATGACCAACCGCCCACTGAGACAGTGAACGGTGGCCGGTCATGCGACGCTGCGTGACTTGGCGATGGCGATGAGTGTGCCGCGCTCGCGGTGGCGCCTTTCGTAGTCCAGCACCTGGCGGGCTTCGGCGGGGGCGGCAGTCTGCAGCCGGGCGGCGATCTGGTCGGGGATCATGGCGTCGTACCCGGGCCACGGTTCGCTGCCGCGTAGCCGCTCGATGGCGTTCAGGATCTCCGGCCGGCCCGCGTGGGCCCGCTCGTAGCCGTCGAGCGCGGACAGCTGCGCCTGGGAGAGCGTGGGCAGGCGCTGGACGATGTCGGCGACGCGGAAGTGCTCGTATCCGAGGATCGGCGGCCCCTCTTCCCTGGTGACCGCGTCGTCGTCCTCCTCGGGCATTCGGCGGAGCGCGCCTGTGGCTGTGCGCGTAGCTCGGGCACCGCCCTCGGCGGCTTTTCGGACCCGTTTGACGGCAGAGCGCAAGGTGCTTGTGGCGGCATTCGGCAGGTCGCCGTCACCGGATTGCGTGCCGTAGCCGCTGCCGGCGACCGCCGTGGCCCGGGCCTGCTGAGCGAGGCGGTCCTCGAGCGTCGCGAGCAGTTCCTCGTCCTGGCGGCGCAGCGTGGCGAGCAGGTCGGCGGCGACTTGGTCATGCGCCTGCTCGGCAATGCTCTCCCCGGCCCGACAGGCCGCCAGCGCCCGGGCGGTGATCGAGTATTCGTTCTCGGTGTGTCTCACCACCTGGCGCGGGCTCGGCCCTTTGCGACGATGCAGTATGGCGGTCGTGATCGCCGCACCGATCTCGAGCAACAGCCCGGCCATCCGGACGGTTGCCCGGGCGGTGAAGCGGACCCGGTCGGCGGTGTCCCGCAGCGGGCGGCCGGGGCGAAGTTCACGCATGTGTCCGTCGATGCGGGCGACACAGTGGTACGTGTCGTCTATGTGACGTTCCAAAATCTTCCGTCGAGGGCCCGCGGCGTGGACGGCGATATCGGCCCGGAAACGGTCGATGGCCGCAGTGTGAGCATCACGAGCGTCCTCAAGCGCCGGGACAAGCGCATCTGTCGTCACCGCTGTCATGGCGTGCCCTACCTTCTGGCATGGGTTCGAACTGGTCAGATCGGTGGATCCTGCAAGGGCCGGGTATGGGTGTGGTTGAGACCGTCTCAGGGCCCGCGAAGGTCTGCCGCTCAACAGCCGGTACCAGCCAGGCCCCTGCTGCCTGAGGCGGAAGCGCAACCACCTCGAGTACCCCCGCACAGCTGGATGATTGCCGGGAGCCGCTGCGGAGTTTCCACCGAGCAGGTGCGTGAGCGTGGCGCCGGGCTAGCCGTGCGTGGGGACGCCCCTCCATGTCGAGGCCGCCGTGGCTGAATGAGCGGGCGCCGGCTGCCGCTGAGCTGAGGCACCAGCCGGGGGGGGCGGGCCTGGCCGGTGTGGTTCGCGTGGTCCCGGGTTACTTGCCGCTTCAGGGCAGGGATATCGAAGGCATTCACGGTACCAATGACCAAGCAGCCAGTGACGGCGCTGCCAGATGCGAGGCCCTCGACCAGATGTCAACCTGGTCAAAGAACCAAAAAACGATGGAGGTGCGGTCATGGGCGCAGACGGGATGAAGCAGCGGGCCAAGGACATGGCTGACAAGCTGCTGCACAAAGGCCAGGGCGGGCAGAGCAGCAAGGCACGCCACAAGACCCAGGGGCGCAACAAACTCCTCGAGGAGCAGATGAAGAAGCTGCAGGAGCGGCGGCACCGGCATCGGTGACCAGTAGCCAGCCCCAGTGCCGGCCAGAACGTATCAGTCACGCGCTCGGTCGGGCGTTTCCGCTACGCGAGCTTGCGTCGTACGCTCGCGCCGCTGAAAGCGCGCTGGTCTTGTAAACAAAGGTGCCGTCGAGGCTGGGACTGTGCTTGGTCTTGGCGCCTTCGACGCTCACATGCCCAGGGCCGTCGAGGTTCAGGTTATGGGTATGGCAGTCGCCTCCCGACCCGCCCTGCCTCACCCTGTTCTGTCCTCGTGCTAGGCCCCGCACCGTCTGGCACACACGGCTCTTTCCATGCCGTCGGCACCACGTCCCGGCGGCCAAGCCCAGAGCAAGACCGTTTCGCCGCAGTACCGCTGGTACCTCTCAACCACCGGCAGGGGCGACGACGGCACACCGATCGTGGGAGCAGTTCCCTCCTACGGCCGCCCTGGGAATGCGCATCCGGCGCAGCAGATCGCGAGTGAGGCGCTTGTCGAGCGTGGTGCGCCAGGTGACACCGGGATGCTGGGAGCGCAGATGCGACAGCGCCCTGGTGCCCAGCCCGCAGCCGCGGAACGGTTCGTCTAGAACGACCTCTGTGATCACGCCCTCGGCGCACTCATCGCACGCTCGATAGGTCACCCGCCCGACCACCTTGCGGATGTGCACCAACAGCAGACACTCCTCGCCCGCACCCTCCAGAGCGGAAGAGGGCAGCATCTCGATGCCGCGGTAGGCCAGAAGCCTGCGATGCCACCGGCCCCCTTGTCGTCCGGGACGCCGATGCCTTCCTTCAGCCCGCCGCTGTGAGGCGCCTGCACCTACAGGCCGACCGTTTGAGTTGCTCATGGCATACATCTGGTTTCCCTGCATTCCATCGCACCTGCCCCCAATCCCCGGGCCTCATGTCACGACGCCATGTCACTTCGCGCCCCCACGCCACTCGCAGCTGCGCACCGCCCAGTCGGTCAGCTTCTCCACCGAGCTTGAGCGCCTGCCTTCGGTGCAGCTCCCCCGCACAGACGGGTCCCCCCATGGGAGCACTGCGGCGCTCGCCCTGTCGCCAGCATGCAGCCGACCGGTCAGCCAGACCGGCATGCCGATGGTGAACACCGTGGCCCGGAATTCACCGACGCCGCTGAGCGCCAGCGCGCACCGATCCGAGGGCCGTGCCTTCATTCGGTAGCGAGCACGAGCGGGACCGAAGGGACATCGGAATCGGCCTCGGGCAGTCCGAGGTACTCACGGACGGCGGCGTTGTCGCCCGTTGCGTCAGCGAGACGGGATGCGGCCTCGAAGGCGCGCGCTTGAATACGCTCGATTTCTGTCTGAGCATCGTCGATCGGGTATCCGGCATCGATGAGCATCCGGACGCCGGTCTCGACGGACAGGACCCCGGCTCCGACGCCCTTGACCACCTCGTCGAGAACGGCGGCGCGGTCGGTCGGGGTGTGCGGCCCCCACATCAGTTGTGCGGGCAGCGACTCCCCCGCGGGCCAGCCCTCGGCCTGCCCTGCCTGGTGAAGGCGCTGCACCATGCGCAGCAGGACCACGTACTTGTGAGTGCGGGCCAAACGCATGGCGCCGACCAGCGAGTCCAGCGGGCCGAGCGCCAGCTGTAGCGCATAGCCCGACGGCAGGGCGGTCGGGTCGAGGGTGCCGAGGCCGGCGGCAGTGAGGCGGCTGTTTGCGGCGATGCGGTCCAGGATGTGGTCGACGCGGGCCCGCAGCTCGGCGAGCTGAGCGGAGGTGTCCAGAACGTCCATGCGACCGTTGTCGTTGAGCTGCCATACCGTCCCTGCGCGGACCTTCACCGGGAGCGGTTGACCGGTCGCGCGGTCGATGGGCAGTCGGGCCCCAGCCAGGCCGATAATCGGGGAGCCGGTCGTGGCCGATGCTCCTGAGCTGTCGGTGTCGGTCGCGGACAGTTCGTCTAGGGCCTGGAGGACGGTGGCCACGGTGGGCTTGCCCCAGTGCTCGCCGCTGGCAGGGATGCTGTTCGTGATGTGGATGACAGGTATGAAGTCCGCCATCAGGTCGAGCCTGTCGAGGACTTCACCGTCCGATCGGACCCGGTACCGAGCCTTGTGCATCGGCAGGTCGTACAACAGGTCGGCGTGCTTAAGGTCGTCCAGGTCCCATTCCGCGTCGGTCAGGTAGCACGTCCACGGCGAGGGCCGGGTGGGTGCCCACGGGTAGGTGCGGGTGATGAGTCCTGTGTCGGCGTTACGCGCGTCGCCCGTGACCAGGACCGGGTCGCCGCTGTCGGCGTACAGGTACTCGCGTGTCGGGCTTCCGTCCTTTGCTGCGCCGCGCCGACTGGCCGGTCCGATCGCTCCGAGTTCGTAGGTGACCCGCCGAAGCCTCGCTTTGAGCCCGCGCCGTTTGTCTTCGGGCAGTTCCCACGCCAGGTGAACGCGCAGTGGGAACTCGGCACCGTCCTGCTCGCCGTCCTCCGGCCACTCCGGGAAGTACAGGCCCGGGTCCCAAGTGCGCAGCAGGACCCGGCCCTTCCCCGGGTCCCAGGCCAGGATGTAGACGGCGTCGCCCAGCAGGATCGCGGTTCTCTCAGCCTGTTGAAGGCGCAGCGGCAACATTTCCTTCTCCGCCCAGGCCCTCAGCTTGTCCTGTACGGCCAGCGCCGCGGCTGCCTCGGCGGTCGGCTCGTCGTCCATGTGCTCCGCGCCTGCCACGCTAATGATCTGCTGGGAGCCGAGGAGGTAACCGAGCGCGGTGTCGACCAGCTTGGAGGCGTCGCCGAGTTCCCTCCGCTCGATGCCCGCCTCGTCATCGCCTGTCACGGCGGCGACCTGGCCAGCCTGATTGGAGTCGTACGCGGCCAGCAGCCGGTAGGCGGCCAGGCGTCGCAGGTCCTCGTCCGGCACCCAGGATCGGGTCAGTTCCGCCCAGGTGTTACGGCCCGGCCGACGCGGATCGGCCATGGCTGGCTTGTAGTCCAGCCAGCTCCAGACGTCGGTGATCAGCTCGCGCAGGCCCACAATGCCCCTCCAGGCAGTCGGCCCCGCGCCGCAAGATCAGGTTACGGCGTCCCGGCGGCCTGAGCAGCCTGGGTGTTGAGCTCGTCCTCTGCATGGTCGAGTCGTCGCATGAGAAGGCTCGCGAAGGCGAGCATTTCCTGTGCTTCTTCAGGGTCGTCGGCGTAGTGAGGGCCGTGCGCTCTCGGGTTCCGCAATCCCGTCATCGCTCCCTTGAACAGGTCCCGAAAGCCTTCCCGCTCGCTTGGCAGCGACGGGCCGACGGCCTGCGTAACCACGAGCATCGGCGTCGCTGACCCAAGTGCCAGCCCCATGAGCCGCGCCCCGACTTCGGGCAATCCGCTCAGCGTTTGCACTCGGTGCTCCACAGCCTGGAAGGCCCGCATCACTGCGTCCGCGTGCTGCCCGTTCTCGAAGCGTTCAGCCGCTACAGCAGCCACTTCGTGGTGGAGAGGGATTGATACGGCGAACGGAGGTGTGCGCGACAGCCGGAGCTGGGGTGGAGCAGCGAAGACTGGATCCGGGGGTATCGGCGCAAGCAGCCCCTGCCGAGTGGTCCAGTACGCGAGCGCCGTGTCTGCAACGCCGACAAATGCCCTGATCCGGCGATCGAAGTTCAGCGACCAGCTGTAGTCGGCGATGTTAGTGCTCGATCCGCCAAACGCCGGCTCCACACCAGCCAAGAGGACGGCGCGATAGATGACGCGTGGATCCTCGGGAAGGGAATTCCGTCCCAGCAGGTCGGGCAAGGTCTCCGCATCGAGCGTACGAGCTGTGAATGGCGCACGGATGCCGCATTCGATTTCGGTAGCCAGATCGACCAGCCGAAGGTACATGTGCGTCTCGGGCTCAGAGTTCGAGCAGTTGAAGGCGCCCGCGAAGGTGAGCTCAAACGTCTGGCCGGTGTTCACGCTCACGGGCATGTTCCAGTTGACCCCGTGCACCAAGTCGCTGGACAGCTCGGCCAGGGCCTCTTCCAGGTGAACGCCCTCTCGGAAGAGAAGAGTGTCGATGTGATCGACGGACGGCCAGGCGTCGGCGGCCTTGAACGCCTCCCACACCTTTTCGAGGAGTGCCCTGCCCTTGTCGCCGCTCGGCTCAGACACTCCTACCGTGGTCGAACTCGTCTGGCTCATGTGCACTCCCACCGCTGATCACAACGGATCGCAGATTAGCGGTTGACCGGACCGGCGGCCTACCGAATAGCGGGCTTGGGGCGGCCCGAACAACGGCGGACGCGGTCCAGTCGGGTGGGGCGGGGCATCCCGGCCGGGCAGTTACCTGTACGGGCTGTTTCCTTCGGTCAGCGGCGGCCGTCGAAGCGGTCGTCATCTGTATCGGTGGGTAGGGTGTCGAGCTGGTCGGGGTCGGCCAGTTCGGTCAGTCCGTGCACAGCGGCGTCCATGCGGTCTGGGCTGTCCATTCCCTCGACCCAGGTGGCCATCTGGCCTTCCAGCTCCGGGAAATCGCCAACGTGGTGCACGAGTTGCTGTTCGTAGAGCTGGGCCACGGGGGCAGCCCGCAGGCGTTTGCCGACCTTGGCCGTGACCTCCAGGATCATGGGCATCAGGAGCCCCTTGGTGACGCCCTCGCGGCGCAGCTGCTCCCAAGCCTGAGTGACGATCTGCCGCGCCATGTCGCCGCCGTAGTTCTTCTCGACCACGATCGCGTCGGCCTTGAGCTCGAGCGCGAGGCGGCATGCGGCCAGGCCCCAGTCGTTGGCGCCCATCGACCCGGATCGGTCGGCGAGGACGTACAGCTGGCGGTCGAAGTCGCGGCCGACGCCGATGACTCCGGTCTCGTCCCCGACGGTGGACTCTCCGCCGGCCGGGTCGACGGCGACGACGATGCGCGCCATGTCGAGGCCGGAGAACTGGACGGCGTTGATGCGGGCGGTGTCGATCCACTGGCGTTTCCAGACGCCTCCTTCCGGCGGCCGGGGTTTCTGCATGTAGAGGGCGCCCCAGACGCGTTCGCCGACTCGCTTGCGGGTTTTGGCGTGGTGGGCTGCGTCGAAGCGTGCGGGCCACAGCGGTTCACCGAGTGCGCGGCCGAGCGGGTCGTCGGGGCTGTCGGCGAGGGCGGGCAGGTCGATGACGCGCCAGGCGTCGCGTTCGGTGGCGAGGATGCGTCCGGCCAGATCGTCTTCGTGCCACCGGGTCTGGATGAGGCAGATGGCGCCGACGGGTTCGAGGCGGGTCTGCAGTACCGAGGTCCACCAGTCCCAGGCGCGCTTGCGCATGGTGGGGCTGTCGGCGTCGGCCATGTCCTTGACGGGGTCGTCGACGATGGCGATGTGCGCGCCGCGTCCGGTCAGGCCGCCGCCGATACCGGCGGCGAGCAGGCCGCCTTCGCCGCCGACGATGTCGAAGCGGTTGGCGGCCTGGCTGCCTGGTTTCAGCTGGATGCCGAGGTCGTCACCCCAGGTGGTGATGGCGTCCCTGATCCACCGTCCGTGGTCGTCGGCCAGGTCTGCGGAGTAGCTGGCGATCATCATGCGGTGGCCGGGGTTGCGGCGCAGGTACCAGAGAGGTGCCCAACGCGAGGCGCGTCGGCTCTTGCCGTGCCGCGGGGGCATCGTCAGCATCACGCGGTCGCACCGGCCTTCGGCCATGTCGATGAACGCCTGGTCGATGAGGTCGAGGTGAGGCGCCTGCATCTCGCGTCCCCCGGTGAGGACAGCAGCGAGGACACCCGGTGACCGGTCCATGGCCAGTTGGCGTTCGGCGTACGCCAGTTGGGCACGCAGCGTAGGCGACGCGGCCCGAGAGATGGCGCGTCGTTGCGCCGGTGGGAGCGTCTTGTAGTGGGCGATGACCTTCGCGTAGTCCCGCCGAGTCATGCGCCGTCCAGGTCGGTGAGGGCGATCAGGGCGCTGAGTTCGTCCGCGGTGACATCCTCGACCTGGACCGGCCCGCCGTCCGGGCCAGACAACTCCGTCCTGGCGGGCATGTCGAGGCCGAGCAGCCGTGCACGGCGTTCCATGACGCGGAGCGTTCGGTCGATGGCTGCGAGGTCCTGGTCTCGGACGGCCTTCTTGTAAGCGACGAAGAACAGGCGGTCGAGTCGGTCGGCCTCCAGCGCGCGCAACTCGTCGACGTCGTCGTTCAGTTGGGCTCGGCGGTCGGCGAGCGCCGTACGGACGTCCCGGCACGCGGCGTGGATGAACGCCTCATTGGTGGGCGGGTCTTGGTCTTTGCGATACCGCTCGATGCCGTATCCCTGCGGGTAGGCGATGCCGTCGGAGTTGACGGTCGGGTCGGCGGCGAGCTTGCGGGCGATCGTCAGCCAGTCCACGCCGGCGAGCCGTAGATCAATGGCGTCCGAGCGGCGGCGCGCGATGGCCGCACGCGCGGCTTTGTCGGGGCGTCCCACGGCGGGGGTCCTTCACAGCTCGGGTGCGCCCCCGCGCCCGAGCCCATGATCCCACTTCGCTGTGGCTGGCCTGCTATCAGCGCGTCTGAGGCGGGTGCGGTCCCCTGCCCTGCACGATGCGATGAGCCCGGCGTCCTTGTCACTGGCATCAGCTAGGTTTGGGCTTGGTTGCTACGGGAGTGACGGAGGGACGGACCGTGAGTGATGTAGGCGAGCGGGCCAAGAATCGCTTGATCATGCTCGATGGTCACTTCGCGCACCCGGTGAGAGTGGAGCATGTCGAGCCCATCGGGACCGGCGTCCTTCTTGTCAGGGTTCGGCACGCCAATGGAGCGCCCGATGAAACTCAGGTGCTGGAATCTGAGCTTGACGCTGCTCTTGCGAAGATTGCGCCAAAACCTGAGCTGGTCAACGCGCAGGATCTGTTCCTGTGGGTGGAGTCGCAGCGAATTAAGCACGCCTTTGCTCACGATCCGCTCTTCGCTGTTTCGATGAGCGGCGTTCGCGGCCTGCCGCATCAGATTGAAGCGGTATATCGGCACATGCTGCCTCAGCCCAGGCTGCGTTTTGTGCTCGCGGATGACCCCGGTGCAGGTAAGACGATCATGGCCGGCCTGCTACTTAAGGAGCTGAAACTCCGAGGGGCGGTAGAGCGAATCCTGATCCTCAGCCCTGCTCCGCTCACCACACAGTGGCAAGACGAAATGCTCGACAAGTTCGACGAGCAGTTCGAGATCGTGTCAGGCGAGCAGGTCCGTCATCAGCTTGGACAGAGTCCCTGGGAACGCTTCCCTATGGCCATCAGCAGCATCGACTTTGCTAAGCGTGACGACGTGCGCGATGAACTTCTCCGTGCCCAGTGGGACCTGGTCATCGTTGATGAGGCCCACAAAGCATCGGCATTCACGAAGCGTGGCCGTGACGAGCGGGTCGTCAAGACGAAACGGTACGTGTTGGTGGAGGGGGTAGCACAGCAGGCAGATCGGTTGCTACTGCTCACAGCGACGCCGCACTCTGGCGACGAGGACAGGTTTACACGCTTCTTGGGACTACTGGATCCCGATCAGTTCTCGACACCCGACCTCGTGAAGAAGCAGATTTCGGATGACGGGAATCCGTATTTCTTGCGGCGCCAGAAGGAAGACCTTGTAGACGAACAGAATCACGCACTATTCGTCGAGAGGCATGTCCGCACTCAGCCGTTCCAGCTCTCGACCGCAGAATATGCGCTGTACCAGGAAGTTACTGAATATGTGAACACCTACCTGGGGTCGAGTGGAGGATCGAGGGGTAACGCGGTCGCTCTGGCGCGCACCGTTCTCCAGCGTCGTCTCGCGTCGAGCCTGGGTGCCATCAGGTCCTCGCTGGCCAAGCGAGCCGACCGCTTGAGCGATCTGGTCGATCAGCTGACCGCCATGGACCCCGCTGATCGAAACCGGCGTTTGGCCGCACTGGGGCGTATGCCGGCGGACTCAGACTTTGAAGACGATGGGGAAGCCGAGTCGGACGACATCGACGAGATCGTCGATGACGCCCTGGCCACGGAGGTGAGCAGCGCGGAACAGATCTCCCAGCTGCGTACCGAAGTAAGCGAACTCCGCAAGTTGGTCTCCCACGCGGACAGAGTCCGAGCCCAGGGAGACGAGCGGAAGTTGGTGGCTCTCCGAGAGTGCCTAGCGAGGGCCGAGTTCGAGGAGTTGCGGGACGGCCGCGGGAAACTCCTCATCTTCACGGAGCACCGCGACACCCTGAGCTACCTGGAGGAAAACCTCCGTCGTCGGGGCTACTCCGTCTGCACCATCCACGGCGGTCACTCACCAGCGGACCGGAAACGCATCCAGCACGACTTCCGGCAGAACAAACAGATCTGCATCGCCACCGAAGCGGCCGGCGAGGGCATCAACCTCCAGTTCTGCCACCTGATGATCAACTACGACCTTCCCTGGAACCCGGTACGCCTGGAACAGCGCATGGGCCGAGTGCACCGCATCGGTCAAAGCGCAGACTGCTGGATCTTCAACTTCTGCGCCACCAATACGATTGAGGGCCAGCTGCTGGCAGGTCTCCATGCTCGCCTTGAAGCGATGCGCGCCGACCTGGACGGCCGTGTCTACGACGTGATCGGCGAGCTCCTCACGATCAACGGCATCGACTTCGAACGGCTCGTCAAGGAGACGCTCGCCAACCCCACCCGGGCCAACAGGGACGCCGCGGTCGCCGCGATCAACCGGCTCAACTCGGAGAAATTGGCCGAGTACGAGAAGGACACAGGGATCGCCCTGGCGAAGAAGTACGTGGACATCGACTGGGTCCGCGGCCAGAACTTCCTCTCCGACGAGCGTCGACTCATGCCGGAATACGCGGAGGCGTTCTTCCTGCGTGCCGCCAGTCGCCAGCGCCTTCGTGTTGAACGCCGAGCGGATCAGCTGCTCCGCATCGAGCACGTCCCCGTCGCCCTGCGTAGCGAAGACCTTGCGGCGGTGAAGCACCGGGGCCGCCCGGATTCCGAATACCGCAAGCTCACCTTCCGGAAGGAGGAACGAAGCCGCGTCGAGCACGAGGACTCGGTGCTGTGTTCACCCGGCCACCCGCTGTTCGCGGCGCTTGCTGAGTCTCTGGAACGTGATCTCGCTGCTGACAACGTCCCCCAGGGAGCTGCAGCGTTCGTGGACCCGGGCGCTCTGGCCCCGTACTTCGTCCACCTCTTTGCATATGAGGTGATAGGTGAGGACGTCCACGGCACCTCGGAGCTCGCGTTCGCAGAGGTCGTGGCAGTGATAGAGGACCAGGACGGCCTCCACCGGGGGCCGGCAGACGTCCTTCACACGCTTACGCCCGCAACCCCCGTGGAAGCGCGGAAGGCTGCCGCTCTTTCGCCAGACCAGATCAAAACCGCGACCGACTGGCTGCGAGTGGAGATCCAGCTTTCGCGCAGTACGGCGGAGCGAAACAACCGGCTCGATCAAGCCAAACTCCGCGCCTCATACCTTGAGGAGGCGATGGACGCGCAGAAGCGACGGCTAGAGAGCCGATGGGACACCTACGATGCCAAGGTCGCTGCAGGTGATGACTCGTACCGGCTCCAGCGGGACAACGCTGCACGGCAGCTCAAGGAGCTGAAGCATCGACGGGCCTCCAAACTGGAGTCTCTCAACCGCCTCGGTGTCGTGCGCTCAGGCAAGGTGACGCACCTCGGCTCCGCCTCTGTAGTGCCGCCCCACAGGCCAGAGCACCCAGACGTCGACGTCATGCGTCCCAACAGCAAGGAAGTCGAGGAGGCCGCGATTGAGGTCGCGATGGCTTTCGAAGCGGAACAGGGCTGGGAGCCCGAATACCTCGGACACCTGATGGACGGCAGCGGCTTTGACATTCGCTCGACACGGACGCTTCCCGACGGGAGCTCACAAGTGCGCCGCATCGAGGTAAAAGGCCGCAGCGCCGCCTCGGGCGACGTAGGCCTGTACCGGACCGAGTGGTACGCCGCCCAGCGATGGGCGGCAGGATTCTGGCTCTACGTCGTCTACAGCGCGACGACGAACCCTGTACTGATGAGAGTGCAAGACCCGTACCACACACTGCCCAATGTGTCCGAAATCCGGCAGGTTACCGGCTATCGCGTACCAGGCGCTAGCATCCGAGCTCACGCGGTTATTGAGACGAGAGCTGCGGAGCGAGAGGAATAGAGTGCGCGACAGCAGTGACAAGCGGCTCATCGAAGACGTCATCCCGATCGACGTCATCAGCCGCACGAGCGCCAGCGAGAAGGTGGGCGGCCGCGTCGGCCACCCCGCATCGCTGCACCTCTGGTGGGCTCGTCGACCGCTCGCAGCCTCACGCGCTGCCGTTTACTCCGCCCTTGCGCCGGCCGAAGGTCGGACTCGCACTCTCGAAGAAGAGTCGATCTTCTTCGACGCGCTCTGCACTTGGGGTGCCGAAGACCACGCCATTCGCACAGCGCGTAGCGAGATACTCGCCGCTAGCAAGGACGGCCCGCCGAAGGTCGTCGACCTCTTCTCCGGCGGAGGCGCTATCCCCCTGGAGGCCCTGCGCCTGGGGTGCGAGGTCACGGCCAATGAGCTGAACCCAGTGGCTCACCTCATCGAACGCATGCTCCTGGAGTTTCCGCAGAGCTATCCCGGTCTCGCTGACGACGTGCGTAAATGGGGTCAGACCTGGGTCGACGCGGCCTGGCGCGACCTGTCGGACTTCTACCCGACCGTCGACGGTGGCACTGGGCAGCAGCACCTCCTCGCCGACGATGAAACCGAGCAGCGTCTTCCCCTGGCATATCTGTGGACACGAACCGTGCGCTGTCCCAACCCAGCGGCGCCCGAGCACGACGCCCATCTTGTGCGGCAGACCTGGCTTGGCCGGAAGAAGAACCGAGTCGTTGCCCTCAAGCCCGTGGTTGACCGCGATGCGTTGTCGCTGCGCTACGAGGTGGTTACTGGAGCGACTGAAGATGATCTTGGGTTTGATCCCGCTGAGGGCTCGCGAGGCGGCCAAGTCACCTGCCGCATTTGCGGCGCACCAGTGACGAGCAAGCACGTCAAGGACGAGGCACGTGCCGGTCGCATGGGTACGGCACCGCTAGCAGCCCTCGCGGCAAAGCCGGGTCGGCGGGGACGCGACTACCTGGCCGTCGGCGAATATGAGCTTCCGGACGATGCGGAGTGCCTGAAGCGCCTTGAGGAACTGGCGGTTGATCCGCTCAACGAGCCGCTTCCCGGCACCATGCGCATCACAGGCGGTACGTGCATGGTTTACGGGTTCTCTCAGTACCGTGATCTGTTCACTCCCCGGCAGCTTCTTGCGCTAAGCACATTGGCCGCAGGTATCCGCACCGTGCACGACAAGGCTTGTGACGAGGGCATGGAGTCGGGGCGCGCAGCCGCACTGTCGACGGCATTGGCCATGGCACTGAACCGGGTCGCGGACCGACTGTCGAACCTGTGCCGCCTTGACACGAAGAATGAGGGTGGAACGAATACGTTCGCCCGCCAGGCGCTGCCGATGGTGTGGGACTTCTATGAGGCCAACCCGTTCGCGGGGGCCTCTGGGGACGTGCGTAAGTACCTCAAGGAAACCGCCGACCTCATCGAACGGCTGTCTACTCTTCCGAACGCTGCAAATGTTGTGCGTGGGTCCGCCGCCTCTCTCCCGCTGCCTAGCGACTCCCAGGACGCGGTCATCACGGACCCGCCGTACTACGACAACATCTCGTACGCGGACCTGTCTGACTTCTTCTACGTCTGGCTGAAGCGGTCGGTCGGTTTCCTGTACCCCACGGATCTCGGTGGGGAGCTGACGCCGAAGAGGAACGAGGCAGTGGTCGCTGCCTATCGCCACTCCGGCAGCAAGGATGACGCGCGTCGGCACTACGAAGATCTCATGGAGAAGGCGTTCAAGGAAGCTCATCGGGTACTCAAGCCCGGCGCACCGCTTGTCTGTGTCTACGCGCACAAGACCACCTCGGGGTGGTCCAGCCTGGTCGAGGCACTCAAGAGTGCAGGCTTCACGATCACCGAGGCATGGCCCCTCGACACCGAGATGCCGGAGAGGGCCGTCGGTCGCGGAACGGCCAGTCTCGCCTCGTCGATCTTCCTTGTCGCGCGTAAGCGCAGGCCCGACGCAGGTGTAGGCAGTGAAGCCGAGGTCATGGCTGAGCTCGGTCAGATCATCCTGGAGCGCCGTGCGCGACTGGAGGAACTTGGCATCACGGGCTCGGACCTGGTCATTGCCACCGTCGGGGCCGGCCTTCGAGCTCTGACCCGGTACGAACGCGTCGAGCAGGACAACGGCGAGGTGCTGCCCGCTGAGACCTTCTTGGAGATGGTCCAGAGCCGTGTGCTGGACGCGCTCTTCGAGGGGCTCGCCGGCACGGACCCCGTTACCCGCTACTACGTGGCGGCTCAGTACTCCTATGGGTACGCGGCAGTCCCCTTCGATGAGGCCAACAACCTCGCTCGGATGACCGGCGCCAACCTCGACGGATCCGGCGGCCTAACGACCGGTCCCAACCCACTCGTGTCCAAGGTTAAATCCACCGTCGTCCTCAGAGACTTCGAAGACCGTGGCGACGACGGTCGCCTGGGACAGCCAGACACCGAAGCCAGCGGGACGATGCCGCTCTACGAGATTGAGTCATCCGTCGCGCCGCCCCTCATCGATGTCGCGCATGCTGTCCTTTGGCGTGCAGAACACCGTCCTGGAGAGGTTCGCCCCTATCTGATGTCCGTGAACGTGGATGCTGCCGCGCTCCGCCAAGTCGTCCAGACCCTGGCGGGTCGGGCCCTGCGTGCCAGCTCAAGCGAGACGAAGAGCCGAGAGGCAAGCGCGGCAGAGCGGCTGCTGGTGTCGTGGAGGACGATCGTTGGTGAACGGGGGCTGCTCTGAGGTGCTGGCCATCCACAACGTTGAAGTACAGGGGGTTGGAACGCTGTGAGTTCGAGCTATCGGCTGTCGCCCTGGACGCAGGTTGCACGTCCGCATGATGACGTTGCGGCAGGCGTCCTGGACATGGGGACCTACGCGGCCAACCTGGCCGGGGTCTTCAGAGGCCGGGCGGGTATCGCACCCGTCTACACGGACGCCGGTAGGTTCTATCAGGCGACGTATCTCACCAAGAAGATGGGGGAGTTGCTCACGGACGTCATGGACGTCCTCGCGGGTGGAACCGGCTCCCACGTCCTTCAACTCCGCACTCCCTTCGGCGGCGGTAAGACCCACAGTCTTGTGGCCCTCCTCCACCTGGTTCGCGACCGCGCCACCTCCGTTGCTGCTTGCCCGGACTTGAAGGACATTGCTGATCCAGGCGACGTGCAGATTGCCGTGTTGTCTGGAGAGGAGCTCGACCCTCTCTCGCCGATGAGCGCAACAGGAATCGAGACGCACACTCTTTGGGGAGAACTCGCAGCGCAACTCGGACGCTACGAGCTGGTAGAGCAACACGACCTGACGGGGTCCGCCCCGGGCGGAGATGTCCTCCGGCAGGTCATTGGTGACGGTCCGACCCTCATCCTCCTCGACGAGGTCTTGATCTATGTCGAGAAGGCCATGGCGCTTCAGCGGGCAGAATCCACCGCCGGCCGTCAGGCCATGCTGTTCGTTCAGGCGCTCACGGAGGCCATCAGCGCGCAGCCGCGTGCCGCCATGGTCTACAGCCTTCAGGCCAGTGTCGGCGAGGCAGTCGGCGCTGAGGGGTTGTTGAGCGATCTGGACAAGCTCGTCGCCCGAGTTGATGCCAAGCGCGAGCCGGTGTCAGGCGACGAGGTTCTCCGCGTCGTACAGCGGCGGCTCTTTGCGGAGCTCGGCGACGAGGAGATCCACCGAGAGGTCGCACGGTCGTATTCCGACGTCCTTCGGAGGCAGCTGCTGGCCACCGCGGAAACCGGGGACGCACGCCGAGAAGCCGAGGCCGCGGCGGACTCCCTGGAGAACCGGGTACTGGCTGCGTATCCCTTGCACCCCGACCTGCTTGATCTCATGTACCACCGCTGGGGGTCTCTGCCTTCATACCAGCGAACCCGTGGCGCATTGCAGTTCTTGGCGGCAGTCGTCCACGCCTTGTGGAAGTCGGGAGCGAAGAGCCCGCTCATCGGGCCGGGTGACGTCGACTTCACTGATGAGGCGTCTCGCGGTGCGTTCTTCTCTCAGGTCGGAGAGAGGGAGCGGTACACGTCCGTGCTGTCGAGCGACGTCACCTCGGAGGGCGCGGGGTGCACGACGGTAGACCGGACGCTCGGGGCTGACAGCCCGACGATCGCGCAGCTTCGGGTAGGGACGCGCGTTGCCACCGCCATCATGCTCTACAGCTTCGGAGCACGTGAGGGCGAAGATCGCGGCGTTCTCGAATCGGACCTTGTTCGAAGTGTCCTTGTTCCCGGCCTGACCCGGAACATCGTCATTTCCGCATTGCACGATCTCCGTGAGGAGGAGCTGTACCTCCACTACACGGGACGTCGCTACCGGTTCGAGCCGACTCCCAACCTGACGAAACTCGTACGGGACGAAGCCAGCAAGCTCAACTCCAATGAGGTGCTCACCGAAGTTCGGGCGGAACTCGACAAGCAGCTGCAAGGCAACAAGGGCGTAGCTCTGTGGCCGGAGACGCCTGGCGGCATCCCTGACGAGCGTCCCCTATTCACAGTTGCCTACCTGCATCCGGACTGGTCTGAAGACCGTGATTCGCCGGAGAGGTTCATTGAACAGGCCAGCAAGGGAAGTCCACGGCGATATCGCAACGGACTCGCCCTGGTCCTTCCCGACAAGGCCCAGTTCGACCTCGCCCGACACGCCATAAGGCTGCGCTTGGCCGCCAAATCACTCCTGGACCAGCACAGGAAGTACAACTTCAGCGCCGAGCAGATCGAGGAACTTCAAGATAAGGCGGCCAACGCTCGACGCGACGGCTCTGCGGCCATCGGTGCCGCTTACAGCACCGTGGCCATCCCCACGCGATCGAGGTCAGGCGACGCGCCCTACGTGCTCGAGCCTTCAGATCTCCGCACGATGCTGGCAGCAGGCCGTGCCCTCCACGAACGTGTAGTGGAAGCCCTTAGCCAGCGCGTGTTCAGTTCTGTCACCACCGCGAAGCTCGTCGCCTTGGCGGGCCTAGGACCGGACCGGAAGACGGTCATCTGCGCTGACCTGGTGGACTGGTTCTACAGCTACTACGAGTTCACCAAGCTCTGGGACAAGAAGGTCATCGCCTCGGCCATCGCGAACGCAGTCAAGACATCCGAACTCGGCTACGTAGTCGGGCTTGTGCGAGAAGGGGAAAAGATCGCTCCCCGCGACGCTCGGCAAATCCGCTTCGGGGAACGCCTCACAGTCGATGAGATCGACCTCTCAGACGACGCCGCGATCCTCTGGCATGACTACGCCCGTGAGTGCCTCCAGGCGACCATTGAGCCGCCCCTCAAGGAACCCGAATTCGACGAGCCCTCAGCGCCCCAGCCCACTCCGCAGTTGCCGACTCCAAGTCCGCACGGAGGCACGTCGCAGGGAGGTGTGCCCGCTGCCCCAACTCCCAGTGATAATGTCCGGGTTGCGGACATTCAGGCGGTCCTCGATAGGTCTGGCCTCTTCAACCTGCGGCGCGCCCTATCCTGGCTTTCGGACCAGTCGGGCCTGGTTCGCATCGAGCTCAACATCCACGCTGAGGGAGAGTTCGACCGGGTTTCCTTCCGGAACGGCTTGGTAGAGCCTCTAGAGGAAGCAACCGAGAATCTCGACGTCAACACGCAGTAGTGCACGCACTGTTGCCCCAGATGGACCAGCGGTGCACGCATGAGCAGATGGCTGAGCGCCGAGTTGACGGGTCGCCGAGCTCTGGGTATCTGACCGCGGCTCGGTTGCCAGTCAAGGCGGCTAATTCGCCGCTGGTTGGAGTCGTAGGCCACCAGAGCGGGGCCCGGGCCAGGCGCGCGAAGTTCGCGAGCGCACGGTGGGGCCGCTGCGGCGGCGGCCTGAACATCCGATGCCAAGTCCCTTGCATCAAGAGGAAGGGCGCCGGTCGCTGGAAAATACGGGTGCGCACTGCCTGCTCGCCGATACGGTGAGCTACTGAATTGGTGCGGGGAGAGACGATGCAGCAGGATGTGAAGCCGGAGAAGCTCGTGCTCGCGGTCGCGAAGGCCATTGAGGCCAAGTTCACTCGTGGGGACTGGCTAGCACTTGCCTACGAGACGGGTTGCGCCGACCGAGTCCGGGAGCACCCCAGACTGCTGCGCAGTCTGGACTGGAATGACGAGGACTATTCGGGCCATGTGCTCGACATGGTCGAGGCGATTCTCCGGCCGTCTGGCCGGACCGTCGGTAACGGTCCATACCTGATCGCTACAAGGGCCATCGATGCAGCGAACTTCGCCGTCGCTGAACGAATGCTTGGACTCCCGGAATGGCTTGCCCAGCACGAGCCGGTCCTCTTCAGCGACATTTACGGCAGCCAAGTGGCTGACGCGGGCGTGGATGAACTACAGGCTGCGGCCAAGGAACTCGGCCTTGTAGATGTCGACGAACATGCCGCCCGTATCCGGCGGGGCATCCGAGACGACCCAGCGCAAGCGATCGGATCAGCTAAGGAATTGGTGGAGACCGTCCTTAAAGCAGTGCTAGGTCTTCACGGCAACGGACCAGAAACGAAGAAGGACATCCCGTACTTGTTGAAGGAGGCCAACATCGCTCTGGGCCTGGATCCGGCGGGAGTAAGGGGCAGCGAGCCAGGGGCCGCACAGCGCCGCAAGGCGCTTGGTGCTCTCACGAATCTCGTGAACAGTATCGCGGAGCTACGGAACGCTGGGTTCGGGACCGGTCACGGACTAAGCCAACGTCCCACGCTGGATGTTGCGACGGCGCGGCTGGCAGTGTCCGCGGCCGTCACTGCTGCGACCTTCTACATCGAGGCCCACGCTGCGGAGCAGGCGTAGCCAATCAGCGTCGCCCCGACAGACGGCCCTTGTGGTGCGACGTCGCCCTCACTCCGCTGCACGGACGGCTGTCGCTGGGGCCTGGCGTGGGGGCGATCCCCCAACTGAGGAAGCGTGCGACGTGGCCGAGTCGGTCCGTGCCTCCGGCCGGAGGCCACATTGGGGTGGTCGCGTCCGGTCCCGACTAGGCTGACCTGCCTGAGTCAGACTGCAAGGGTGTGCAGGCAGTGGCCGGCCGTGTGGGAGCGCGGGCGGGACAAGGCGCGGAGGCAGAGTGCTGTTCACGGTCGTGGAGCGGGGCCAACGACAACCGAAGGGTGTACGGTCCCAGGCCCTACTGGTCAGAGATGCATGGAACGACTACGGCTTCGTCACCATGTTCCACCTCGTGATCTACGACGAGGACGGACGCCGCCACGGGATCGGCGAGGTGAAGATCGGCGAGCTGGGGATGCACCCAGGGCGAGATCAGAGCAACGAGGGCCCAGGCCGCGTTGCGCGCATGCCTGAGAGCTTCGAAGAACTCGGGGAGCGGCACTTTTCCTTAGGCCAAGATGACTCGTACTACGAACGCCTGCGTCAACTCGGCGACAGCATTCGCGTGCTAGTCCTGACTGCGCTCAAGGACATAGCCTTCGACGAGAGCATCTTCCACCGCGTCCAGCACGAGCAAGTGACACGCGATTCACTCATGCGGTTCTTGAAGCCAACCGCCGTTGAGGAGCAGTTCCGCCGCATCGCTCAGGGCGGCGTTCGAGTCTCAGGATTCCAGGTGGCCTACGAGGCGCCAGTCCCCGCTGGAGGCGGGGGCAAGTCGGTGATCCTTCCGTTCGAGGTGTCTCCAAACTCGCGACCGTCCACGAACATCCATGTGCTGACCGGCCGCAACAGCGTCGGCAAGTCCTACCTCCTGAACAGCCTGACACGCTGTGTGGGCGACTACGAAGCTCCTGAGGAAGACGTCGGCCGCATCATTGAGTACAACCGAGGCACTCGCAGGTCCTTCGCGAACCTGGTCAGCGTCACCTTCAGCGCCTTCGATGAGTTCCCGCTCATCCACGACGACGATGTGGCCATCTCCTACGCCTACGTCGGGCTGAAAATCCCCACTGGCGGATCGCGTGCGCCACGGGTAAAAACATCTGGCCAGATCAAGAAGGACTTCGCAGACAGCGTGGAGGCCTGCCTGACTGGGGAGCGGTCAGATCGATGGGCTAAAGCCCTGCGAACCTTGCAATACGCTGGCAGCGGCCTCCTAGACGAGACATGGCTGGCGGACTTCCAGGCCACCCGAAGCGCGAATGTCCGCCGGCGCAAAGCGCGGCAGTTGTTCACTAGCCTCAGCTCGGGTCACAAGGTTGTTCTGCTAACCATGACGCGCTTGGTCGAGCACGTCACGGAGCGTTCGCTGGTGATCATCGATGAACCCGAATCCCACCTGCATCCGCCACTGTTGGCGGCGCTCATACGCGCTTTGTCCGACCTGCTCACGGACCGCAATGGTCTGGCGGTCATCGCCACGCACTCGCCCGTGGTCCTCCAGGAGGTGCCCGCGTCCTGTGTGTGGAAACTGCGACGCCACGGCAACCAGTTGGTCGCCGACCGCCCCACCATCGAGACGTTTGGTGAGAACGTCGGCGTCCTCACCCACGAGGTGTTCGGGCTCGAGGTGACCGACTCCGGATTCCACCGTGATCTGAAGGCTGCGGTTCGCCAGGGGCTTTCGTACGAACACGTTCTCGGACGGTTCAACGGCCAACTTGGTGGCGAGGCCAAGGCCGTCGTTCGATCCCTCATCGCTGTCCGAGACTCAGACGGACCCGGCATTACGGAGCGGCGGATCTGATGTGGACTCTGCCAGTCCCTGAACTCTCGGCCCGCACGGTCTACCTGACCTGCATCAGCAAGTCCCGGCCGAAGGCCAAGACTCGCCTGAAGGCACTGGAAGAGGACGTGGTCAACGCCGCTGACCGGTTCGAAACCGCAGCCGTGGCGGCTGCCCTCCACACGCTGACGGACCTCAAGGCCAAGCCTACCGACAAGGCCGACAGAACCGAGCTGAGGAAGAACTACACGCAGCGTATGTCCCGCAAGGGCAATCCAGGAAGGGACGAATACGACAAGCTGAAGGCCGCCGCGCCCTTGGGACGTTGCCCTCTGTGCGGTCACCGGGATGTAGAGACCCTCGACCATCAGTTGCCAAAGACGGCGTATCCGCTGCTGTCTGTCGTGCCGTTCAACCTGGTTCCCGCCTGCCGTAGCTGCAACACTGTGAAGGGTGAGACCGCTCCGGCGAGTGCGGGTGAGCAAACGCTCCACCCCTACTTCGATGACGTCGGCAAAGAGAAGTGGCTCTTTGCCCACGTCCATGAAGTTGCCCCCGCAGCGGTCGAGTTTTACGTGAAGCCGCCAGAGGCGTGGGACACCGTCCTCACGACGCGGGTTCACGAGCACTTCCGAGTGTTCGGGCTCGCGTCCCTTTACGGTTCGCAGGCAGCTCGAGAAATGAGCAGCCTCCGATACATCCTCAAACGCAAGGCCCCGTCGATGGTCGGCGATCACCTACGGGACGAGGCCGCGGGCTTGGCTGAGGAAGATCCGAACCTGTGGCGGGCCGCCATGTACCAGGCTTTGGCTGACAGCTCCTGGTACATCAATGGCGGCTTCGCTGCGGAGTAGCGTGCTCGGGCCGGAGACTGCTAGCCGGGCCCCGCCGAGGTCAGATCAGTGACATCTGCTCGCCCTCGCCAGCTCTCTTCGGCGGCACGTACTCCGGTGGGGCGTTCGGCGCGTTGCGCTCCGTCCGGAGCCACCAGGCGAACTGGTAGTTGCGGCAGGTGCGGAAGCGGTAGGACTTCCGGCGTGGTTCGCTCTCGGGGATGCTGTCTTCGCCCCATCCGGTGATGGGGCGAGCATTGTCGATGTGGACGAACAAGCCGGGCACAAGGGCGGGGCCCTCCCACTGCTCACCCGGCGCGGCTTCGAAGGCTATGTGCGCGTTGTCGCTCCACTTCCATGGGTTGGGCAGCGCGCACAGGTACCAGGCCAGGGGCGGGTTGTGCTCGGGCAGTTCGAGGATCTGGTGCCGGCTGCGGACATCTACCCGGGGGCGGTCGGGTTGACCGAAGCTGCGCAGGCAGTGCTGATCGAGGGCCACATGCCGCACGCCTGCCAGCCACATGATGTGGTACCGAGTTCGTGATTCAATTTGCACCTGTATTCGCTGCGGCATGCGCTCCCCATTTACCCGTTTAATTGCCGAGAGATTCATTCCTCTCTACTATCAATTTTATCAAATTTCCCACCAATTCCAGATGCCTGCCATGCCTAAATCCGTTCGGGTAGGGCATATTGAATTCCTCCTCGAATGCCTTCTCGTATTCTTCTTTGGGAAGCGCGATGGGGTGGCGGCACGTGGCCTTGAGGTTGGAGCCGCTGAGGTCGCTGACCTGCACATCCTCGAAGTAGCGGCGAAGCAGCGGCTCCAGGGTTTCGGGCGTGTGGAAGCGGAGCTTCTGCCATTTCCCTTTGACGAAGTTCATCTCCACGTTGTCGTCGTCGAGGAAGCTCATCTTCGTGGTGGCTGTCTGAGAGGTGACTCGCTTGGCCTGCTCGTCCCGGAGTTCTCGGGCCAGGCTGCGCGTGCCGAGGCACACGACTCCATCTGCTGCGCAGAGGGCGTTGACGGTGGTCATCACCCAGTGCTGGTAGTCGAGGGATGTGGTGGCGTTGATGACGGAGTCGAGGACCACCACGTCGTAGAGGCCGTTGGTCTGGATGTCCTGGCTGATGTCGCGGATCATGCCGACGACGGCGCGGATGTCCACGGCGTACGAGCCGTCCCGGCAGCGGTAGGGCTCGTAGTCGTGGATGTTGAAGCCCTTGGCGCGCAGGTGCTTGGCGTAGTCGCCGTACCCGGCGCCGAAGTCCACGACCCTGTGCGTGGGCTTGAGCCATGGCGTGACCAACTGGTCCCAGGTCTCGGAGCCGTAGGCGAGCTTTCCGGCCTTGGCTTTGGAGGAGAACTTCCGGAGTCTCTTGGGCTGCACGATGTGCTGGTTCCACACCGGGGCCTTGCTCTCGATGGCCGTCCAGTCGTAGACGCCGTATTCGCCGGTGAGGTCGGCGTGGAGTTGGGCGGCGTCGGCCGACGTCACGGTCCAGGCCAGGACGTCGAAGCGGGAGATGGAGGCGACGACGGCGTATTCGGCGTTGAGGACGATGCGGCCCTGGTCGTCGATGACGACGCTGCCCCAGGGGCCGTGACCGGCGGTCATGTGGCCGATGGCGTTGACGAAGGAGAGGTTCTTGCGTTCGGCGACGCGGATGGACTGCCACGGTATCCACGACCAGGCGCCGATCGTGCCGGGCTCGGCGTGGACGATGCTGGCTTCTGTCTCGACTCGGTTGTGCAGCAGGTTGAACTGGATCTCGTCCTGCAGTCTGACCTTCGTGCCGAGCATGACTGCGGGCGTGTGCGTCAGGCCGATGGCCTGAAGTCCCTTGGTTCTCTGGTGGCCTGCGACCAGCGTGCCGTCGGCGTTGAGGATGACCGGCTTGACGACGCCGTGGCGGCGCAGTGAAGCCTGGAGCCGGACGAACGCCTCCTCGCTGAGGCGGCGCGGGTTGTAGTCGGCGGGGCGAAGCCGGTCGAGCGGGTACGCCTCGTAGAACGTCGTGGTGGGTGCGCTGCTCATTCGGGCGCGCCCTCCTCGTGAGCGTGCTGGAGGACGTGCCAGCCGAAACCGAGGTCGCTGTTGGTGTCGTCCACGAACTTCGTGTAGATGCCGTTGAGGGCTTCGACCTCTTCGGAGGTGATCCGCACCCGCTTGGATTCCCACTGGAGGTAGCCCCACTGGAGGTAGTCAACGGTGGCTGCGGCTCCGGTGCCCGCGCCGTCGGAGGTGAGCTCCAGCGTCTCGGGGAGGGAAGTGTCGTCCAGGAGCCGGTCTACGCTCTCGCGGTCGTACCCGGTGCCGGCGAGGTCCGGGATCTCGGAGAGGATCTCGGCCAGGAGCTCGGAGTCATATCCGGCGAGGTCGTTGGTCCGGTTGTCGACGACGACGATTCGGGCCGCCGCGTCGTCATCGACGTCGACCCAGGTGGCGGCGATCTGCTCCCAGCCGAGCTGCTGGGCGGCCGCGTAGGTGTGGTTGCCCGCCAGGATCTCGTTGCGGCGGCCGGTGTGCGTGCCCTTATTGACGACGATCGCACGGTACTGGCCGTTGACGGTCAGCGATTCGGCGATGGAGGGGAGGTCGCCGTTGCGCGGGTTCCGGTAGTACGGCGCGAGGTCCCCGATGGGGACGGCGAGCGGCAGGAGCAGTTCGGGGATGTGGGCGGGCGTCGGGGTCACGGGGCGTCCCTTGTGTAGGCCGTTCCCCGCGCCCTACATCTGCTCACATTAGACGATCTACGCCGCGCCACGGCGGTCACGGGAGTGAGGGTTCGGCTGATAGCCAGTCTTCGACGCCTCGCCCACATCTGAACGTGCTGGATGGCAACGGCCATGAGCGCGCAACTGGGGAAGGCCAGGAGGCCGGCGAGAAGGGCCCCGCCGCCGCCGAGCTGCACGACCACCCAGGCGACGAGCGCGATGGCTGCCATGAGCAGGACGGCTATCGCGTCGGCGGCGAGGCGAAGGACCGTGCGTATCACCGGTTGTTGCAGCCGCAGATGCCGGTTGGCAGGCACCAGGAGTCGCAAGCGTTGCACCACACTGCTCCCGGTACGGGGGGCGTCTTGCGGTCTGGCTTGGCGGGCAGTGCCTGATTGGCGGTCATTCTGCGTGTCGCTTTCGTCGTCGGGGTGTTGCGGCTGCTTCGAGTGCCTCGAGGTGCCGGGCTGCGTCGGGGTCCGGGCCTCCTTGGGATTCGAAGCCCGGGTCACGTTCAGCGAGTGCCTTGATCGGTGGGCCGTCTCGCTCGGCAATAAGACGCTCGTACAGCTCGCGATCCTCTGGGTTCCCGGTGAAGTCCTCTGTGGTCATGACGCTCCTGAGTGCACGGGGACCCGCCCCCGGCGTGAGGCGGGGGCGGGTCCGGTCGTGATCGTGGATCTTGGCGACGCTCCAGGCGGCTCCGCTTAGGTGCGGGGCCAGTGCCTGGCGGGTAGGGCGCGGGGGATTGGCCACCCGCCAGGCACCGAAGGGGAGTGCCGCATGCCACGGCACGTTGGCGGGCCGGTTCCTCGGCTGTGGCCGTTCCCGCCAACAATATAGACCGTATCACTCTCTAGTGTTGGGATCTATCTCACTCGCTGGCGGTCTTGGCCTTGACGGCGAGGAGAGCCGCTTCGAGTTCGACCAGCCGGGCCGTGATCATGATGGGAAAGCGCACGTATACCGACCCGCCGGCGTGGCCCAGGAGTTCGGCCGCCGCCTGGAAGGTCAGGTTGCTCGCCTTGTCCAGGGCCGTCTGGTCGTTGTTGCGCCGCGCCTTGAGCAGGTGCTTCGCGGCCTTACGGACGAGTGCAGCCGCCTCGGAGTCGTACTCCTCCAGAGCGTCGGCCGAGGCCGGTACGTCGAACAGGTTGCGGTTGATGTTGCGCATGGTCGGGATGGGGTTCATCACTGTGGGTCTCCAGAGAGAAGGGGGGCGGCCCGTATACGGGCCGCCCCGGGATTGACAGGTCAGGCTGCGACGGCGACGGGCTCGGCGTCGTCCGCCTCCGCCGGGCTCTCCGGCTCAGCGTCGACGTCGGCGCCCTCGGTCTCCGGGACGGGCTCGGCCTGCGCCTCCGGCTCGGCGCCGTCCGCCTTCGGGTCCAACTGGGCGAGCACGGCGTCGGCCTCGGCCACCAGGTCGGGCGCCGCCGCGTCGGGGTTGACCATGATCTCGCTGGCGTCGGCGTGCGCCTTCGCCTGGCGGAGCTGGAAGCGGGCCTTCTGGAGGCTGGCAGCGACTCGGTCCATCTGCTCCACCCGCTTACCCACCTCCCCCGCCAGGGTGCGGGCCAGCTCCATGGGGTCCGCCTTGCCGATGGCGTCCAGCAGCTCGCACACGCGCTCGATCTCGTCGAGGTCGCTCTTGGTCTTGGCCTGCGCCCTGCTGCGCTGGGCCTTCTCCTCGGGGGTCATCTCGTCGACGTCGACCATGGAGTCCTGCTGGGCCGCCTTCTCCTGCTTGCGCATGGCGTAGGCGATGTGGACGAGCTGGTTGTCGCTCTTGTCGCCTTTCTTCCAGTCCTCGAAGACGGCCTTCTGGTTGTCCTTCGCGAGGGCGGCGATCTGCACGGCAGCCTGGGTGCCGATGTGGCCGAGGTCCACCGCCGACTGAATCTCCGGGCGCAGGGCGAGGAGCGCCAGGCGCTGGTTGACGTACTGGACCGACTTGGAGAAGGTCTTGGCGACGCTCGCGACGTCAGCCCTCTCCTCCTGGTCCAGGACCTTCTTGAAGCCGCGCGCCTCCTCCAGGGGGAGCATGTCCTCGCGGTTCAGGTTCTCGGCCATCGCCTTCTTGAAGGAGTCCATGTCGCTGATCTCGGCGTCACCCTCGGACAGCAGGATCTTGGTCTCGATGGTGATGTTGCCCGCCATTTCGTTGGCGCGGAAACGGCGCTCGCCGGCGACCAGCTCATACCCGCCCTCGTCGACCTTGCGAACCACGATCGGCTGGAGGAGGCCGTGCTCCTTGATCGAGTCGGCCAGCTCCTGAAGCGCCTCCTGGTTGAAGGTCTCGCGGGGCTGGTTCTCGTTGCGGCGGATCTGGCGCATCTTCAGGGTGGCGTACTTGTGCGGCATTTTGACTCCAAGAGGTCGGTGGGGGTTTCTTCTCTCCCCCTTCCTTGTAGTTCTATTCTATATGCATTCAGAGGGGGAGTCCATAATCTTTGAGAAGTTTTTGCAGGCCAGACGCGTAGGTGCGGACCCCACAGGGTCCGCACCCAATGATCACTTGCGCGACTTAGCGCGCGACGGCACCGCTGAAGCACCCGGCGTCACGGTCGACCCGCTTCGGGTCGACGATCGACAGGGCCCCCAGTGCGTCACGCGCGGCCTCCTCGTCCAGGGCGACGTTCTCCATGCCATTGGACTCCCTCAACCGGGCCAACACACGGTCCAGTTCAATCCCCACCCGTACCTCCGCGTTGCAGCGTCCCGCCCCCAACGAGCCGCGGTTCAATTAGATCCCCACACAGACACGTCAGCGGCACATATCGAGGGGTTTAGGGCGCCGGTCACGATCTTGCACCCGAGGAGGCGGTAGAGGGGTGGCGGCCCCGCATGCCAAGTACGCGCTTACTGCGACTGTCGTTACAGATCTTGCTTCGAGCGGTGACCCATTGTCAACCAGCATAGACATTAGCCTGCCCCGCCAGTCACTCTTGCCTCACAGGGATACTGAACGTGCACCGCAACACGCCGTCCACTGCCAGGCCGGGCCTGCCGAATCACAAGGAGTAGCCAGCACCATGTCGCTCGGCCCGGACACGCCTCTCTCCAGCAAGCTCGCTGTGCTGCTCAGAAGGAAGCTCGGAGCAGACGGGAAGACCCCGAGTACGCGTGCCATCGCTGCCGCCACCGCCAAGACCCCTGGCGACAAGCCGGCGATGACCCATCAGGTCGTCAACGACCTCCTGAATGGAGACAAGTCGAACCCGACGGTCGCGCAACTGATCGGTCTCGCAAGGGCGTTGGACTCTCCGGCAGCTTATCTACTCCCCGGTTACAACGGTTTGACCTCCCTATCGGTCTACGAGGAGCACCAAGACGCCCGCGAGGCACTTCGGCTACTCCATGACCTGGGCGAAGCCGGGGCTGCTGAACTTCTGGAGGCTGCACGTGAGATCCGTCGCCGACACGGACACAGCGATCTCGCCGTCCCAGAAGTCCCCGAGCCTCTTCCCCCAGCCGCCGAACCGCCGCGGCCGGGCCGGCGGAGGCGCCTCAGCTTCACCGAAGCGGCCGAGCGGGCCGTCTCTGATCTGGAAGGAACCTGAACCAAATGGACGGCGTCGTCTTCGGCTTATGTGCTCTGTTCGGCTTAGCGGGCACCGTGCTCTCCGCCCGCGAGGCCTGGCGCCAAGGCGCCCGAAACGAATACCGCATAGCGCGCTTCGCCCGAGCCGTAGCATTCGGCGTCTGCACCGTGGGCGTGGCCCTGGCCGTGCCGGCGGTTGAGGACTTCGTCGAGTCCGCGACCGGTATGAACAACGCGGCCAAGCTCGGGGCGCACATCTGCGCGGTCCTGTGGTGCGGCAGCCTGCAGCTCATGCTCGTGGACTGGTCGTACAACCAGGAGGTGTTGAAGGCCAGCCTGTACGCACGTGTCGCCTTCGCGGTGTGCGTCCTCGCGGCGATGCTGCCACTGTTCGTCAACACCACGGACGAAAGCGTGGAGTTCACGACCGAGTACGCCAAGGTGCCAGGCGTCACCGTCTATCTCGTGGTCTACCTGGCCTATGTCGCGATCACCTGCGGCGAGATCGCGTTCCTATGCTCCGGGATGGCTCTCGTTGCTCGGCGAGGCGGACATACCTGGTCAGCCCGCGGGCTCGCCACGTCAACGATTGCGGCCCTTCTCGGAGTTGCTTACGCCGCCAGCAAGGGGTCGTACCTGGTGACCCACTACCTGGGACACCCCTGGCCACTGCGGCACGAGGAGATCGTCTCGCCAGTCCTGGCCGGTCTCGCTGTGGTCTCGCTGATCACCGGACTGACCATGGCGATGATCGGCAAGCGGCTCGCTTCCTGCAAGGCGGCAACCTCAGCCGCCTGACAAGCTCGACAGCTTGCGCCAGTGCAGGACGACACGGCCAGGCTCGACTGTGCGGACACCGCGGGCGCTCGCAGGGAACACCTCGACGTTCTCCAAGAGGAGCATGGCGATGGCCTTCTTCGACGCGGTCGGCGCGGTGTTCCACCACCTCACCAGATCCTTGGCGTTACCCAACGAGAAGCTCGCCATCTGCTCCGCGTACCGGAGACGTGAACGAGTGGACTTGAGGTTCGCCGTGATCTCGCGGTCAGCGGCCACGAACGCGTCACTGCTGATCCGGCGCTGGCCGTACAGCGTCCCGGCCTCAGTCCGGCGTGCCTCCAGGTCCCCGATCTCCTGATTGAGGTCCTTGACCTGCTTGCGTACGGCGGCCCTGGCCTTGAGGATCTGGTCTCGGATGCCGGGCTTGAGGAGTTCTGCCACGACATACTCTCCGACGTAGTTCTCCAACAGCTCGGCATCAATCCGGACCTCGCCGCAGCCGCCGCGCCCATCCTTGTCCTTGGGACGGCAGCGGTAGCCGGGCGTTCCCGCGTTGGTGCGAGCACCCTGAAGAGCCTGCGTGCACTTGCCGCAGGTGCTGGCTCCGCCGACCAGAAGGTAGTCGTACGGCGGTTCTGCGTCCGCCGTCTTCCGGCTCTGCTCCCGCTCCTGAAGGGCCTCGAACTCCTCGCGCGTGATGGCGCCGGGGTGGCCGGCGTCAACGAGTTCGCCGTCCTCGTCGTAGCGCAGCCCGGCAATTGCAGGATTACGGAAGAGGCGTCCGACTGACGCGTCCTTCCACTCCCCGCCCAGCGTTCCCCGGTAGCCCTCACCGTTCGCCCACACAGCGACGTCCTGATTGGACTGACCGGCCAGGGCCCGACTCACCATCTGGCGAAGCGGGTCCACTTCCTCGTCGCGTAGCCGACGACGCGACTGATCGTCGAAACCGTAGAGCCGTGGCATGCGGTGGTCCGTTCTCTTCTCGTGCGCCCTGTGGCCACCCGACCCTAGGGTCACAGCACGTTGTCCGAGCTGTGACCCAGGAAGATCGGCGACCCAAGAGCTACACAGATCACCGCGCTGGTGGCGTCACACCAAGCACTCGCCAAAGCGCAGCCGTAGGGACTCTCACCGTGCTGCCCAGAGGAAGTGTCTGCACGGGGAAAGACCCCATCTTGATCAAGTTGTAAGCCTTGTGCGTACCGATCCCGAGCGCCCGCGCAGCCGTCGTGACGTTCACGGTCGGCGGCAGCGCGAGTAGTTCTTCCAAGGTCATCTGGCCGACCCCGGAGTCCGTAGCTACAGAAGCGTCCTTCGTTGTCATTCCCGTTGTCGCGATCTCCCCCGCGCCAACGTGCCATAAGGATACGCCAACACTGAAGTGTTGGGGCAAGATAGACATCGGTTCGACAAGGACCGACACAGAAGGTCCACAAGTGAAGGCCACGAAGGGGAGAAGCGTGTCAGAGGCCAGCTACTTCCGGCGCTGCCAGTGCAAGGCGCCGGCGACAGACGACTCCGGGGAGCCCATATTCAACGACGACGGCTCAGCGAAGCTGCGGGACATCGGGCTGACATGTCCCGATCTCAGGCGCAAGGGCCACGGTACCTGGTACTTCTCGATCGACCTGGAGCCCGGCGAGAACGGCAAGCGACGTCGCATCAAGCGGGGCGGATTCGCCACCAAGGACAAAGCCAAGGCTGAGGCGAAGAAGGTCGCTCGCGACTCCGACCACGGCACCGACGTACTCAGCAATGCGACCGTCGGCGAGGACCTCAGAGCATGGCTCAAGCGAAAGAAGGCTCTGGCCCGCACAACGCGCCACAGCTACGAAGAGCACGTGGCCAACTACCTCGCACCGCACCTGGGCCACGTCAAGCGGCGAGACCTCAAGCTCCGTCACGTCGAGGCGATGTTCGACGCCATCGAGAAGGAGAACGCCGAACGGATGCTGCATCACGCCCGAGTGGTTGAGCTCCGGAACGCCCGTGACACGGCCTACACGACGTGGGTACGCGCGGCCGGGAAGAAGGAGGAGCGGCGCCTCACCCGCCGAGCCTGGCTTGATGCCAACGCCGCGCTGAAGGCGGGCCGCAAGGGAATGCGCAAGATCACCAGCGCCGCGACGATGCACCGCATCAACGCCACCCTCAGCTCGTTCCTCAACAGCGGGATCAAGCGGGGCGAGTACACGACCAACTGGGCCCAGATGGTCGAGCTTCCAGCGGCGAAGCGGCCCAAGCCGCTGGTGTGGACGCCAGAAAGAGTCGAGCAGTGGAAGCGGACGGGCGGGAAACCGGGTCCAGTCATGGTCTGGACTCCCGAGCAGACCGGACAGTTCCTGGACTTCGTCAGCGACGACCGGCTGTACCCCCTATGGCACACCTTCACCTTCCTAGGCCCCCGACGCGGCGAGATGTGCGCTTTGCCGTGGCAGGAGGTGAGCTTGACCTCTCCATGGATGCGCATCTCCGCGCAGATCGTCGAAGTCGCCTACCGCCTGTACGGGGAAGACCCCAAAGCAGACAGCGTCCGCACCATCTCACTCAGTGCGGAATCGGTCGAGGTGCTGCGCGCGTGGCGGGCCGCCCAGGCGAAGGAACACGAGCAGTGGTCGGGACAGGACGCCTGGGTCGAATCGGACCGCGTTTTCACGCAAGAGAACGGAGAGTCCTACCACCCTGACTGGATCAGTCGACGCTTCAAACGGCTGGTTGAGTTGTCCGGGCTTCCGCCGGTCCGCCTCCACGACCTCCGGCACATTTCAGCCACTCTTTCCCTTCTCGCAAAGAACGACATCAAAGTGGTCCAAGAGCGTCTGGGGCACAGCTCACGTCAGATCACGTCGGACACCTACACCAGCGTCCTGCCGCAGCTGATGCGGGCAGAAGTCGAATCGACTCTCTCCGTGGTGCCTCGCGAGGCGGCTCTTGCCTACGAGGTCGTTCGGCCCTTGACGATTCCGGCGAGGATCTTCAAGCACGACATGGCCGTGCTCTTCGTCCACGGCGCCAGCAACGGCGGCCTCTGGACCATCGGACTCCAGACCCGCGCGAAAGGCGCCGTGCTCGGAAAGATCCGGACTACGGCCCGCACACCGGAACAGGCGGCTGCGGCGGCGGAGAAGTGGTTGCAGGACTACTGCGCGAGCACCGGGTTCAAGATCGCCCATGTGGAGAACTGGAACGATCGTCTCCCAGAAGAGCGACGGCCGCACGCGATGCTCAGCCGAGTCGTGATCGACCGGGCGGCGGGGACAAACGCTGCCGACTGGGCTCCGCCGCAGCCACCGGCACCAGATTCCAGCGATCAGGCGGACTCAGAAGAGAGGCTGCCCAAGAAGGCTGCGTGACTCGTAGCTGCGGGCTTCACTCCCTTGTGGTCCCTGGGTGGTCCCTGGGACACCAATGAGTGACAGGCAAGGGCCGTCAAGATCCTCAAGTCAGCCGACCCGCCAACTAAGTGGCTGGTCAGAGGCCTTCTACCCCCGTAGCGCGAAGTGGGGCGGGTGGGACTCGAACCCACGGCCGACGGATTATGAGTCCGCTGCTCTAACCGGCTGAGCTACCGCCCCGTCTACGGCGCGTCGCGCACATTTGTGCGCGCCGTCTGCCGCAGCATAGCCGCTCATACGATCTCCTGCTTCGGATGGTCGGCTACGCACGACCATGAGGACAACGCCGCAGGCTGCGCGGTTCCGCCGGACATGAAAAAGGACCCCTGAGGGTCCTTTTCCGCTGCTCTCCCGACTGGACTCGAACCAGTAACCTGCCGGTTAACAGCCGGCTGCTCTGCCAATTGAGCTACGGAAGATCGAGCTCCCCCGACTGGACTCGAACCAGTAACCTGCCGGTTAACAGCCGGCTGCTCTGCCAATTGAGCTACGGAGGATTGTCTCGCTGCATCGAACGTACCTCCCTGGGTATCCGCCAGGGGGCGGGCGCTCGCTGCGACACATACATTAGCGCAAGCAGGGGGGTGCTTCGCCAATCGGTTCCTCCCCCGTGACCGATGCCGACTCAAGGGAAGGGTGGCCGTCATGCGCTATCGACTGACGTTCGTTGCCGGACTGGCCCTGGGGTACGTCCTGGGCACACGAGCCGGGCGCGAGCGTTACGAGCAGTTGAAGAAGTCCGCGCGAGAGATCGCACAGAACCCCGCGGTGCGCAACACCGCGGAGTCGGCCGCACAGCAGAGCCGGCAGTTCGCGGGCAAGGCCTACCACGTGGTGAGCGAACGGGTCGGTGACCGCGTCCCGGACTCGGTGGCCGAGCGCGTCCGGCATCTGCGCGAGCGCAACACGAACGGCGCGGCGGCTCACGACGACTGGGGCACCAGCAATACCTAGCCGCACGGCGTGTCGCGGAACACGGCAGCCGCACAGGACGTCACGTGACGCGTTGCCGATCAGAGCGCCCCGCGCCACACGGCCGGACCCAGTGCCCGCACCAAGGACCGAACGGAGTGCCCTGCGCCACGTGCACGACTCAGTACCGGCAACACATAGCAGGTCAGGGCACAAGCGGTACGAGCGCCTCCGGCAGAGCGGCGCGGTGGGCTCCGGCGGTACGGCAGAATTTCCGCCATGGGGATAGTCGCCGGGCTGGACAGTTCGCCCGATTTCACTCGCATCGTCGTCTGCGACGCGGACAGCGGAACCGTGCTCAGGCAGGGGTACGCTCCGCATCCGCTCGACGGCGCCGAGGGCGGTCGGCCTTCGGACGTCGACCCGCAGGCCTGGCTGCTGTCCCTGGGCGAGGCGGCGGGCGGCGGGCTGCTCGAAGGTGTGCAGGCCATCGGCGTCTCCGCGCAGCAGAACGCGCTCATTCCGCTGGACACGCAGGGCAACACGGTGCGCCCGGCGCTGGTCGGCGGGGACAAGCGGGCGCAGGTCTGCGCCGCCGAACTGGTCGACGCGCTCGGTGGCCGGGAGGCCTGGGCGCAGGCCGTGGGCACGGTGCCGGGGGCGGCGCAGCCGGTGACGAAGCTGCGCTGGATGGTCAAGAACGAGCCGGACGCCGCGCTGCGGACGGCCATGCTCATGCAGGCGCACGACTGGCTGGTGTGGCAGCTGCTCGGCAGACCGGCCCGCCGGACCACGGACCGGGGCGATGCCTCCAGTACGGGGTACTGGAGCGCGGTGAACGGTGCGTACCGGCCGGATCTGGTCGAGCTGGCGCTCGGGCATCAGGCCCTGTTGCCCGATGTGCTCGGTCCGGCGGAGGCCGCGGGGACGACGCCCGAAGGGCTGCTGATCTCGGCGGGGACGGGCGAGACGATGGCCGCGGCGTTCGGCCTGGGCATCGGGCTCGGGGACGCGGTGGTGTCGCTCGGCGCCTCCGGGTCCGTGATGGCCGTACACCACGAGGCGCTGGTCGATCCGTCCGGGATGATCACCTCGCTGGCGGATGCGACGGGCATGCATCTGCCGGTCGTCACCACACTGAATGCCGTACGGGTGCTGCGCGGGAGTGCCGAACTCCTCGGCCTGCCCGACCTGGAGAGCCTGTCGGACCTGGCGATGAAGTCGACGCCGGGCGCCCATGGCCTCGTGCTGCTGCCGTATCTGGAAGGTGAGCGGACGCCCTCTCTGCCGCATGTGGCGGGGACGCTGGCAGGGCTGCGGCGGGAGTCGATGCGGCCCGAGCATCTGGCGCGGGCCGCGTTCGAGGGCATGCTGTGCGGGCTCACGGACGCGCTGGACGTACTGCGCCGTCGGGGCGTTGAGGTGCGGCGGATCTTTCTGCTGGGTCCGGCCGCCGAGCTGCCTGCCGTGCAGGCCTGCGCGCCCTCGTTGCTCGGTGTGCAGGTCGTGGTGCCGCAGTCCGCCGACTACGCGGCGATCGGCGCGGCGCGGCAGGCCGCCTGGGCGCTCGGCGCCTCGCAGGGCACCTTGGACCCGCGGCAGCCGCCCGTCTGGCAGGGTGCGACCGCGCAGATCCTGGACCCTGGCGACGAGGTGGCGGTGGGGGCGGCGGTGCGGCAGCAGTACACGTCGGTGCGGGACCAGACCCACCCGGGCGCCGTCGTGCTCTGAACGGGCACCCCGACCGACGGCCGCGCGCCCGGAGCGATCACCGCAGAACGCCGGAGTCGGGCGTTCCGGACGCCTTGGGAGGTTCTTGAAAGGCTGTTGGCTTAATTGGTTGGGGTAACGCCGGTGGAATGCTCGACGATGAGGCGTGGTGCGTCACCACTCACCCCTGTCGCCGACTCCGAGAGACCAGCGTGCTCATACGACTCCTGCGTGCCCATCTCAGGCCGTACAAGAAGGCCATCGCCTTACTGGTGCTGCTGCAGTTCCTCCAGACCTGCGCCACCCTCTATCTGCCCACCCTGAACGCGGACATCATCGACGACGGTGTCGTGAAGGGCGACACCGGCTACATCCTGTCCTTCGGCGCGGTGATGATCGGTGTCTCGCTGGCGCAGGTCGTCTGCAACATCGGCGCCGTCTACTACGGCGCCCGTACGGCCTCGGCGGTCGGCCGGGACATCCGGGCCGGTGTCTTCGACCGGGTGCAGTCGTTCTCCGCACGTGAGGTCGGCCACTTCGGGGCGCCGTCGCTGATCACCCGCACCACGAACGATGTGCAGCAGGTGCAGATGCTGGCGCTGATGACGTTCACGCTGATGGTGTCGGCGCCGATCATGTGCGTGGGCGGCATCGTCATGGCGCTCGGTCTGGACGTACAGCTGTCCGGAGTGCTCGTCGCCGTGGTGCCCGTCCTCGGCATCAGCGTGACGTTGATCGTGCGGCGGCTGCGTCCGCTGTTCCGCACCATGCAGGAGCGGCTCGACAACGTGAACCGGGTGCTGCGCGAGCAGATCACCGGCAACCGCGTCATCCGCGCCTTCGTCCGGGACCCCTACGAGGAGGAGCGCTTCCGTAAGGCCAACGTCGACCTCACCGAGGTGTCGCTGGGCACCGGGCGGATTCTGGCGCTGATGTTCCCGATCGTCATGACGGTGGTGAACGTCTCGTCGATCGCGGTGGTGTGGTTCGGCGCGCACCGCATCGACAGCGGCGGGATGCAGATCGGCGCGCTGACCGCGTTCCTCGCCTATCTGATGCAGATCGTGATGGCCGTGATGATGGCCACCTTCATGTTCATGATGGTGCCGCGCGCCGAGGTCTGCGCCGAGCGCATCCAGGAGGTCCTGGACACGAGGAGCAGTGTTGTGCCTCCGAAGGCTCCTGTACGGGAACTGCGGCGGCATGGTCATCTGGAGGTCCGTGAGGCCGGTTTCCGTTACCCGGGTGCCGAGGAGCCGGTGTTGAAGTCCATCGACCTGGTGGCGCAGCCCGGTGAGACGACCGCCGTGATCGGGTCGACCGGCAGCGGCAAGTCGACGCTTCTCGGGCTGGTCCCGCGCCTGTTCGACGCCACGGACGGTGAGGTCCTCGTCGACGGCGTGGACGTACGGACCCTCGATGCGCGACTGCTCGCGCGGACCGTGGGCCTCGTACCGCAGAAGCCGTATCTCTTCGCGGGCACGGTGGCCACGAACCTGCGGTACGGGAATCCCGACGCGACCGACGAGGAGCTGTGGCACGCGCTGGAGGTGGCGCAGGCCAAGGACTTCGTTCAGCGGCTGGAGAACGGGCTCGACTCACCCATCGCGCAGGGCGGCACCAATGTGTCGGGTGGTCAGCGGCAGCGCCTCGCCATCGCACGGACCCTCGTACAGCGCCCGGAGATCTACCTCTTCGACGACTCGTTCTCCGCGCTCGACTACGCGACGGACGCGGCCCTGCGTACGGCGCTGGCGCGGGAGACCGCCGAGGCGACCGTCGTGATCGTCGCGCAACGCGTGTCGACCATCCGTGACGCCGACCGGATCGTCGTACTCGACGAGGGGCGGGTCGTGGGGACGGGCCGCCACCACGAACTGATGGCGGACAACGAGTGCTACCGGGAGATCGTGCTCTCCCAGCTGACGGAAGCGGAGGCAGCCTGATGGCCGGGCCCATGGGGCGGATGATGGCCGGGGGCGGCCCCGACCAGCAGTCGATGGACTTCAAGGGATCCGGGAAACGGCTGCTCGCGCAGTTCAGGCCCGAACGGGCCACGATGTACGGGATGTTGCTCGCCGTCGTCCTGAGTGTGGGCCTGTCTGTGCTGGGCCCGTGGATCCTCGGGCGCGCGACCGACCTGGTCTTCGCGGGGGTCGTCGGACGGGGGATGCCCGAGGGCGCCACGAAGGCCGAGGTGCTGGAGTCCATGCGGGAGCGTGGTGACGGCGGTATGGCCGACATGCTCTCCGGTACGGATTTCACGCCGGGCAAGGGCATCGACTTCACCGCGGTCGGTGAAGTGCTGGGGTTCGCGCTGCTGGCGTTCGCGGCGGCCGGGCTACTGATGGCCGTGGCGACGCGGCTGGTCAACCGGGCCGTCAACATGACCGTGTACCGGATGCGGGAGGACGTGCAGACGAAGCTGTCGCGGCTGCCGCTGTCGTACTTCGACCAGCGGCAGCGCGGTGAGGTGCTCAGCCGGGCGACCAACGACATCGACAACATCGGTCAGACGCTTCAGCAGTCGCTGGGGCAGCTCGTCAACTCGCTGCTCACCATCGTCGGCGTACTGGCGATGATGTTCTGGGTGTCGCCGCTGCTGGCGCTGGTCGCGCTGGTGACGGTGCCCCTGTCGTACGTCGTCGCCAGATGGGTCGGCAAGCGCTCGCAGCCGCACTTCGTGCAGCAGTGGCGGTCCACCGGCAAGCTCAACGCGCACATCGAGGAGATGTACACCGGGCACACGCTCGTCAAGGTCTTCGGGCGGCAGGACGAGTCGGCGGCGCAGTTCGCGGAGCAGAACGAGAAGTTGTACGAGGCCGGGTTCAAGGCGCAGTTCAACAGCGGGGTCATGCAGCCGCTGATGATGTTCGTGTCGAACCTCAACTATGTGCTGGTGGCGGTGGTCGGCGGGCTGCGAGTCGCATCCGGCGCGCTGTCGATCGGCGATGTGCAGGCCTTCATCCAGTACTCGCGGCAGTTCTCGATGCCGCTCACCCAGGTCGCGTCGATGGCGAACCTCGTGCAGTCGGGGATCGCGTCGGCGGAACGCATCTTCGAGCTGCTCGACGCGGAGGAGCAGGAGGCGGATCCCGTGCCCGGGGTTCGGCCGGAGGAAGTGCGGGGGCGGGTCGCGCTGGAGAACGTCTCCTTCCGCTACGACCCCGAGAAGCCGCTCATCGAGGACTTGTCCCTGAAGGTCGAGCCCGGCAACACGGTCGCCATCGTGGGCCCGACGGGGGCGGGCAAGACGACACTGGTGAATCTGCTGATGCGGTTCTACGAGGTAACCGGTGGGCGGATCACGCTCGACGGTGTCGACATCGCGAAGATGTCCCGCGACGAACTCCGGGCCGGGATCGGGATGGTGCTCCAGGACACCTGGCTGTTCGGGGGGACGATCGCGGAGAACATCGCGTACGGGGCCTCTCGCGAGGTGACGCGCGGGGAGATCGAGGAGGCGGCGCGAGCCGCTCATGCGGACCGGTTCATCCGTACGTTGCCGGATGGCTACGACACCGTGATCGATGACGAGGGGTCGGGGGTGAGCGCGGGTGAGAAGCAGCTGATCACGATCGCGCGGGCGTTCCTGTCCGATCCGGTGATCCTGGTGCTGGACGAGGCGACGAGCTCGGTCGACACCCGCACCGAGGTGCTGATCCAGAAGGCGATGGCGAAGCTGGCGCATGGGCGGACGTCGTTTGTGATCGCGCATCGGTTGTCGACGATCCGGGATGCGGACACGATTTTGGTGATGGAGAACGGGGCGATTGTGGAGCAGGGGGCTCACGAGGAGTTGTTGGGGGCGGGTGGGGCGTATGCCCGGCTGTACAAGGCGCAGTTCGCGCAGGCGGTGGTGGAGGTGGATTGAGACGTGCGGGAGGGGTGCTCGCGGGTCTCTTCGCCCCCGCCTCCCCTGTCCGTCCCATCCTTGGGGCTCGGCCCAGCCCCCACTGGGCTGTGCCCCGGATCCCCCGGGGCTCCGCCCCAGACCCACCGGGTCGCCGCCCCGGACCCCGCCAGGGGGCGTTGCCCCTGGGGCCCAACTGAGGTTACGCCCCTGGCCCCCTGTGTAACCGATCTTGCTGTACGAGCCGTCTGCACCTCGCTCACAAGGGGATTGGTGTCGGCGGGTCGTGACCGCCTGTGCCCGGACGGGGGGAGGGGCTTGCCGGTGGCCCACTGCGGATGCGCATGCCGGACTGCGCCGCTCGGGACGTCGGGTCGCCCAACCCGGCACGGGCGTGTGAATGGCGGACTTCCCGGATGTTGGGGCGTCATGACACCGGCCACTCTCGGACGCGTTGTTGACACCACGTCACAGGAGGGGACATGAACAAGAGAGCAGCGGCCTGGGGGATGGCACTCGCGCTGGGAGCCGCGTCGCCCGCGGTCTGGACAGGCTCGGCGTCGGCGGAGGGCGTGAACGACGATCTGGCGGCGGTGCGGGCCGCCACCGCCGCGTACCACAACGAGGACAAGGCCGTGGCCGACGGCTACATCCCTGGCCTCGAGTTCTGCGCGGAGAGTCCCGAAGGGGCGATGGGCTACCACGACGTCAACCCGGCGAACTTCGAGGGCCCTCTCGATGCGCGCAAACCGCAGGCCCTGCTCTACCAGCCCGGCGCGGACGGCAGCCGCAAGCTGGTGGCCGTGGAGTACATCGTGATCGACGCCGACCAGGACACGGCGACCGACGACGACCGGCCGTATCTGTTCGGCCAGCCCTTCGACGGGCCGGTGGAGGGCCACGGCCCCGACATGCCGGTGCACTACACCCTGCATGTGTGGGTCTGGCAGCACAACCCGGCCGGCATGTTCGCCGAATGGAACCCCGCCGGCTCCTGCTGATCTCCGTGCAGCGAGCGGGCGCCGGCCGCCGCCGACCGAACTCCGTCACCCGGCAGGGGAGTTCGGCCGACGGCGTCTCACCGTCGGGCTCGCTCGACCACCGAGCCGAGCCCGGCGCGCGAGGAGACGCCGAGCTTGCCGAAGATGTGGGACAGATGGCGCTCGACGGTACGGGTGGAGATGAGGAGCGCGTCGCCGATCTCCTTGTTGGTCCGGCCCTCGGCGACCAACTCGGCGATTTCCCGCTCGCGTTCACTGAGCGCCTCGAACCCTTCGTCGCCGGCCGCGCGCCGGCCACCGCGACCGATGCGCCTGCCGAGCCGACGCAACTCCTGCACGGTCTGGTCGTGATACCGCCGGGCGTCGTACTCCTCGAACTCCGTCCGAGCCTGCTCCAGCAACGCGATCGCCCCGTCCCGGTCACCGGCGGCGCCCAGCGCCCGACCGGCGAGGAGCCGGGCGCGGCCGGCCTCGACGCGGGCCCGGATCCGGTCGGCCGACTCCGCCGCGGCCATGGCGGCCCGTACCGCGGCCTCCGGATCACCCGAAGCGAGCAGGACGTGCCCACGTGCGTACTCGGTCTGGCAACGCGGTAAGCCCAGCGGTTCGAGGGCCGACACCGATCCGTCCAGGCGGTCGATCCATTTCTGTGCCTCGGCGAGGCGGCCGCGCTCGGCCTCCGCCCGTGCCAACAGGCTCCAGGAATTCGACCGTCCGCCCGCCGCGAACGAGTCGCCGTCCGGGTCGCCGAGGCCCTCCAGCGCGATGGTGACGCTCCGGTCCGGTTGTCCCGAGGCGAGCAGCACTTCACCGAAGAGGAACCCGATCACGACGGATGCCGGGCTTGTGCCCAGGCGGGCGGAGAGGGCGTACGCCTCCTCCCCGGCCGAGGCGGCCAGCTCCAGGTCCCCGGCCGCGGTCGCTGACGCGACCCGGTCGAGGAGCGCGAGGGCAAGCACCTGATCGTGGCCGATGAGCCGCGCGCCCTCGACTGCGGCCCGGTCCGCCTCGTCGGCCTCCCGTAGCCGCCCGAGCATGCGAAGTCCGGCGCTCTTGGCGGTCAGCAGGGAGAGAAACAGCTCCCCCTGCCCGGTTGCCCGGCCCAGTGCCAGTCCGCGGTCCGCATGCCGTACAGCTGACTCGTACCGCTCCAGCATGAAGGCCGCCCGGGCCAGGTAGAAGGTCGCGCCGAACTGTCCGGCCAGCTCGGCGTCCGGCAGGGCGTCGACCATCGCCTCGGCGTCGTCGAGCAGCGTCAAGGCGGAGGGGATCCGCCCGGTGCCGAACTCCGCCCAGGCGCGGAGCGCGAGGCCTTGCGCTTCCACCGGGCGCGCGCCCACCGCTCGCGCCACCTCGCACGCCTCGTTGGTCCAGGCGCCCATCTGCGACCAGTCCGAGCGCCAGAGGGCGTCGGCGGCCAGCTCGGCCAACAGCGTTGCCGCCTCGGCCGAGTTGCGGTCCGGCAACGTCGTGAGCGTGTCGACGAGCCGGCCGTGCGCGGCGGCGTGCTCGCCGATCAGGTGCTCGATCGCCGCGCAGAACGCCGTCAGCCCGGCGCGCGGAGCGGCCGCCTGAGGAGGCAGGAGGGCGAGCGCCTCGTCGAGCCTGCTGCGACTCTCGTGCAACCGCCCGCTGCCGCCGAGAGCGGTGGCCAGCGGCACCAGCAAGTCCACTCGTCGCTGATCCCCGTGCGGCAGCAGACGCAACGCCGCCTCGAACCGGTCGGCGGCGATGGCAGGGGCGTACACGCTGAGGGCATGTCCGGCTGAGGCGAGGACGTCGATCGCCGCGGTGTCGCCGGGCTCGGCCGCGGCAGCCACATGGTGCGCCTGGTCGACCGGGGAGGCGCCCTGATCGCGCAGCGCCGCTGCCAGCCGTCGATGTGCGGCGATCCGCCAGCCCGCACCGGCCGACTCGTACACCGCGCGGCGCACTACGGGATGCCGGAACCGGAACCGGCCGGGTACGTCGGTCCGCACCACCAGCCCGCCGGTGAGCAACTGGTCGATCGCCGACAGCGCCGCCTCGGTGGTCGACCCCGCCGCGGTCGCGGCCGCGTCGATGAGGAAGGGCTCGCCGGCCACCGCCCCGCCCTGGGCCAGCAGCCGTGCCTCGGCGGGCAGTTCGGCGATCTCCCGGTCGATCGCGGTGCTCACCGCGGGTGGGACATCGCCCTCGGGCCGAGGCGCCACGGGGCGCACGCGCCCGTCACGCGCGAGCTCGATCAGATAGAAGGGGTTGCCTCCGGACTCGGCGTACAGGGCCTCCACCGCATCGGGACGGACCGCGTCCCCCAGCAACCGCTCCGCGTCGGCGCGCGAGAGCGGCGCGACGCCGATCTCATGGACCACGCCACGCTCCAGCGCGGCCCGTATCCGGTCGCCGAGCTGCGCGGGGCGGTAGGCCGTCGCGACAAGCACCTGCCGGGACGGGGGATGAGTCAGCAGGTGGGCGAACAGCTCGGCCGACGCCTCATCGGCCCAGTGCATGTCGTCGAGGACGAGCACGACAGGCGCGGACACCGCGAGCGCGTCGAGCAGCGAGCGCACGGCGCGGTGGATGCGATACCTCTCCGCCTGCAGCACCGCGACCGGCTCCTGCGCCGGCGCCGTCACGGCCGGGAAGGCCGTGGCCAGGTGGGCGACGGTGGAGGCGTTGAGCAGTTGCAGCGCCCGCGCCCCGGCTCCCGCCAGGTAGTCGTCGAGCGCGTCGACGAACACGGCGAACGGCGTGTCCCGCTCGAACTCCGCCGCACGGCCCTCGAGAACGAGACAGCCGCGGGCGTCGGCACGGGCGGCGAGCTCGGTCAGCAGCCGGGTCTTGCCGATCCCCGGCTCCCCCGAGAGGGCGAATGCCGGGGGCCGGACGGCGGACAAGCCGGCCAGGGCGCCGTCGATCTCGGCCAGAGTCCGGTCCCGCCCCACGAAAGACATACGGACACGGTATTGGCCAAAGTGGCGGATTACCCCGATGTTGCGACGATCCCGGCGGCGGAGCATCCCGGGCATGACGCGATACCGACTCCACCACCGGCACACCCCCGCCGAGTGTCCGGCCGCGTTCGCAAGCTGGCGCGGCTTCGCCAGCCCGCTCCGCCACGGTGTCGCCACGGGCAGCTGCGCCCGAGGGGGGCACGAACTCTGGTGGGACGTCGAGGCCGACAGTTCGGCGGCGGCGCTGACCTTGCTGCCGGAGTTCGTGGCCGAGCGGACGCGGGCCAGCCCCGTCGACGACGTACCCATTCCGTGAGGAGGCGCGCCATGGATCATCCTTCTACGGCCAGGGAGTTGAGCCTTCCTCAGCCCCCAGCACGGTCCACGGGCACAGCCCCGGGGCGGGGTCTGGGGCTGCGCCCCAGGAATGGGACGGGTAGGGGCGGCGGGGGCGGAACAAGCCCTCAGTCCAAGTAACCCCGCAACTGGTCCGCGAACGCATGGTCCCGGAGCTTGTTGAGGGTCTTCGACTCGATCTGGCGGATGCGCTCCCGCGTGACGCCGAAGATGCGGCCGATCTCCTCCAGCGTACGCGGACGCCCGTCCGCGAGGCCGTAGCGGAGTTGGACGACCTTGCGTTCCCGCTCGCCCAGCGTCGACAGCACCGCCTCCAGGTGCTCCCGGAGGAGCAGGAACGCCGCCGACTCCACCGGAGACGTCGCGTCGCCGTCCTCGATCAGGTCGCCCAGCGCGACGTCGTCCTCCTCGCCCACGGGGGCGTGCAGGGACACGGGTTCCTGGGCCAGGCGCAGGACTTCGCTGACCCGCTCGCTGGGCAGATCGAGCTGGCCGGCGACCTCCTCGGGGGTCGGCTCGTAGCCGCGCTCCTGGAGCATGCGGCGCTGCACGCGGACGACACGGTTGATCAACTCGACTACGTGGACGGGGACTCGTATGGTCCGGGCCTGGTCGGCGAGGGCCCGGGACATGGCCTGCCGGATCCACCAGGTCGCGTATGTCGAGAACTTGTACCCGCGGGCGTAGTCGAATTTCTCGACGGCCCTGATCAGGCCCAGGTTTCCCTCCTGGACGAGGTCGAGCATGGTGAGCCCGCGCCCCACGTAGCGCTTCGCCACCGAGACCACGAGCCGCAGGTTGGCCTCGATGAGGCGGCGCTTGGCCATCCGCCCCATGACCACCAACTTGTCGAGGTCGAGGGCGAGTTGGCTGGCCAGTTCCGGAGCCGGGGTGCGCGCCAGCTTCTCCTCGGCGAAGAGGCCCGCCTCGACGCGGCGCGCGAGCTCGACCTCCTCGGCGGCGGTGAGCAGGGGAATACGGCCTATCTCCCGCAGGTACTGGCGGAACAGGTCCGAGGAAGGGCCACTGGTGTCGGCGGTACGGCCACGGGGCGGCAGCGTCTCCATGGGCGGCGGCTCGGGGGCCTCCGTCTCGACCGCCGTACCGGCAGCTGTGGGGACGGCTGCCCCTACGGCACCGACGGGCGGTTCGTCGAGATCGGGCGGCGGGCCCTGCGACTCGGTTTCGGGATGGTGCGCGACACGGCTCTGTTGCGGAACCGCCGGGATGACGTCCGCCTTCGCGTCCGTCGTGTTGTCGGTCTGGGTCAGGGTCTGGGTCTGCACGGGGGCGACCTCCAGGGTGATCGCTGCTGAGGCGTACGGCAGCGGTACTTCGCGAACGGACTCGGCGGCCGCGCCGCCATCCGTCCCGTACACGTTGAGCGGAACCGCGGGGATGGAGGACCCGTCGCGTTCGGGTCGGCCGCGCTCCGAGGACTCAGGCACCGGAACCCAGTGTGGAGTACGACACATCCTCGCCACGAGGGGCGTGCGGTGACTTTTTGAAGCCGGTCTGTGACCGGGTGGTTACCCACACGTACGAAGGAGTCACAACGAGGGCGCAAGGCCCGGTCAGAGTGCTTCCGTGCCCCGTTCGCGCAAGGCCTGGCCGTACTGCTGGAGCACCCACAACTCGTTCTGTACGGCGGCCAGCTGGGCCGGGTCGCCCTGGGCGCTGGCGCGGGCGAGGGTGCCCTGGACCTCCTGGATGCGGCGGTCGACCGCGCGGCGGCGCACCATGACCAGCTGATCGCCCGCGTACAGCTCGTCGACGGACTTGCGCATGATCGCCTCTACGGCCAGCTCCGTGACCATGGCGCGGACCGCGTTGTCGGGGGCGGTCTCGCGGACCCGGACCAGATACTCCTGGGGGTCCTGGACGCCGTACTCCGCGCCGCCCGCGTCCATGATCGCCTGGCGCACGGCCGCGTACGGCGGGGCGGTGAACTCGTCGACCCCGTACGCGTCGAAGGCCGGGGAGACCAGCTCGGGACGCTGGAGGGCGAGCTTGAGCAGCTCGCGCTCGGTGGCGTATACGGGGTTGCGGAGGTTGAGGGCGGGGCCCGAGGGGGCCTGGCGGGGTGCCATGTCGTACTGGGCCACGCGGCCGGGCGTCGGCGCCGGGCCCCTGCCGCCTCGGTCCCGGGCCCAGCGCGCGAGCTGGGCCACCCGCTTGACCACGAATTGTGTGTCCAGGATGCCGAGCATGCCCGCAAGCTGTACGGCGACCTCGTGCTGGGCGCCGCTGTTCTTGATGCGGGCCACGATGGGCGCCGCCTCGTCCAGGGCGGCAGCACGGCCCGCGGGGGTTTCGAGGTCGTAGCGCGCGACGATCTGACGGAGCGCGAACTCGAAGAGCGGGGTGCGGGGTTCGGCCAGGTCGGCGACCGCCTCGTCGCCCTTCGCCAGGCGCAGCTCGCAGGGGTCCATGCCGTCCGGTGCGATGGCGATGTACGTCTCGGCGGCGAACTTCTGGTCGTCCTCGAAGGCGCGCAGGGCCGCCTTCTGGCCGGCTGCGTCGCCGTCGAAGGTGAAGATGACGCGCGCGCTGCCGTTGTCCATCAGCAGCCGGCGGAGGATCTTGATGTGCTCGCCGCCGAAGGCCGTGCCGCAGGTCGCGATGGCGGTGGTGACACCGGCGAGGTGACAGGCCATCACATCGGTGTAGCCCTCGACCACGACGGCTCTGCTGGTCTTGGCGATGTCCCTCTTCGCGAGGTCGATCCCGTACAGGACCTGGGACTTCCGGTAGATCGCCGTGTCGGGTGTGTTCAGGTACTTGGGGCCGTTGTCCGTCTCGTACAGCTTCCGCGCGCCGAAGCCGACGACCTCGCCGCCGATGTCGCGGATCGGCCACATCAGCCGGCCGCGGAAGCGGTCGATGGGGCCGCGGCGGCCCTCCTGGGAGAGACCGGAGAGGAGGAGTTCCTTGTCGGTGAAGCCCTTGCCGCGCAGATAGCGGGTGAGGTGGTCCCAGCCCTGGGGGCTGTAGCCGACGCCGAAGTGGGCGGCGGCGGCCTGGTCGAAGCCGCGCTCGGCGAGGAACTTACGGCCCGTGTCGGCCTCGGAGCTCGTGTCGAGCTGCTCGACGTAGAACTGGGCGGCGATCTTGTGGGCCTCGACCAGGCGGATGCGCTCGCCGCGCTGGTGGGAGGGGTTGTAGCCGCCCTCCTCGTACCGCAGCGTGATGCCCGCCTGGGCGGCCAGGCGCTCGACCGCCTCCGAGAAGGAGAGGTGGTCGATCTTCATCACGAACGTGATGGTGTCGCCGCCCTCCTGGCAGCCGAAGCAGTGGAAGAACCCCTTGCTCGGGCTGACCTGGAAGGAGGGCGACTTCTCGTCGTGGAACGGGCACAGGCCCTTGAGGTTGCCCCCGCCGGCGCTCCGTAGCTGAAGGTACTCGGACACCACGGCGTCGATCGGAACCGCGTCCCGAACCGCCTTCACGTCCTCGTCGTTGATCCTTCCGGCCACGCGTTGATTCTACGGGGCAGAACTGACACTCCTGAGGCGAGCGAGCGGCTTCTCGGCCCTCGGCCGGGGGTCCGGCCCGCGGCGTAGCCGCATATGGACAACGCGCCCCCGGGAATTGCAGCACGGGGGCGGTGTGACAGTGGAGCACCGTCGACGGTCACGAGACCAGGCTGTCCAGCGGAACGTGCGGGTCCGCCAGTGCCTCCATGCCCACCTGGGCCCTTGACCGGATCAGCTGTTGGATCGGCTCCGTGACGTCCCACACATTCACGTTCATCCCTGCGAGCACCCGGCCCTCCTTCATCCAGAAGGCGATGAACTGCCGCTTGCCCGCGTCTCCCCGGATCACCACTTGGTCGTACGAGCCGGGGGGCGCCCAGCCCGAGTACTCGAGCCCCACGTCGTACTGGTCCGAGAAGAAATAGGGCACCCTGTCGTACGTCAGCTCGCGGCCGAGCATCGATCGGGCCGCCGCCGGTCCGCCGTTGAGGGCGTTGGCCCAGTGCTCGACGCGCAGCCGGACGTCGAAGAGGGCGTGGTGGAAGGCGGCCACGTCGCCGGCGGCGTAGATGTCGGGGTCCGAGGTGCGCAGCTGCTCGTCGACCGCGATGCCGCCGCCCTGCGAGCGGTCGACCAGGGTGAGGCCCGCGGCCTCGGCGAGGCTGGTGCGCGGGGCGGCGCCGATCGCGGCGAGCACGTCGTGGGCGGGGTGTTCCTCGCCGTCCTCCGTGCGGGCGGCCAGGACCATGCCGTCCTGGCCGATGATCTCGGTGAGCCGGGTGCCGAAGTGGAAACGGACGCCCCGTTCGGCGTGCAGATCGGTGAAGATCTGCCCGATCTCGGGGCCGAAGACGCCGTACAACGGAGTGGGCTGAGGCGCGACGACGGTGACCTCGGCGCCGTACTCGCGGGCCGCGGCCGCGACCTCCAGGCCGATCCAGCCGGCGCCCGCGATGACGATGTGGCCGTTGTCGCGGCCGAGAGCGGCGAGGACTCCCTTGAGGCGCTCGGCGTGGGCCAGGCGGCGCAGATGGTGGACGCCGGCCAGGCCGGTCCCCGGGATGTCCAGGCGGCGGGGCTCGGCGCCGGTCGCGAGCAGCAGCTTGTCGTACCGCACGAGCGTGCCGTCGTCGCCGAAGCGGACCGTCTTCGCGGCCGGATCGATCGCGTCGACGGTCTGGCCGAGATGCAGCTCGATGTCGTTGCGCGCGTACCAGGCGGGCTCGTGCACGAAAACGCTGTCGCGCTCCTCCTTGCCGAGCAGATAGCCCTTGGACAGCGGGGGGCGCTCGTACGGGTGGTCACGCTCGTCACAGATCAGTATGACGCGGCCGGTGAAGCCCTCCGTCCGGAGCGTCTCGGCCGCCTTCGCACCGGCCAGCCCTCCTCCGACGATGACGAATGTCTGATCCGCGTCGACCACTTGGTGCCTCCTCGTAATGGTGCCGCCACATGTGAGCCTCCCGCACGCAGCGTGGTGCGGGAAGAGGTAGTGGCCCGATCAGGCCACAGAGGGTCACGTTCGGGTGTCGCCTGCGGCGGGCTTTCTTCCCCAAGCCCGCCCCTTCCCGGTGTATCAATTTGCGGCTCCGCCGCGGGGGGCTGAAAACAGTTCAGCCCGCCGTCAGCCGCGCATTCAGCGACCGCGCCGACGCGTCCGTCAGCGAGGCGATCTGGTCGACGAGCACGCGCTTGCGGGCTCTGTCGTCCGAGGCCTCGTCGAACAGGGCGCGGAACTGCGGGTCCAGGCCGTCGGGTGCGCGGGCCGTGAGCGCCTCGGCGAGTTCGGCGACCACGATCCGCTGGTCGGCGCGCAGTCGCTCCTGCTCGGCTCGCTGCATGACGTACCGGTCGGCGACCGCCTTGAGGACCGCGCACTCCAGGCGGGCACTTCTCGGTACGACCAGCTCGGCGGCGTACCGCGTGAGCCGCCCCGTGCCGTACGCCGCCCGGGTTGCGGCCTCCGCGGCGAGGCAGAAACGGCCGATGAGCTGGCTCGTTGCGTCCTTCAGGCGGGCCTGCGCTACGGCCGATCCGTCGTAGCCGTGCGGCCACCACTCCTGGTCAAGCAGCCGGTCGAGGGCCTCGGCCAGCTCGGCGGGGTCGGTGTCAGCGGGTACGTACCGGCCGATCGCCACCGCGAAGACCGACTGCCGCTCGGGCTCCGCGTACAGGCAGCCGGGGTCGATATGGCCGGCGTGCAGTCCGTCCTCGACGTCGTGCACGGAGTACGCCACGTCGTCGGACCAGTCCATGACCTGGGCCTCGAAGCAGATGCGGTGGTCGGGGGCGCCCTTGCGGACCCAGTCGAAGACCGGCCGGTCGTCGTCGTAGACCCCGAACTTCCGTGACGCGGGATCGGTGGGGTGGGCGCCGCGCGGCCAGGGGTACTTGGTGGCGGCGTCGAGGGCCGCGCGGGTGAGATTGAGGCCGACACTGACGAGGTCGCCTGTTTCTTCGCTTCTTTGGAAGCGCTTGGGCTCGATGCGCGTCAGCAGCCGCAGTGACTGCGCGTTGCCCTCGAAACCGCCGCAGTCCTTTGCGAACTCGTTCAGGGCCTGTTCGCCGTTGTGCCCGAAGGGCGGGTGGCCCAGGTCGTGCGAGAGGCAGGCCGCCTCGACGAGGTCCGGGTCGCAGCCGAGGGCGGCGCCCAGCTCGCGGCCGACCTGGGCGCATTCCAGGGAGTGCGTCAGCCGCGTACGGGGGCTGGCGTCCCAGGCCTCGATGGGGGTCCCCCCGCTCGAGCGAAGCCGAGAGTGGGGGAGGGTGCCGGGCGTGACGACCTGGGTCTTGCCCGCGAGGCGGCGCAGTGCGGCGGAGTGCAGCACGCGGGCGCGGTCGCGCTGGAAGGCGGTGCGGCCGGGGCGTTTGTCGGGCTCGCCGGCCCAACGGTCGACTGACGTCGGGTCGTAGCCAGAGGGCGGGAGGTGGTTCTCGTACGGCTGGGCGGGTGCGGTGCCTTCCATGTCTCGACATTAAGCGTCGGCAGTGACAAATGGGCGCTGCCGGATGCGGGGCGCCTACTCATCTGCCGGGTTGATCGCTTGCGAATGCGGGTTGTCGGTGGCTTGTCGCTTCCCCCACTTCTGGGCGGCCGATCGTGTCGAGTTCCGCGATCGCGTCGTCCGGCAGCTCAGTTCCGCCGCGGCGATGTTCTCGCGCGCAGGTGGGACCGGGAAGAGGTGCCGGGGAGGAGGACCCTGGCGGGAATGCGTTGCAACAGCCAGGCCAGGGCCACCTGTTGCGGTATCAGGCCGAGGCCAGTCGACGCTCCGGGGTGGCTGCGGGGGCGGCGACGGCCTGGTCGTAGCGCTGCAGGACCAGGCGGGCCATCGCCGGGTGCGCGCCGAGCGGAGCCGCGGCTATCCAGGGGGCCGCCTCGGCACACTCGGTGGAGAAGCGGCCGGGGGCGGTGAAGTACGAGGCGATCGCGACCCGGTGGCGGCCACGGGCGGCGAGTGCGCGGACGGCATCCGGGACGGTGGGCGCGGCGGCGGAGGCGTACGCCGGGACGACGGGCACCCCGAGGCGCTCGGCCAGCAGCTCGGCGGTGCGGCGGGTGTCGACGGCCGCGTCGGGGTCCCGGGAACCGGCGGCGGCCAGCACGATCCCGCTGCTGCGGCGGGCGGTCTCACTCATCCGCGTCCGCCAGCCGGCTTCGACGAGCCGCGCGTACAGCGTCTCCACGAGCAGCGGGTGCGGGCCGAGCGGCGCGGCGACCCGGGTGTTCGCCGACGAGGCGGCCGCCGCTTCGGGGATGTCCTGCTTGACGTGGTAGCCGCGGCTGAGCAGCAGCGGTACGAGGACCGCGTCACCGGTGCCGAGGGAGGCGAGCGTGTCGGGCAGCAGGGGCTCGTTCAGCTCGATGTGGCCGAGGTGCACGGGCAGTGAGGGGCGCAGCTCGCGGACCTTCTCGATGAGGGCACGGATGGTGCTCAGCGCCCGCGGGTCACGGCTGCCGTGGCCCACGAGGACGAGCGCGGGCGCCGCGGAACGCCGCGTCCCGTCGCGCGAGACGAGGCTGAGCTGGCTGCCGAGCTGGCTCGTGATCCGGTTCATGAGTTGCGCCGTACTGTCGAGGTGAGCGGCCCGGAGCTGCTGGCCACCGGGGCGTGTGGTGGACTCGTCGCGAGGAAGGTTCGACGCCGTCATGAACTGATGGTGGCGGTTCGACGTTGCCGCCCCGTTGCGCGGGAATGACGGGTGTTTTCCAGGGGTTCACGGTGGGGGGCGGGGGGTCGTGAGGTGGCCCGGGGCCGCCGGAGAACCGGATCACCGTTCCTGGCGTCCCCTTCGACAAGGCCACTGACCTGGGAGGAAACCGGATGCGCCACCTGAGGCTGGGCAAGCTGCGGATGCTTCGACCGCGGCTGCTGCGCCTCTTTCCGCTGCTGAGACCGCGGTTGCCGCGCACCCGTGCCGGACAGCGGCGGGCCGTGCAGCTGGTGATACTCGGGTGCGTACTGGCGCTGCTCCCCTCGACGTGGCTGTTCCTTGCGGCGGACGATCGGCTGCGGACCACCCGGGACGTGCCGCGGACCGAGGTGGCGATGGTGTTCGGCGCCGGACTGCGGGGCGCGGAGCCCTCCCCGTACCTCGCCCACCGCCTGGACGCGGCGGCCGAGCTGTACCGGTCGGGCCGTATCGAGGTCGTCCTGGTCACCGGCGACAACAGCCGCGAAGACTACGACGAGCCCGACAGCATGCGCACCTACCTCACCGAGCGCGGCGTCCCCGACCGGCGCATCGTCAGCGACTACGCCGGCTTCGACACCTGGGACTCCTGCGTCCGCGCCAAGAAGATCTTCGGCGTCGACGAGGCCGTGCTCATCAGCCAGGGCTTCCACATCCGCCGTGCGGTCGCCCTGTGCCAGCAGGCCGGCGTCACGTCGTACGGCGTCCCGGCACAGGGCGACCGGCGTGACGGAACCTGGTACTACGGCGCCGTCCGGGAAGTCTTCGCGGCGAGCAAGGCGGCGACGGAGGCGGTGTTCGAGCCCGATCCCATGTTCCTGGGTCCGAAGGAGCCGGGGGTGTCGCGGGCCCTGGCCGCGGCGGAGTAGCAGAGGCGCCGCTCCCCGCAGTCGTCCTCCGTCGACCCAGCCCAATCGCCCCAGTGGTCCCGGTGTGCCAGTGGTCCCGGTCGTCATGGCCGCACGTCAATCAATGTCCCGCGTGCGCGTCACGTCCACCATCGGCTCCACCTGCGTCCGGCTGCCCGGCCCGCTGGCCCTTCTCGACCACCGCGAACTGGCCCATCATGCCCTCGTCCTCGTGGTAGAGGAGATGGCAGTGGTACATGTACGGGGTGTCCGGGTCGGCCGGGCCCTCGAAGCGCAGCGCCAGCTTCATCGTCGTACCGTTCGGCAGGAAGACGGTGTCCTTGGCGCCCCGCAGATGCGGGGGCGGGGTCTTTCCGTTCACCTCCAGGACGCGGAACTGCACATCGTGGACGTGGAAGTTGTGCGGCATGCCGTTGGTGTTGCGCACGGTCCAGGTCTCGGTGGTGCCCCTGGTGACCGTCTCGTCTATTCGGTCCATGGCCATCTTGCGTCCGTTGATCCCGGACTTCTTCAGGTCGAAGTGCCGGGCGCGCACGGCGTCCGAACCGTCCGGCACCTCCAGTTCACCCAGTTTCTGCGGCAGTGCGGGCGAGGGGCGGAGCGTCTCCGCGGCCCGTAGTTGCAGGATGTCGAAGGAGTCGTCGGCCCCGCCGAAGCGGGTGTTCCAGGCGTCCCCGTAGTTGTTCTGCGGGAAGCTGCGCAGGGTGGTGCGCTCGTCGGCCCGCATCCGTACGACGATCTCGGCACGCTCCCCCGGTGAGAGCTGAAGCCGCTCCGTCTGCACGGGGCGTTCCAGGAGGCCGCCGTCGGTCGCTGTCTGTGTGTAGCGGCGGTTGTCGTCGAAGCCGAAGGAGTATGTCCGGGCCGTTGAGGCGTTGAGCAGCCGCAGCCGCACCAGTTCGTCCCGTACCTCTCGGTGCGGGTCGAGGGTGCCGTTGACCATGGTGCGGTCGCCGAGGAAGCCGACGTTCTGCATCAGGCCGCGCCCGTGATCGAACTGGGCTCCGTCGAACTTGACGTCCTGCACGATGACGGGCAGATCGTCCACGCCGTACTTCTTCGGCAGCGGCAGGGCGGCGGACTTGTCGTCGTCGAGGAGGAACATCCCGGCGAGGCCGCGCTGGACGTGCTGCTCGGTCCGGCCGTGGGGATGCGGGTGGTACCAGAGAGTGGCGGCGGGCTGGTCGATCTTCCAGTACGGCGTCCACGTGGCCCCCGGCCGCACCATCTGATGCGGACCGCCGTCCATCCGCGCGGGCAGGTGCATTCCGTGCCAATGCACGGTCGACGACTCGTCAAGCGTGTTACGCACCCTGACCTCGACCTTGTCCCCGCGTTCGGCACGCAGGGTGGGTCCGAGGTGGTCGCCGTTGAATCCCCAGGTTCTGGTCCGCTTCCCGGGCCTGAACTCCTTCTCGCCCGCGCGCATTTCGAGGTCGAAGACCTTGGTGCCGTCCGCCTTGACCCGGCTGGGTTCGGCGAGCGGCGGGATGGCGAGCTCATTGCCGAAGGAGCCCTTGCCGACCGTGCTGGTATCGGCGCTGGTCCACAGCCACGCCAACCATCCACCGAACGCGGCGAGCAGAACGGCCACGACCGTGCCAAGGGTGACCAGAACCCGCGTGAGAGTACGGCGCCCCTTCTTCTTCCCGGCCTTCTTCCTGTCCGCTTTCCCGGCCGCACTCCCCTCGCCGCTGCCGCCCACCGGCCCTGCCGCCCCTGTCGTCCTCGTCCCCGATTTCGTCATGTCTCGACGATCTCGGTCCGAGGGCACCCCGGACATCCGGGCACCGCCCTGATCCGACCCCGGTCCTCCCCCTACGGGGCACGGACTCACAACCCCCACACGACGAGGGGCGGCGGACGAGAACCCCCGTCCGCCGCCCCCGCTCACCGGATCAGCTCACCCCCCTCACCGGGTCAACTCACCCCGTCCTCCCGTCAACGCCCCTGGAAAACAGGCGCCCTCTTCTCCATGAACGCGCTCATCCCCTCCCTCTGGTCCTCCGTCGTGAACAGCGCATGGAACACACGTCGTTCGAAAAGAAGCCCGTCACGCAGGCCGGTCTCCAGGGCCCGGTCGACCGACTCGCGGGCCGCCGTGACGGCCGGGCGGCCGTAGGAGGCGACGGTCGCGGCGGCTTCCGTGGCCTCGGTGAGGACGCGGTCGTCCGGGACCACCCGCGACACCAGGCCCGAAGCCTCCGCCTCACCGGCGTCCATCGTGCGGCCCGTGAGGATCAGGTCCATGGCCTTGGCACGGCCGACCAGGCGGGTCAGCCGCTGGGTGCCGCCGATGCCGGGGATCACGCCGAGCTTGATCTCCGGCTGGCCGAAGACCGCCGACTCGCCCGCGATGATCAGGTCGCACATCATCGCGAGTTCGCAACCGCCGCCCAGCGCATAACCGTTGACGGCCGCGATCTTCGGCGTACGGAATCCGGCGAACTCCTCCCAGCCCGCGAAGTAGTCCTCCGCGGCCATGTCCACGGCCGACTTCCCGGCCATCTCCTTGATGTCGGCACCGGCCGCGAAGACTTTCTCCGAACCGGTGAGGACGAAGCAGCCGACATCCGGGTCGCGGTCCAATGGACGGAGTACGTCGAGGAGTTCGGCCAGCAGCTCGCTGCTGAGGGCGTTCAGGACGTGCGGCCGGTGGAGTCGTACGGTGACCACGCGGTCATGGCGTTCGATCTTGAGGGTGTTCATCGACTCTCCCTCTCTCCTTCTCTCCTGATGGTCTGTTACGAGTCCCAGATCGCGCCGTACGCGGGAATGCCGCGCCGCTCGAGACCGTGAACGACCTGCCAGGTCAGCTTCTTGTTGGAGATGCAGATGACAGCTTCGGCACCGAAGCCGCGGTACGCGGTGTACGCGAGCCGCACCATGTCCGGTTTGCCGTGCTGTGCGGTGTCCCAGACCAGCGCGTTCGGCTGGACGGCGAGGATCTCGTCGACCAGGTCGTCGCCATAGGTCCTGCGGGGATCACGCGTCGCCCACACGAGCCGTGAGGGCACCTCGGCGGCCAGCAGATGCGGCAGGCAGGGACCGATACCGCTGCCGGTGGCGACGTAGATCACCTTGCTGAACAGGGTCTCGATATTGGCGACCCCGGCCGTGGTGATGCCCTTGACCCAGACCTTCGGGGGCGCGTCGTCGATGAACGAGCCCGTCCAGTCCCCCGCGCGGGAGATGGTCAGCCGGAAGCCGGGTTCGCCGGGTGAGGGCACGTTGGCGAAGGAGTGCCACTCGGTGAGCGGGCTGCGGCTGATGGCGGTGGACGACCCCGCGAAAGGGGTCACGCCGTGATCGAAACGGGCCAACGCGACGTGCGTGGAAGGCCGTTCGATCCGTACGTTCACCTTGCGGAGCCGCAGCCAGGGCAGGGCGACGCTGAAGGTGACCACGGCCAGCACCCCGAGGGCGACCGGCCCCTGCGCGCCCAGCAGCGTATGCGTCCAGAACAGTGCGAGGGCGCTCCAGCCGCCGAAGCGGTGGATCTTTTCGAAGTGGTCGTGGAAGCGGGAGCGGAAGGGCGGCAGGGCGGTTGCGACGATGACGACGAGCAGGGCAACGAGTGTCCAACTCACGGTGACAAGCGGCACGTTGGCGCCGTCGACGGTCACCACGACCGCCCCCGCAAGGAACCACACCGCTCCGGCCAGTGCCCCGCCCACGTGCAGTCCGCCGAAGTGGTACACCTTCCCGAGCGTCCACCGCACCTTCAGCGGCCAGCTCGTCGGAGCCCAGGTCGCCAGCCGGAAGAAGAGGTTGATGACGTACTGCTGGCGTACGACCACGGCGAGCGCGAGGTTCGCGAGGGACGCGTAGCCGATGGTTTGGCCGCTCGGGACCCAACTCGCCGCCAGCAATCCGAGGTTGGCGAGCAGCACCAGGGCCGCCAGGCGGTTGTAGTGCATCAGGCGGGGGTGCTTGAGGAGGCGACGGGGCGCGGACGTGAGCGGAGGGAGTTCGGCGAGAGCCGCGGGAGGGGCGGGAGGCGCTTCGTGCGTGGCGCCTCCCACCTCGACGGATGAGGCCTCAGCGGACGAGGTCTCCACGGACGACGTCATCAGGCCGCCCCCTCTCGCACCGCCGACACCCGCAGCAGGGGTGCTCCCTCGCCATGAACCGTCGCCGCCCGCGCGGCCTCCCGCGCGGCCTCCTCCCGTTCCGTCGCCAGCCGCAGCAGCGCCGCCCGGTCGACCTTGCCCCGGTCCGTCTCCGGCAGCGCGGCCACCGGGAGGACCGTGGCCGGCACGCAGTAGTACGGCAGTGCGTCGGCCACCGCGCGCCGGGCCGTGTCCGGGTCGACGTCGGCCGGGCAGACGAAGGAGATCAGGCTGCGGGCGTCCCGCTTGAGCGTGACGGCGCGGGAGCAGCCCGCCACCGACTCCAGCACTGAGGAGACGGAGTCGAGTTCCACGCGGAAGCCGCGGACCTTGACCTGGTCGTCGGTACGACCGAGATGCTCGAGTTCGCCGTCGGGCGTCCAGCGGCCGAGGTCGCGGGTACGGAACATCCGGTGTCCGCCGCCGAGGAAGGGGTCGGGGGCGTACCGCTCGGCGTTCAGCGCCTCGTTGTTCAGGTAGCCCGCCGATACGCAGTCACCGCCGGCCCACATCTCGCCTGTCTCCCCGATGGGCAGCGCACGCCGGTGCTCGTCGAGGACGTACACCGTGTTGTTGGGGGTGGGGCGGCCGATCGTGAGCAGCGGGTCGTCCACGTGGTGGCGCCGCATCGTGTTGACGATCGTCGTCTCCGTCGGCCCGCAGGAGTTGTGGAACGCGGACCGCCGGGCCCAGGCGTCCGCGAGCGGGCGCGGGCACGGCTCCCCCGCGACCGCCACCGTCCGCACATGGGGGCAGCTCGCCGGGTCGATACCGGACAGCACTGTCGGCGTCGCGATCAGCACGTCCGCCGTGCGGGCCGCCGCCGCGACGTCCTTGCCGCGGACGACGAGCGTGCCGCCGTGGGCGAGGCAGCCGAGGATCTCCCAGGCGGCCATGTCGAAGGCGATGTTGAGGAGCTGGGCGACCCGGTCACCGGGGCGGATGCCCAGGTCACCGGGCTCGGTGAGGAGGATGTTCGCGACGTTGCGGTGGGTGACCTTCACGCCGTTGGGCTTGCCGGTCGTGCCGGAGGTGAACAGGACGTAGCACCCGTCGTCGGGGTGTACAGGCCGCTCGAGCCGGACCGGCCCTTCCGTGGAGAGGTTGGCCAGATCGTCGTCGAGCGTGATCAGCCGGTGTCCGGTGTCAGGCAGAGGCACCCGCAGCGTGTGCTCTGTCTGAGTGAGGACGACCCGCGTTCCGGCCGTACGGATGACGTGCCGTAACTGTGCGGTGGGGGTGAGACCGATGTCCTGCGGGACGTACGCGGCGCCGGCCTTCAGCGTGCCGAGCAGTCCGACGAGCATCGGGATGGAGCGGCGTACGAAGAGGCCGACGTGATCGCCGGGCCTTACGCCCTCCCGTACGAGCCTGGCCGCGAGCCGGTCGGCACGACGGTTCAGCTCGGCGTACGTGATCGTCGTGCCCTGGTGCTCGGCGGCGACGGCGTGTGGCGTGGCGGCGGCCCGCCGTTCGACGGCGTGGTGGACGAGGGGGTCGGGGACGGGGACTTCAGGACCTTGGCCGAACTGCCAGAACAGGGCCCTGTCTTGGGGGGACAGATGGCTCAGGGGCATGCTTCACAGACCTCCTGTGCTGTGTGGGGAGAAGGTGCCTCGGGCGACTGAACGCTTTCTTTGCGTCGAAATGCCGAACACCGTGCGGAGGTGCATGGCCGCACCGTCCGTGCGCGGTGGCGGCTCCAATAGCTTCAACGTTCAATGTGGTCCGCGTCACTGGCAAAACCAGTCACATGACTGAACTGACAGCACATCGACAGCTTCCGAACAGGCAGATGACAGGAACCTCACGCGCGGCGCTTGTGGCGCCTCACGCCGCCGGAGCCCCCACGGGGAGGTCCCCGTGCCTGCCGTGTAACGAGAGGCGTTGCGGTGCGTAACACGTGCGACGCACGCTGGACGGTATGCAGAACACCGTGACGCCCACCCACTGCCCGTACTGCGCCCTGCAGTGCGGGATGAATCTCACGCCCGAGCAGGACGGGGGCGTCGCGGTGGTCGAGCGGCCGGACTTCCCGGTGAACCGTGGCGCGCTGTGCGGCAAGGGCCGCACCGCGCCCGCGGTGCTGTCATCGAGCGTCCGCCTGACCTCACCCCTCGTCCGGAACGACGGTGTCCTGGAGCCCGCCACCTGGGACGAGGCGCTCGGCCGGATCACCGAGGCGCTGTCCCGCACGCGTACGGAGCATGGCCCGGACGCGTGCGGGGTATTCGGCGGCGGCGGGCTGACCAACGAGAAGGCGTACACGCTCGGGAAATTCGCCCGCATCGTGCTCGGCACCTCGCAGATCGACTACAACGGACGCTTCTGCATGTCGTCCGCGGCGGCCGGCGGGATCAAGGCGTTCGGCCTGGACCGGGGGCTGCCGTTCCCGATGGAGGACATCCCGAAGACGGGCTGCGTCATCCTCGTCGGCTCGAACCTCGTCGAGACGATGCCGCCCGCGCTGCGCTATCTCACCGAGCTCAAGGCCAACGGCGGCAAGCTGATCGTCATCGACCCGCGCCGCACGCGCACCGCCGAGCAGGCGGACCTGCACCTCGCCCCCCGCCCGGGTACGGATCTTGCCCTGGCGCTCGGCCTGCTTCATCTGGTCGTGGCGGAGGGGCGTACGGACGAGGCGTACATCCAGGAGCGTACGAGCGGCTGGGAGGAGGCGCGGGCCGCAGCGATGGCGCACTGGCCGGAGCTGGTGGAGCGGATCACGGGGGTGTCCGTGCCTCAACTCCGGGAGACGGTACGGCTGTTCTGCGAGCCGGAGTCCGCGATGGTGCTCACCGCGCGCGGGCCCGAGCAGCAGTCCAAGGGTACGGACACGGTGGGCGCGTGGATCAACCTGTGCCTGGCGACGGGCCGTGCGGGGCGCCCGCTGTCCGGCTACGGCTGTCTGACCGGGCAGGGCAACGGGCAGGGCGGCCGTGAACACGGTCAGAAGGCCGACCAGCTGCCCGGCTACCGCAAGCTCGACGACCCGGCGGCCCGCCGCCATGTGGCCGAGGTCTGGGGCGTGGACCCGGACTCGCTGCCGGGTCCGGGACGCAGCGCGTACGAGCTGCTTGACGCCCTCGGTACGGACATCCGCGCCCTACTGCTGATGGCCTCGAACCCGGTGGTGTCGGCGCCACGCGCCGCGCACATCGAGGAACGCATCAAGTCGCTTGATTTCCTGGCCGTTTGTGACGTGGTCCTTTCGGAAACGGCGGCCCTGGCGGATGTCGTACTGCCGGTGACGCAGTGGGCCGAGGAGACAGGGACGATGACCAACCTGGAGGGCCGGGTGCTGCTGCGGCGGCGCGCGATCACTCCGCCGGAGGGCATACGCAGCGACCTGGAGATCATGCACGAACTGGCTGCCCGCCTGGGCGTGGAGAAGGGCTTCCCGACGGACGCGGAGGAGATCTTCGAGGAGCTGCGCCGGGCGAGCGCGGGCGGGCCCGCGGACTACTCGGGGATCACATACCGTCGGCTCATCGAGGAGAACGGGGTGTTCTGGCCTTGCCCGGCGGAGGCTCCTGAGGCTCAGCAGGCGGGCGCCGGCACCCCCGCGCCCGCGGCAGGGAAGCCGCTGCCCGGCGCCGCAGACGCCACGGCACAGGACGGCGAGGACGCAGCGCTGGACCTCGGGCCGGACGACCCCGCGAGCGAGGCGGCCGAGCCGACGGCCACGGCCGACGTCCACCCCGGCACGCCCCGCCTCTTCCTCGACCGTTTCGCCACCCCCGACGGCCGCGCCCGGTTCGCCCCCGTGACGCATCGGCCGCTCGCCGAGGAGCCCGATGGCGAGTACCCGGTGCTTCTGACCACCGGGCGGGTCGTGGCCCAGTACCAGTCCGGGGCCCAGACGCGCCGGGTGGACGAGCTGAACGCCGCCGCCCCCGGCCCCTTCGTGGAACTGCACCCGAGGCTCGCCGAGCGGCTCGGTGCCAAGGAGGGCGACCCGCTGGCCGTCGTCTCCCGGCGCGGACGCGCGACCGCGCCCGCGCGGATCACCACCTCCATCCGCCCGGACACGGTCTTCATGCCCTTCCACTGGCCGGGCGAGGGCCGGGCCAACACACTGACCAACCCTGCCCTCGACCCGACCTCCCGCATGCCGGAGTTCAAGGCGTGCGCGGTACGCGTGGAGCGGGCGAGCTAGCGGGCGTGCAGTCCCGCGCCCCTGAAGGAGGCCTCAGCCCTTCCTTCAGGGGCGCGGGGAACTGCGCGACCAGCCACAACGCACCCGCAGCTCAGAACTGCATCTCCCGCGGTGCGGCCCCAACTAGTCCAGAACAGGCGCCAGTTCAACCCTGTCGATGTTCGGCGCCCATGCGGTGGCGTTGCCGAACGTCACCGTGTTCGTGCCCTTCGTCAGGTCGACCGGGACGCCGAGCGTCCAGTAGTCGTCCCAGCTCCAGGTGTTCTTGAAGGTCACCTTCCTGGTCGTGCCGCCGACCGTGACGTCCGCCGTGCGGGACACGATGTCCGTGTTGTAGGCGTGGCCGTTGTCGCGGCGGTCGTTGTTGGCGTACGAGATGAGCAGGATGTAGCGGCCCGCCTTGGGGGCGTCGACCGCGAACTGGGCCGTACTGGCAGCGGAGTTGCCCAGCCAGCCGATGTACGAGCCCGCCGAGGCGTAGGACGAGGACTCCAGGCGCGCTCCGCCGGCCAGGGTCGCGTCGCCGCCCTCGTACCCGAGCGTGCCCGAGGACGAACCCGTTCCCGACACGTCCAGCGAGCGCAGCCCGACGCCCGAACCGGTCGCCGTCACACGGTTGTTGCCCGCGACCAGATACAGCCGGAGCGCCCGGTCGGGCGGTGCCGTCACCGACTGGCCGTGCAGGGACAGCTTCACGGCCGCCGAGGCCCGCGAGGTCAGCGTGTAGTAGCCGTCACGCGGCGCGTACACGTCGAAGACCGCCTTGTCGCCGGAGCCGAGCCGCAGAGTTCCCGTCCCGGTGCCGGCCGAACTCCCGTAGCCGTACGCCGGCTTGCCCGAGATGTCCGCGAGCGTCGCCTCGTACTGCGCCGAAGGCGTGCTGCTCGCCGTCAGGTCGACGCGGTCCAGCGTCACCTCCTTGCCGTCCTTGGCCAGCGTCAGCGTGTGGCTGCCCGCCGTGAGGGAGACGGGGACGGTCTTCAGGGCGCGGTACGTCCAGTTCTCCGTCGAGGGATACGTCACCGTCGTCGCCGTGCCGCCGTCCACGGAGAGCTTCTGTGTGGCGGGCGTCCCGCTCTGGTTGCCGTACAGGATCCCCAGGTCGTACGTCCCCGTGCGCGGCACCGAGACCGTGAAGTCGACCTTGCTGGAGGCGGTGTTGAGCGAGCCGACGTCCTTGGTGCCGGAGGCGGCGTACCCGTTGGCGTTGGAGACCGTGCCCTGGGTGTAGACCTGGCCGCCGGTGATCGCCGCGTCCTCCGCCTCGTACGACGCCGACCAGGGGACGGACGGCGTGGCCGGCGTCCCGGACCCGGCCGGGGTGATGACGACGCGGTACGCCGACATCTTCCGCATGCCGGTGAGCGGAACGGTGACCGTGCCGTCGGAGGCCACGTTCAGCTTCACGCGCTTGAGCACGTGCGGCGCCGGGTGCCCGCCCTCGTACCCGGACCAGGCCGCCTCCGCCACGGTCGCGGTGACCGAGCGACCGAAGACCCGCCGGTCGACGCTCTTGACGACGACGTCCGCGTCGCCCGCCGCGCCGCCGAGGACCACCTGCGCCTGGCGGCGATTCGTGTCGTACGAGGCGAGACCCTGGAGCGTGTCGATGGTGTTGGCCTGCGGCGGTGTCACCTTGACGGTGTCGCCGGTCAGACCCGCGTACCAACGGAACAGCCACCAGCCGCCGTTGGGGATGTTGGAGCGCACCACATGGCCGCTGAGATTGCCGGCGGCGTCCCAGTAGGCCATGTTGCCGTACACCTTGTTGCGTTCGAGCATCGAGATCCACTGCACGAGTTGCCCCGGCACGGACAGATCACGGCGGTTGGCGTACTCATCGATGTTGATCTTCAGCGGTGCGATCCCCAACTCGCGCTCGATCGCCCGGTAGTTGTCGTAGTGCCCCTGGAAGTCCCGCAGCGAGCCGGAGCCGAGCTCGTGCCAGGTCATGATCTGGGGCAGTACGTTCTCCCGCTTGGCGAAGGCGAGGAAGTCCGTCAACAGGCGTGTGTGGTACGCGGCTTCGTTCGGGCCCGCGATCCTGGCGTCCGGGTCGATCGCGCGGATCCGCTGGTACACCGTCTTCCAGTCCTGGAAGAACCGGTCGCGGTTCTTCTCGTACGTCGCCTGGTCGGAGACGCCGAGGTTGTACCAGATCTGGTCGGGCTCGTTGAACGGGATGTAGACGAAGCGATCGCTGTCGGGGGCGGCCGACACCTCCTTGACGATCTTGTCGACCTTGGGGAGGTAGTCGGCGATGCCGAGGTCCTCGTACGGCCACTTGGCGTAGATGTCCTGCATCATCACGTTGATCTCGCCGCCGCCGTTGCGGAAGAACGACTTGGAGACGGTGATCGCGTCGCCATTGGGGTGCTGGGCACCGCCCTCCGGCTTCTGCGAGATGCTGGTGACCTTCAGGGGCTCCAGCGCTGCGTCGCTGGGCACCCCGTCGTCGCTGAGCCCGTACAGCGCGCCGTTCGCGCCGCGCATCACCGGCCCCTCGGAGTCGGCGAGGTCGACGGAAAGGCGGGGCGCCGCCCGTTCCGCCCCCTGGGCCGCGGACATCTGTGCCGCCGACATGGCCCCTCCCATCAGTGCGAGCGTGAGGACCGTCGTGGTCCATCGTCCGGTCCCTCGTGTCGTGCGCGTTCTCCGAGTCATCCATCGGCTCCTGGACTCTTGTGTGAACGGTCACATCAGCGCATGATTCTCCCGCCGCAGTACCATCTGTCAACACCTGTTGCAGCATTAACAGTGGAGTGACCGTTCACATGAGGAGCCTTCAGGAGCCGACCATCCGGGACGTCGCCCGCGCGGCCGGCGTCTCGTACCAGACCGTCTCGCGCGTCATCAACGGCAACGAACGCGTCGCCGAAGCCACCCGACGGCGGGTGCAGGCCGCGATCGGCGAACTCGGCTACCGGCCCAACCGGGCCGCGCGTGAACTCGCCGGCAAGGCGGTCCGCTCGCTGACCGTGCTCACCTCCGACACCTCGCTGTACGGCAATGCGACGGCCCTGCGTGGCATCGAGGAGGCCGCGCGCACGGCGGGCTTCGCGGTCTCGATCAGCGTGCTCGACCGGCACGCGGCCCCGGACGCCGAGGAGTTGCGGGCCCGGCTGGTACGCCCGGGCGAGCCCGTGATCGTCATCGCCTTCGACGCGGCGGGCGCCCGCGCGCTGGAGCTGCTGCCTGCGGACGTACCGGTGACGGCGCTGGTCGAGCGGCCACCGGGCGACGACCCGGACCCCCGGCACGTATGGCTCGACGACCGCCTCGCCGCCACCCGCGCCACCCGCCATCTGCTCGGCCTGGGCCATCGCACCGTGCACTGCCTCGCACTCCCGTCGTCCACGGCACGCACGGCCCAGCGGACGGAAGGCTGGCTGGACGCCCTGCGGGAAGCGGGAGTTGACGCCCCCACGCCGGTCGAGGGCGGCTGGACGCCGCGCTCCGGTCACCTGGCGGCGCGCACGCTGCTGGATCGCCACCCCGACGCCACCGCCGTACTGTGCGGCAACGACGACCTGGCGCTCGGGATGCTGCGGGCGGCACGGGAGGCGGGGCGCCGGGTGCCGGACGAGCTGAGCGTCGTGGGCTTCGACGACACGCCCGCGTCCGCGTATCTCGCTCCGGCGCTGACCACGGTGCGGCTGGACTTCGAGGGGCTCGGGCGTACGTGTTTCGGCCTGCTGCATCGTCTGCTGGATCCGTCGGCTCCGGGGCAGGAGCCTTGCGCGGAGCCGGAGCTGATCGTGCGGGAGAGTTCGGGGCCGGGTGGCCCGGGTACCGGTTGACTTGTTGACTTTGGGATCACGGCATCAGGGCATGAGTCATCAGGGCTATCGCGGGGGGAATGAGTGACGCAAGAGCACGACAACGGCGCACGGCACTATCGCTGGGGACATTCGGGCCTCGCTGTCGACTTCGATTTCGGCGGGATCGGCGGGGTCAGCGGGGTGGGTGGGACCGGTGGGCCAAGCGGGGCCGCCTGGGCCGCCGGTGCCGGCGGGGACTCGCCTCGGCTGCTGCGGGTGGCGCGGCCGGGCGATCCGGAGCCGAAGGATGAGGATGCCGAGGTCCGCGCCGCCTTGCCGCTGGTCGACGTCGTGCCGGCCGGTGAGGGTACGGGGTTCTCGGGACCGCGGTTCACGGGGACGGCGCTCGGGCCGCGGCTGAGGTACCGGGCACACGACGCCACGTACAACGACGGCTGGCATCGTCTGACGGTCGAACTCCACGATTCAGCAAGCGAGTTGATGGTGTTCGCGGAGTACGCCTCGCCCGACGGGGTGCCTGTGCTGCGCTCCCGGGTACGGCTCCGCAACGACGGCTCAGCGCCGGTCACCCTGCGCTCGGTCAGCAGTCTGCTGCTGGGCGCTCTGCCCTCCCCCGACGACCTGCTCGTGTTCCGGGCGCGCAACGACTGGCTCGCCGAGTGCCGTTGGTACGCCGAGCCGCAGCGGGCGGCCGTGCCCGACATCGGCCGGGATGTCCACGAGCACGACAGCCGGGCCGCGGTGCGCCTCGCCGGGCGGGGCAGCTGGCCCACCGACGGGCATTTGGCGATGGGCGCCCTCAGCCACCGTACGGACGAACGCAGTTGGCTGTGGCAGATCGAGTCCGCGGCGAGCTGGTCCTGGGAGGCGGGGGAAGCCGGCGGGCACACGTATCTGACGCTCGGCGGCCCGAACTCGGACGAGCACGGCTGGCGTGAAGTCCTCGAGTCCGGCGAGGAGTTCAGCAGCGAGTGGGTGGCGCTGGCCCTCGGCACCTGCTTCGACGGAGCGCTGGCCGCGCTGACGACGTACCGCCGTCTCGTCCGCCGCCCGCACTCCGACCACGAACGGCTCCCCGTCATCTTCAACGACTACATGAACACGTTGATGGGCGACCCGACCACCGAGAAGCTGCTGCCGCTGATCGACGCGGCGGCCTCGGCCGGTGCGGAGTACTTCTGCATCGACGCCGGCTGGTACGACGACTCCGCGGGCTGGTGGGACAGCGTCGGCGCCTGGCTGCCGTCCTCCGGGCGCTTTCCCGGCGGGGGGCTCGGCGCGGTGCTCGACCGTATCCGCTCGCGCGGGATGGTGCCGGGGCTGTGGCTGGAGCCGGAGGTCGTGGGCGTCCGCAGCGCTGTGGCGCGCGAACTGCCGGACGAGGCGTTTCTGCGCCACGAGGGCGGTGCGCGGGTCACCGAACAGGGCCGCCATCAGCTGGACCTGACGCATCCTGCGGCCCGCGCCCATCTCGACCGGACGGTGGATCGGATCGTGGGTGAGTGGGATGTGGGCTATCTGAAGCTGGACTACAACATCACCACGTCCGTGCCGCGGTTGCTCTCGCATACACGGGCGTGGCTGTCGTGGCTGTCGTCTGTGCTGGACCGCCACCCGTCGCTGGTGATCGAGAACTGCGCGTCCGGTGGTATGCGCATGGACGGCGCGTCCCTGGCGGTGGCTCAGCTGCAGTCCACGTCCGACCAGCAGGATCTGCTCCGCTATCCGCCGATCGCGGCGGCGGCGCCTACGGCTGTGCCGCCGGAGCAGGGGGCGGTGTGGGCGTATCCCCAGCCCGAGTTCTCGGACGACGAGATCAACTTCACGTTGGGTACGGCGTTGCTGGGGCGGGTGCATCTGTCAGGGCATCTTGATCGGATGTCGGCGGGGCAGCTGTCGCTGGTACGGGACGCTGTGGCGACGTACAAGTCGATCCGGGCGGATCTGCGGGAGGGGGTGGCGTTCTGGCCGCTCGGATTGCCGGGGTGGACGGATGAGTGGGTGGCGTTGGGGATGCGCGTGCCGGATACCGGGGTGACGTATCTGTCGGTGTGGCGCCGGGGTGGCGAGGCCGCCGAACGGACATTGCCTTTGCCGCACTTGGCCGGCCGCGACGGCGTGCGGGTGGAGGTCCTGCATCCGTCGGCGTCGGCCGGTACGGCGGAGTGGGACGGGGAGTCGGGGGCGCTGCGGGTGGTGTTGCCGGTGGCTCCGGGGGTGCTGTTGGTCCGGGTTGCTTCCGGGGGATGAGCGGGTGGGTTCGTTGTCGGGTGCGGGTTGGTGGGTGGCTGGTCGCGCAGTCGAGACACGACCTGTCACCACCCGCCCCCTGTGGGGGCCTGGGGGCGGCAGCCCCCAGTTTCGGGAAGGGGTGGGGCTGGGGAAAAGAACCCCTCCCACCCGTAGTCGCACCCTCGGCCGATTCCGAGGGTGCGACTACGGGTGGGAGGGGCTGCCTGATCCGTCACCGGCGGTGGTGGGCGAGTCGCCGGGCCAGTACGGGAATGATCACGGCGGCGGCGACCACGTGGGACACGGCCAGGACAACCTGCGTGGACGTGGCGGTGTGCGGGGCGACGGCCGGACCGGCGAGGGACAGTGCGGTCAGTGCGACGGTGACCACCACGAAGGTACGGGCGGGCCGCTTGGCCCAGCGGGCGAGAACCATCGCGAGGACGATCCCGGCGATCGACCAGAACACCACGCCTCCGGCAAAGCCGCCCACCGGAATCTCCGCGGCCTCCTTGGCTCCTGGACTGGCCGCCTCCATCGGTACGCCGGCGCCGCGAACGATCAGCGCGAACACCTCGGTCACAACGGCCCCGGCGAGCGTGGCCAGAACACCGACCAGCCACACGGGCCGCGTGGCGAGGGACCGGGTCGAGGAGGGGGAGGACGGGGCGATGGTCTGCGTCTGGGGCGTGGTCACGGTCATGGCTCTGACTCCTGTTTGTCGTACGGGCGTTGGTGGGCCTTTCGTAGATGTAGACCGAGGAGCGCCACAGAACTGAGCGGTGACGGGGGACTTTTTCAGAAGGGTGGGCTTGGGGAAAGAAAGACCGACCTCAACAACCCCGTCCCCGCCAGTCCCCTCCCTCAATGAGCTTGCCGCGCGCCCGCAGCCGAGCCGCCACCGAAGGCGCAGCCACGTACACCCAGGCCTGGACACTCGTACCGTCCGCGAGCGCCACGTCCCGAGCTACGCGCTCGTACAGGTTGGCTGGATCTCCGGGCGCGTAGTCCTCCAACCGGTCGAGGGCGAGGAGGAGTTGGCCGTACTGCTCGGGCAAGGAAGTGATGAGCTCGCCGCAGACCACGCCCCCGGGCTCATCCACGGCATACGGATAACCGGGTCCCTCGTACAGCACCGCCCCCTTCAACCGCCCGGGCACCTCGGAAATGGTGCGCCCGAGGAGGAAGAGATCGTGATTGGGCTCTCCGGGCCGCAGCGTCCCGTACACGAAGATGGGCAGACGGCTCACCCCGCCGTCTCCTGCTCCAGCCACTCCAGATACGCCGCACTCCCCCGCACCACCGGCGTGGCGATGATCTCCGGCGTGTCATAGTCGTGCGCCTCGCGCAGATACGCCTCCAGCTCCGCGTACCGCGTGTCCGTGGTCTTGAAGAGCACCTGCCACTCGGACGCGGTCTCGATCTCTCCCTTCCACCGGTAGACGGACGTCACCGGCCCGGAGATCTGCGCGCAGGCGGCGACGCGCGCCGCGACCGCGCCGCGCGCGAGGGCGTCCGCCTTCTCCGGGGCGTCGGTCGTGGTCAGGACGGTGAGCCAGTCGGGCATGGCCATGATTGATCTCCTTTCCAGGCGCCACAGAACAATTCTCACCGGTCCTGACTGAAGACTGAGCGGGCGGCCCCTCGCACGGTGAGCGCCCAGAGTGCTCAATCAACCAAAGGCCGGCATGATCCCGTCGTGGATCAGGCGGAGCTGGGTGTTCACGTCGGCCACCTCCGTGAGGTCGCGGCCGGTGAAGGCCTTGACCAGGGTGCGGTCGGTGATGGCGCAGATCATGTGGTTGACGCCGGTGGGGGCGATCTCTCGTTGGATTTTGTCGCGGCATTCTTCGGGGGTGCCCGCTATGGAGAGGCGCTCGGCTATCTCCGGCGTCGTCAGTTCGATGCCGCGGGCCAGGTCGCCGGCGGCGATGGCGTCGATGATCGGTTTGAGTTCGGTCGGGTCGACGCCGTTGCGGCGTAGCTGCTCCTCGGGCATCGAGGAGGCGTAGATGCCGACCATGCTGCGTGCCGCGTCCTTGGCGGCGGCGGAGTCGGGGCCGGTCGCGAAGACGACCCAGGCGCCGATGTCCAGGGACTGCCAGTCCTTGCCGGCGCGCTCCGCTCCGGCCCGGATGTGCCGCACCGCGTACTCGTACGCCTCGCGGGTGTAGCTCAGCGCATGGTGGCAGCCGTCGGACAACTCCCCCGCCGCCTCGAAGGACTTGGGTCCGCGCATCGCACCGAGCTTCAGCGGCACCCGGCTCTGGACCGGTCGCGCGAACGTGAACAGGCCTTCGTACGAGAAGAATTCGCCGTCGTAGGAGATCGTCCCCTCGTCCAGCAGCGTGCGCACCACATGAAGCGCCTCCTTGACCCGGGACAGTGGGCGGGTGCGGGCCCAGTCGATCTTGTACTGGGCCAGCAGCCCGAAGTTGCCGCTGGAGAGCACGGCCTCCGCGCGTCCGTCGGACAGTTCGTCGAGTGTGGCCACGGCCTGGGCGATCAGGGTCGGTTCGCGGAGGGTTACCGGGGAGACGCTCGGGCCCAGGCGGATTCGGCTGGTCTGCCCGGCGGCCGCGGCGAAGAGCAGCCACAGGTCCTTGTGCCAGGTCTCGTCGGCGGCGTAGCAGGCATGGAAGCCGAGTTCGTCGGCGAGCCTGATGGACTCCAGGGACTCCGCGAGAGGGTAGTCGGGGAGCATGGCGTAGCTGAACTTCACAAATGTCACCTTCCGAAGAGGGGACGGCGGTCAGTACGGGTGACCCCACGAGGATGGGAAAACGGGGCCCAACTGTCCAGCCTTTTCAAGCCAGTTGGCTATCCCTCGCCCGGTGCCGCCATCGTGAAGCCCGCCTCCGTCAGTACCGTCGCCGCCACCCCGCGGCCGACCCGGCTGAGGCCTGTCAGCAGGTGGTCGCAGTCGATGAGGCCGGAGCCCGCTTGTTCTTCCGCCAGTGCGATGGCCTTGCGGGAGTAGGGAGTCCAGGCGATCCGTTCGGCGGCTTGTGAGGCGCCCATGCTCAAGTGGGCCTCGACGGAGCGGTGTACGACGTCGGGGGCGACACCGGACGCCTCGAGGAGCCGGGTGGCGTTGTTGGGCTTCGCGGTCAGGCCCCACAACAGGTGCTCGGTGCCTATGTAGTTGTTGCGGTGCTGCACCGCGGCCCGCTTGACGTGGGTCATCGCCTCGCGGAGATCGTCGGTCATCGTCTCGGGGGCGTATCGCTTGTGGGGTGCGTGAAAGCGCTGCTGCACCGCCTGCCGGGTCACGCCCAGGGCAGCGCCGATGTCGGTCCACGAGCAGCCGTGCATCCGGCAGTGCTCGACATAGTCCTCGACCAAGTCATCTGCCAGGGCCTGCAGTTGGCCGGAAAGCTGCGCGGCCACGGTCAGCAGGGCGAGCCAGTCGGGCTGCTCCGCCGCGCCGCCGGGTCGGTGTGCGGTGTCGCAGGTGCGGTCGACTTCCGCGATGAGTTCGTCCAGGTCTGGAAGAGTCATGAGGCAAGTGCGCCTTGACAGTTGGGAATTGTCAAGGCGCACTTGCCTCTTCAGCGGAACGAGGGGCGGAAACTCGTCACCCCGCGTACGGCCGAACCTCCTTCGCTTCCTTCAACGTCCTTCCCCACCACACCAGTTGGCCCAGCATCCCTTTCGCTGCGGCTTCCGGAGCCGCCGGATCCCGGTGGCGGCCCTCGTCGTCGAAGTGGGCGCCCGCGTTGTGGAAGGAGACCGTGTCGCGGACGGTGACGGCGTGAAGTTCGGCGAAGACCTGCCGGAGGTGCTCGACGGCGCGGAGGCCGCCGGAGAGTCCGCCGTACGAGACGAAGGCGACGGGCTTGGCGCGCCACTCGGTGTAGTGCCAGTCGATGAGGTTCTTCAGGGGCGCCGGGAACGAGTGGTTGTACTCGGGCGTGAGGACCACGAAGGCATCGGCGTCGGCGAGCTTCGGCGTGACCTTGGCGAGCTCGCCGGTCACCTCGGCGGACGGCGAGTAGGACAGGGCCGTCGGCAGTCGCACGTCGGCGGCGTCGACGACATCGACCTCCATGTCGTCGCGCTCGCGGATCCGGCTCAGCAGCCATTCGGCGACCACAGGTCCGAAGCGGCCCTCACGGTTGCTGCCGATGATCAGGGCGACATGGATGGGTGCGTCGGTGATGGGTTGGTCAGTAGCGGAGTTCATGAGGACAGGCTCATACCTCAATCAAAGTTGAGGTCAAGTCCTGGCCGTGCCACACGACTGGACCCCCCGCCAGGCCCGTCGCCCACGAGGGCCGGTCACCCGTTCACACCCGCGCCCCACGCCCCGCGAATTCTTTTTGCTCGTACGCCCGTGACCTGCCGAAACGTCGCCCGTCACGTCAGTCGACGCAGCCATCCGACACCCGTTCTGACGCATCATCAGGAGGCGTGTCGGACGGACTGCCACTTACCTCGACAGGAGAGGGATGCGACCGAGGTGGAGGAGCGAGCACGATGCGCACAGGCCGTCTGCTGACCGGTACCGCGCTGGCCGTCGCCGCCGCGGGCCTCCCCGTCGCGCCCGCGTATGCGTTCGGCGAGGACACCGGGCCGCTGGAGGTGTATCCGTCGACCGTCGCACCCGGCGCCGAGGTCATGGTGAACACGGCTCAGTGCGGTGCGGACGGCTCGATGACGGGGGACGCGGGCGCGGTGGGCGCGGGCGCCTTCACACTGACGCCCAGCGCGCACGAGCGGAACGCGGTCGGGCGGTTCCGGGTGCCGCCGTCCGCGCAGCCGGGAACGTACGAGATCGTCGCGCGCTGTTCCAGCGGTATGCGGCTGTCGGGGGACCTGAGGGTCGCGCTGGCCCAGGCGGAGGGAGCCGAGAAGGGCGTCGGCGAACCGGTGCACCCGAGAGGAAGCGTGAAGACGGGGGTCGGTGGCGCGGTCGGCCCCGGCCCCGTGCAGACCGCGGCGGGAGTGGCGGCGCTCGCCGTCGCCGTCGCGGGCGGTACCTGGCTCCTGCTTCGCCGGGCGAGAGGCGACGGGACCTGACGGACACCTCCGCTGTCCACCGGTACCGCGGTCCCCTCCCCCTCCGGGTCCGACGCCCCTCGCGGCCGGGTGGGGGAGGGTTTTCTTTCCCCAAGCCCGCCCCTTCCCGAAACTGGGGGCTGCCGCCCCCAGGCCCCCGCCAGGGGGTGGGGGTGACACGTCGTGTCGCGGCTGCCAGTCCGTCGTGGCTGGTCGCGCCCCGCGGCGGAGCCGCTAATGTCACAGCCCCGCGCCCCTGAAAAGCAAAAGCCTGCGACTCCCGCGCCCAGAAAAAGCCCGCACCCCCAACTACCCGCACCCTCCCACCGGCGGGAGGGGACGTGGGCCGGTGCGTCGTATGCCCGTCGCGTAGGTTCTGTCTCAGGAAACCCGCACCCTGTGTCAGACGCAGGGCCGTATGCCCACCCTGCGACGGGCTGACGCACCGGCCCACGGCCCCGACCCACCACGCACCCCAGGGGCGCGGGGAACTGCGCGACCAGCCACAACGCACCCGCACCCAAAAACGAACCCACCCGCCCAACCGCCGGAGGCAACCCGCACCCGACAACGAACCCAACCCTCACACCGCCGGAGGCAACCCGCTGAGGGCAGCGTTCCCAGGGGGAAACAGTTGTGATGCGGCCGGGTAACACCGGCACCGCACGCTCGTCACCATGACCTCGAATACGCGTGTGGTGGTGATCGGCGCCGGCCTCGCGGGCGTACGGCTCGCCCGGCGGCTCGGCGAGCTCGGGCTGCCCGCCGTGCTCATCGGTGAGGAGGAGCACACCCCGTACAACCGGGTTCTGCTCGCCGAGGTGCTGGCCGGACGGTACGCCCCCGACGTGATCGCCCTGCCCGCGCCCGCGGAGCTGGTCCGCGCCCGGGTCACCGGCATCGACCGCGGTCAGCGGGAGGTGCACTGCTCGGACGGCTCGGTGATCGCATACGACACGCTGGTCCTGGCGACCGGGTCGAACGCGAAGCTTCCCCCGCTGCGAGGGCTTTTCACCGCGGATCACGTGCTGCCGGAGGGCGTCCACGCCTTCCGCACGATGGACGACTGCCTCGGGCTGTCCAAGGCCGTGCGCCCGGACGCCCGCGCCGTCGTCATCGGCGGCGGTCTCCTCGGTGTCTCGGCCGCCCGCGCGCTCGCCGCGCGCGGCGCGCAGGTCGTGCTCGCGCAGCAGGCCGAACGGCTGATGGAACGCCAACTCGACCCGTCCGCCTCGAAGCTGGTGCTCCGGCACCTGAAGGACCTGGGCGTCGAGGTGCACACCGAGTGCCGGGTACGCGATGTGCGCTGCGTCGGCGGAGCGGTCCGCTCGGTCGAACTGGCCGACGGGTACGCGCTCGACGCCGACCTCGTGGTGCTGACCTGTGGCGTGCACCCGCGCGTGGGTCTGGCCCAGGACGCGGGGCTCGCCGTACACAAGGGCGTCATCGTCGACGACGAGCTGCGTACGTCCGACCCGCACATCCGGGCGATCGGCGACTGCGCGCAACACGCGGGCACCGTCTACGGTCTCGCGACGCCCGCCATCGAACAGGCCGAAGCGCTGGCCGAGCTGCTGGCGACGGGCGACAGCGCCGCGCGCTACACCGGCACCCGCGCCCTGACCCGGCTGACCCTCGCCTCAGGCACCCCGCTCGACCTCGCCGCCTTCGGCGAGCCCACCCCGCAGCCCGGTGACGACGTCATCCAGCTCGCCGACGCGACCCGCGGCACCTACCGCAAGGTCGTCGTTCGCAACGACCGTGTGGTCGGCGGCGTACTCGTCGGCGAACTCGGCACCGTAGGCGCGCTCGCCCGCGCCTGGGAGGGAGCAGAGCCGCTCCCCGAGACCGGCCCTCTGCTCCACCTGCTCACCAATGATGGAGGCTCCTGATGTCCACGGACACCCCCACGATCGTGCTCGTCGGCCATGGCATGGTCGGCCAGCGCTTCCTCGAAGCGCTCGCCGAGCGCGGCCTGACCGCCACGCACCGCGTGGTCGTGCTGTGCGAGGAGCCGCGGCCCGCGTACGACCGCGTCCAGCTGACCTCGTACTTCTCGGGCAAGACGCCCGAGGACCTCTCGATGACCGACATGGCGTTCATCGAGAAGGAGGGCATCGAGCTGTACGTCGGCGACCCGGCCGAGACCATCGACCGTGAGTCCCGCAAGGTGACCGCCCGCTCCGGTCTTGTCGTCGACTACGACGTCCTGGTCCTCGCCACCGGCTCGTACCCGTTCGTGCCGCCGGTCCCGAACAAGGACGCCGAGGGCTGCTTCGTCTACCGCACGATCGAGGACCTGCTCGCGATCGAGGAGTACGCGAAGTCGAAGGCGACGACAGGTGCCGTGGTCGGTGGCGGTCTGCTCGGCCTCGAGGCCGCGGGCGCGCTGAAGGGTCTCGGACTCAAGGCCCACATCGTGGAGTTCGCGCCGCGCCTGATGCCGGTGCAGGTCGACGAGGGCGGTGGCGCCGCCCTGCTGCGCACCATCGCGGACATGGGCCTGTCCGTCCACACGGGCGTGGGCACGCAGGAGATCGTGACCGACGACTCGGGCGCCGTCACGGGCATGACGCTGTCCGACGGTTCCGAACTCGCCACCGACATGGTGGTGTTCAGCGCCGGTGTCCGCCCCCGCGACCAGCTGGCCCGTGACTGCGGCCTGACGGTCGGCGAGCGCGGCGGCATCTCGGTCGACGAGCAGTGCCGTACGGTCTCCGACCCGCATGTCTTCGCGATCGGCGAGTGCGCGCTGGCCTCCGACGGCCGGGTGTACGGGCTGGTGGCGCCCGGTTACGAGCAGGCCGAGACGGTGGCCGCGACCATCGCTCTGGACGAGGCCGAGTTCACCGGCGCCGACCTGTCCACCAAACTGAAGCTGCTCGGCGTGGACGTGGCGTCCTTCGGTGACGCGCACGGAACGGCCGAGGACTGCCTGGACGTCGTCTACTCCGACTCCCGCTCGGGCCTGTACAAGAAGCTGGTCATCGGCCGCGACGGCGAGCTGCTCGGCGGCATCCTGGTCGGCGACGCGGATGCGTACGGCACGCTGCGCGCCCTGACCGGTTCCGTACCGCCCGTCTCCCCCGAGCAGCTGGTGCTCCCGGCCGGCTCGGGCGGCGGCGCCCAGCTGGGCCCGTCCGCGCTGCCGGACGAGGCGGTCATCTGCTCCTGCCACAACGTCTCCAAGGGCACGATCCGCGGCGCGGTCACCGACCACCAGTGCACGACGGTGCCCGAGGTCAAGAAGTGCACCAAGGCCGGTACGGGCTGCGGCAGTTGCGTCAAGGTCCTCGGTCAGCTCGTCAACGCCGAGCTGGAGGCCAGCGGCGTCGAGGTCGACAAGGGCCTGTGCGGCTGCTTCTCGCAGACCCGCGAGGAGCTGTACGAGATCGTCCTCGCCCTGCGCATCAACAAGTACCAGGACGTGCTCGACCGTTACGGCCGTGAGGGCGCCCGAGGCGGCGACGGCTGCGAGATCTGCAAGCCGGCCGTGGGCTCGATCATCGCCTCCCTCGCCCCCACGATCGGCGCGAGCGGCTATGTCCTGGACGGCGACCAGGCGGCCCTGCAGGACAGCAACGACCACTTCCTCGCCAACCTCCAGAAGAACGGCTCGTACTCGATCGTGCCGCGCATCCCGGGAGGGGAGATCACCCCCGAGAAGCTCATCGTCATCGGGGAAGTGGCGCGCGACTTCGGCCTCTACACGAAGATCACCGGCGGCCAGCGCATCGACATGTTCGGCGCACGTGTCGAGCAACTCCCCCTCATCTGGGCGCGGTTGGTGGACGCGGGCTTCGAGTCGGGGCACGCGTACGGAAAGGCGCTGCGTACGGTGAAGTCGTGCGTCGGCCAGACCTGGTGCCGCTACGGCGTCCAGGACTCCGTACGCATGGCGATCGATCTGGAGCTGCGCTACCGGGGGCTGCGTTCCCCGCACAAGCTGAAGTCGGCGGTCTCCGGCTGCCAGCGCGAGTGCGCCGAGGCCCAGTCGAAGGACTTCGGCGTGATCGCGACGGCCAACGGCTGGAACCTGTACGTGGCCGGCAACGGCGGCGCCACCCCGCGCCACGCGGACCTGCTCGCGCAGGACCTCTCCGACGCCGAACTGATCCGTCTGATCGACCGTTTCCTGATGTTCTACATCCGCACGGCCGACCGCCTTGAGCGCACGTCGACCTGGCTGGAGCGGATCCCCGGCGGCCTGGACCACGTACGCGACGTCGTCGTGGACGACTCCCTGGGCATCTGCGAGGAGCTGGAGTCCCTGATGGCCGCGCATGTCGCGAACTACCGCGACGAGTGGGCCGAGACCATCAGCGATCCGGAGAAGCTGTCCCGCTTCGTCTCCTTCGTGAACGCGCCGGACACCCCCGACCCCGTCGTCGGCTTCGTCCCCGAGCGCGACCAGATCAAGCCCGACCTGCCGCTGCTGACCATCGGCACCCGTCCCCTGGAAGGAAGCGCCCAGCGATGACCCTCGCACCCGAGACGACGACCCTGAAGGTCCAGCTTCGCGTCGACGACACGGCGGACGACTGGTTCACGATCTGCGACATGAGTGCGCTGATGCCGGGCCGTGGGGTGGCGGCCCTGCTCCCCGACGGCCGCCAGGTCGCCCTCTTCCAGGACCGCGCGGGCCGCCTGTACGCCATCGACAACCGCGACCCGTTCACCGGCGCCGCCGTCCTCTCCCGTGGCCTCATCGGCTCCTACCAGGGCCGCTCGTTCGTGGCCTCACCCCTGCTCAAGCAGCGCTTCGAGCTGGAGTCCGGGCGGTGCCTGGATGACGACACGGTGACGGTGGCGACGTACGGGGTGCGTACGTCCTGACGCTGACGGTGCGTACGTCCTGAACCTGCCGGCCCCTGGCTGTTGTCAGACCTTGAGGCCGTCGTACGTCACTCCCGTGAGGCGTTCCGATTCCGCCCAGAGCCGTTCCCCCGCCGCGTCGTTGATCGTCCACTTGGCGCGGCGGGACTTGGCCGGTGAGCCGCGCCAGTTGGCGAACGAGGGGCCGGTGAAGGAGTCGGGTTCGACGCCGGGCGCGGTGGCCGCGTACAGGATGGGCAGGGCGCCGGATTCGGCGGACTGGGCGAAGAAACGGTTGCCGGTCCGCATGAACAGTTCGGCGGCCTTGCGTCGCTCCATCCTGGGACCCTTGGTCTGCAGGTTCGTGGCCGCGTAACCGGGGTGGGCGGCGGCCGCGACGACGTCCGAGCCGGTCGCGGTGAGGCGGCGGGCGAGTTCGTGCGTGAAGAGCAGGTTGGCCGTCTTGGAGCGGGAGTAGGCGAGCCAACGGTTGTAGCGGCGCTCGCTGTTGAGGTCGTTGATGTCGATGTTGGCCACCGAGTGCATGGTGCTGGACACGGTGACGATCCGCGCGCCCGGCGTCTTCAGGAGCAGCGGCAGCAGGAGCCCGGTGAGCGCGAAGTGCCCGAGGTGGTTGACCCCGAACTGGGTCTCGAAGCCGTCCGCTGTGCGCCCGTGGGGCAGGGCCATCACACCAGCGTTGTTGATGAGCAGATCGAGCCGCTCGTGACCGTGGGACGCCGCGAACTCGGCCGCGAACTCCCGTACAGACGCAAGGCGTCCGAGGTCGAGAGCCCTCAACTCGACCTGTGCATCAGGGATTTCACCAAGGATCCGGTCGCGAGCGCGGGCCCCCCGCTCCTCACTCCGGCAGGCGAGCACCACATGGGCCCCACGCCGGGCCAGCTCACGCGAGGTGGCCAGCCCGAGCCCACTGTTGGCACCGGTCACGACGACGATGCGCCCGCCCTGGTCAGGGATGTCCTGCACACTCCAGCCGGCCATGACGGCTCCTTTTCACGGCGCCTGAGGACTCTCTCAACTCCGTACGGCACGTGCAGCTTCAGGGTAGCCCTGGTTCCGCTCACGGACGGCGGTCCGTCCTCCTCCTCGTACGGTGACGGTGCGCCGCCACCACCAGCAGAGCGACACCTGCAAGGCCGACCAGGAAGGTCCCCCATTCCGGCACGTCGGCCGCGCGCAGGATGCCGGCGACGCCAAAGCTCGTATCCCACCCGGCCTCTGTGATGGCAGAGCCGAACCCCTGGATGGCGAGGACGGCGCCGAACAGCCAAAGCAGCCCCTGACCTGAGTTGTTGTCCACACTTTTGAGCTGTTTCACCACGACGGATGTCCCTTCCCGGAGCGCCAATCGTTCCGATGCGATCGCATCACATCGTGCAGTGGATACGGATATGATGCAAGTGCATCGGAACGCGGGAGGGAGCGGATCATGCCCAGGCAGGTCGACTACGAGGACCGGCGCCGGCGGATCGCCGAGGCGGTCTGCGCTCTGATCGCGCGTTCCGGGATAGAGGCAGTCAGCCTCCGCGACGTCGCCGCCCAAGCGGACGTGTCCATGGGTGCTGTCCAGCGGAGCTTCCGCACCAAAGAAGACATGCTGCTCTTCGCCTTGGAGCACATCTCCCAACAGGTCAGCGACCGAGCCAACCAGCGCATCGCGGCGGCCCCCACCCCCCAGGCCGCATCCACCTTGCTGTCACACACCCTGGCTCAGATGGCCCTGCTGGATGAGGAATCGCAGACGCAGGCACACGTATGGCTGACCTTCGTCGCTCAAGCTCCTGCCAGCGAGAAACTGACGGACGTCCTGCGGGCCACCTACACCAAGCTCCATGACCTGGTCGCCTGGCTCATCCGCTACGGCCAGGACACCCAGGAAGTCCCCAAGAACGTCGACCCTGATCGAGAAGCACACACGCTCCTTGCCCTGGCCGACGGCCTCACGGTCCAAGTCCTCGCAGGCCATCACTCACCAGAGACGGCGCTCGCTGTCCTCCAACGCCACATCAATCAACTGCTGGATGCCACATCCGACCCCGGATGACACCTCCGGCCTGGTACTCCCGTGTGGCGTGATCAGGATGGTGTTGCCTTCCCGGAGGTTGAACGCCAGGTCGGATTCCAGCCAGCTTCGGGCGCTGGTGCCAGCAATGCTCAACGTCATGAACCGACTTGAAGGAAACGTGGCCTTGATCACGGGCGGAAGCCGGGGTATCGGTGCCGCTGTTGCGTTACGACTGGCCGAAGAAGGCGCCGACGTCGTCCTGACCTATGAGAACAGCGCGGAACTCGCCACCGAGGTGGTGGAGCAGATCAAGACCAGGGGGCGCCGGGCCCTTGCCATCCAAGCCGACAGCGCGGTCCCTGAGGCACTCACCGCCGCGGTGGACGAGGCCGCCGCACTGTTCGGCAGACTCGACATCCTCGTCAATAACGCCGCCGTCTTCCTCGTCGGCCCACTTGAGGACCTGGGGACGGCAGAGATCGATCGCACTCTGGCGGTGAACGTCCGGGCGCCGTTCACAGCGTCCCAGGCGGCAGTGCGCCATATGGGCCAGGGCGGCCGCATCATCAGCATCGGCAGCAATGTCGCCGAGCGTGCAGTCTTCCCCGGACTTGCGCTGTACTCGATGAGCAAGACGGCTCTGGCCGGGATGACGAAGGGCCTGGCCCGAGAACTCGGTCCGCGTGGAGTCACCGTGAATCTGGTGCATCCCGGCCCCACCGACACGGACACCAACCCCGCCGACGGGCCGAACGCCGAGATGATCGCCGGCTTCACCGCTGTTGGGCGCTACGCGCAAGCGGCCGAGATCGCGGCCACCGTCGCCCACCTGGCAAGTGCGGACGGCGCGTACATCACCGGAGCCTCGATCCATGTCGACGGCGGCTTCACCGCCTGACACGCGAGCTCGATTTCGCAGTCAAGCTGAGGGCCCAGCCCGCAAGAGGGACGGCCGCCGCGTGATCATCGGGGGTTGTGTGGAAGATCATGTGGTGGCCGCGGGCCATGGCGTGTCCTCTGGCGGGCGATCAGCTTCAGCATGAGGAGGACGGACTCCCGCCAGGCCCGAGTCATACGAGTACGTCTTCCGGTGCGAGGTCCTCGCAGAAGACAAGGCTCTACCCCTCGGGATACGCCTCGAACACCCAGCGGAGTCCGTCGGTCATTCCGTCATCCTGTCAGGCGGCACAGGTCAGCGCGTGGTACGGCGCTTGCGTGCCGCCAGCAGGACGCCGCCCCCGGCGAGCAGGACGGCCGCGCCGCCGCCCGCGAGGTAGGGGGTCGCGCTGCTGCCGCCCGTCGCGGCCAGGTCGGTGCCCTGGTCCTCTCCCGCGGTGTCGTCCGTGCCGTTGGACTCGTCGGCTCCGGCGCTCTCGTCCTCGTCGCCGGTGTTGCTGTCCTCGGCCGGGACGAAGTCCGCGGGCGGCTGGTCGCAGCCGATGCCGTCCTTGTCGCGGTCGAGGCGGTCGGCGTAGTGCTCGTCGCCCTCGAGGATGTTGGAGTACCCGTTGTCATACGCCTCGGTGCAGTTCTTGAACGGGTGATCGCCGTCATGGGCCTCGGCGGTGGCCGGCAGGGCGGCCAGTGCCAGGGCTGCGACGGCCACGGCGGCAGGTCTGCGGAACAGGTTCATGGAGAGCCCCCAGATATGTGCGGATATCCATACGCGTGATCACGAAGTGGCGATCGAGCGGATTTGAGGTGATCAACGTATTGAGAGGCTGTCGGTGTGGAGGCGATATGGAGGACCCGTGATGCGAACGTGACGTGACTGGAAGGTAACTCTCCGCTCATGGGGCAGTGGTTTGTAAACCTCGGGGCGTGCGAACACCGCCGCGTTCAACCCGAGAATCAGCCGGAGAACCTTCTCGCCAGGTCCCGGTGCCACTGCGCGGCCCCAGTCGCCTGGTCGCCGGTGATGATCGCGCCGGGCATACGGCTCAAGCGTTCGACCTGGTCGGCGAAGCGCAGATGCTCCCGGTGGGCGTGTTCCCGACAGGCGAGGCAGGTGACGCGTTCCGGGTGGGGAGAGGTCATCGCGTACGGCACCCGGCGTGCGCAACCGGTGGTGACGACGCTCGGCGCGTCGGGCACGCGGCCAAGCGTCGACGCGATCGTGTTGCGGTAGGCGGCGCCGGCCTGCGCCACCTTCTCCTCGACGTGGATGTGCGGATCGGTCTCGCTCATGTACGTCTCCACCTCCGCTCCCGAGTCGTCGGGCGCCACGCTACGACGTCAGGCGGGCAGCGCCGGTGCCTCGCGGCGACGGGGGCCGGGCTTCGCTGCCGGCGGCTCATGCGACTGCGCGGACGGGAGGCGGATCACCGCGTCCAGGCCGCCGGTGGTCGCGGCGTGCAGGGTTGCCTCGCCGCCGCTCGCGTGTGCGAGGCGTTGGACCAGGGAGAGGCCGAGGCCGGTGCCGCCCTTGGGGGCGCCGGGGGCGCGCCAGAAGCGGTCGAAGGCTCGGCTTCGCTGCTCGGGGCTCATGCCGGGGCCCTCGTCCGTGACGTGCAGGTCGACCCATGACGCGCGGCTGTCGCGGAGGTGGTGGAGATGGTGCAGGGGATGCCGGCGGGTGGGCACCGAGAGGCGGAGCTCCATCGACACGGTGCTGCCGGGCGGTGAGGCCCGCAGGGCGTTGGAGAGCAGGTTGTCCAGGATCTGCTCCACCGCTCCGGGCACCGCCAGCACCTGCCCCGCGTGGGCGCCCACCAGCACGAGCCGCACGCCGTGCTGCTCGAACAGCGGGGACCAGGCCCGGTGCCGTTCCACACACAACCGGTCCAGGTCCACCCGCTCACGCTCGGCGGCGCTCTCGTCGAGCCGCGCCATCGCGAGCAGGCCCTCGACCATCCGAGCCAGCCGGTCGGTCTCGGTCATCGCGGCGGTGAGGCTGCCCCGGGCGTGCAGGGCGATGTCGTTCTCCAGGTTCTCCAGGCGCAGCCGCAGCGCCGCGAGCGGAGTCTTGAGCTGGTGGGAGGCCTCACCGGCGAATGCGCGCTGGGAGGCGAGGAGGTGTTCGAGGCGGGCGGCGGTGCGGTTGAAGGTGGCCGCGAGGCTGCGTACCTCGGGCGGTCCTGAGGTGATCGCCACGGGCGTCGCCTGACCGCCGTCGGCCAGCCGGTGCGTGGCCTCCTCCAACTGCCGGATGGGACGTCCGGTCCACTTGGCGAACGCGAACGCCAGCGCGGCGACGGCGGTGAGGGCCGCGAGCCCCGTGAACGCCAGCAGCAGCCACACCCGGCTGACACGGTCGGTGACCATGTCCGTGGGCAGCGTGATCCGCACCGCCCCCTGTGCGCGCTCGGCACCCTGAGCCTGTCCGCCGTTCACCATCGGGGCCGCGACGGAGAGGTAGTCCACCCCGCCGATGGTGGATGTACGGACATGAGTGGTGGCCCTGCCGTCGAGTGCGGCGGCCACCTCGGGATGCGACGCCAGGCCGCGCTCCTCCTGACTCGGCAGCGGGTCGGAGGTGGCCAGCAGATCGCCCTCCGCGTCGACGATGACCACCTGCCCGCCGATGCGCTCGGCACAGTGCTCGACCCGCTCGGTCAGCGCCCCCTCCCGTCCGGACGCGACGGACAGCGAGGCGAACGCGGACACCGACTCGGCCTCGTCGTTGGCGGAGTTGACGATCCGCTCCCGCTCGGCCCGTGAGTAGACGATCCCCAGCGGGATCTCCAGGCACAGCAGGAGGAAGGCAGCGAGGCTAAGGTAGCTGAGCAGCAGGCGTCGGGTCATCGATACGCCGCCGTCTGCCCGGATACCGGGTACGCCGTGGGCGGCCGCGTGTGCACCGCCAGCCGGAACCCCACCCCGCGCAGTGTCTGGATCCACGCCGGGTTCCCCAACTTCCGCCGCAGCGTGGCCACGTGCACGTCCAGCGTCTTGGTCGGGCCCTCGTAGTGCGGGTCCCACACCCGGTCGAGAATCTGCTGCCGCGAGTACACCGCTCCCGGGTCCTCGGTGAGCAGAGCCAGCAGCTCGAACTCCTTGGGCGTCAGCGCAACGGGCGACTCCCCGACCCACACCTGCCGCGTCCGCCGGTCCACGACCAGCGGCCCGGTGGGGGCTTCCTCGGCGGCGGCTTCGGGGGGCGGTCCGGAGTCGAAGGCGGGGTCGGGGGCATCGAAGGAGCGTGGGGAGCCGAACGGAGGGGACGCCTCAGCGGAGCCGGGCGCGTCGAACGAGCGGGACGAGTCGAAGGAACCGCCCGTTTCGAAGGAGCGGGTGATGTCGAAGGAGCGGGTCGAGTCCAGCGAACCGGTCGAGTCCGATGAGCTGGTCGAGCCTGAGGAACCGGTCGGCTCGAAGGAAGAAGTCGAGTCGAACGAGCTGCTCGTGTCGAGCGCGCGGCCCCTCTCGCGGGAACCGCCCGACTCCGGCGAACGGCTTGACTCCGGGGTGCGCCCCCTGTCGAAGGAGCCGCTCTCGAAGTTCTCCGAGGACCCGAAGTTCCGCGAGGACTCGAAGCGTTGCGAGGACTCGAACTGCCGGGTGGCACCGCCGGGTTCGTACGAGGAGGAGGACGGCCCGGACGACGCGGCCCCCGAATCCCTGGTGAACGACTCACCACCGAACGACCCACCGCCTAACGACTCGCCACCGAACGACCCACCGCCTAACGACTCGTCACCGGACGACCCACCACCGACCGGATTCCCGACCGACGGCTCCCCGCCGAACGACTCCCCGCGGGACGACTCTCCGGCCCTCGGCCAGGAATCCGACGTCCGTGAGCTCGATGCTCGTGAGCTGGACGCCCCGCTCTCCGGCTCCGCCGCATCGCGCGCCCCGGTGCCGGAGTCCAGGGCGGCATGCGTCCCCGTATCGGCCATCCCGGCAGCCCCAGCCCGCGTACCGGGGACGGCTCCGTCGCCGTACGTCCCCGGGCCCGGCAGACCGGCTCCGAGTGATCCCGAGACCGACAGGCCGGTCCCGAGCGACTCGCCCCCGGTGTCTCCGGCGCCGAAACCACCGCCGGCACCGGGCCCGTAGGCTTCCGCGCCCGGGAACTGCCCACCGGGCCCGTTCCGTTGCGTACGGCGGGTCACCGCCCGCACCCGCGCCACGAGTTCGCGCATGCTGAATGGTTTCGCCAGATAGTCGTCAGCACCCAGTTCGAGACCCAGGACACGGTCGGCCTCCTCGCCCCGTGCACTGAGGATGATGATGGGGACGTCGGAGGTCTGCCGGATGCCACGGCAGACGTCGATGCCGTCCACGTCGGGCAGGCCCAGGTCGAGCAGGACGACATCGCCGTACGGCCCCCTCAACCCCTCGGTTCCGGTGCCGACATGATTGACCGCCAGCCCGAAGTGCCCCAGACCCTCGGCGAGCGGTTCGGCGATCGTGTGGTCGTCCTCGATGAGCAGCACTCGTACGCTCATGCGTTCCCGTCTCTCCGTGAACCGTCAACAGCAACCACGCATCCGGACAGCACGAATTTCCGTTGCCGTGGAGAGGACACGCTACAAGAACGGTCAATGGCGCGTAAACGTAGTCCGGGCAATGTGAGCAGACACTCAGAAACCTTCCGAGCCCGCCCTGTTGGCGCTCCCTTAACGCTCCTCTGGGGTGCCCGGACAAATTCTGAGCCATTCCTGGTCGCGTTTTAGTGTTCCCCTAACCTTCGTCTGGCAGTCGCTGTTCTACGGTTGGGGAGACCCGGTCGAACCCCACCCGTGAACTACCCCTTGAATCATCCTGACTACCCCTGACCTGGTCAAACCCTACGCACGATCTGGCGATACGCCATGTCGAACGCGATGGGAAAACCCCTGCCGGGAGGAACCGTGAAGGCATTGCTGGACCACGCCCGCTCGCTCAAGCGACGGGTCGACTTCGAAAGCGGCGAATACCGGAAGCTGGCCGAGGGTCAATGGCCCGAGGCATTGTTCATTACCTGCTCGGACTCACGGGTCATACCCGCCCTGATCACGGGCGCACGGCCCGGAGAAGTATTCGAGCTGCAGAACGCCGGCAATATCGTTCCGCCATATGGACAACCTGGCGCCTCGGGCGAGGCCGCCACCATCGAGTACGCACTGGAGGTGCTCGGCGTTCAGGACATCGTCGTGTGTGGCCATTCCCACTGCGGCGCGATGAGCGCCATCAGGTCCGGCGACGACCTGTCCAGGCTGCCCGGTGTGGACGCCTGGCTGGACCTGGCCCGCCCGCGGCTGGCGCCGGTGCTCGAAGGAACGCCCACCGGACCGTCCCTGTCGGACGTGGTGCAGCTGAACGTCGTCAACCAGCTCGCCGCACTGCGGAGTTATCCGTCGGCACGGCAGCGTCTCGACGAGGACCGGCTGCGGCTGCACGGCTGGTACTACGAGGTGGACACCGGCCAGGTCCATGAGCTGGCCGAGGACGGCCTGTTCCGGGTGCATGCGGCATGAGCGGCACGCACAGGAGGCACGCCAGGAGCCGCGGCGCCGGACCCGACGGCGCGGGCCGCACGGTGAGGGTCGACGCGAGGGGACCGCAGCAGACCGCACCCGCACCTCAGGACGCGTGGGGGACCCCCGGACCGACGGACGAGTGGGCGGCACCCCCGCACCATCAGGACGAATGGCCTGCATCGCCGGGACCCCCGCGCCACGACGCGTGGGCGACACCACCTCATCCGTCCGAACCACCCGGACCAACAGCCCGCCCACCCCGGCCACCCCACGCACCACCCCATGCGGCCGAGGGCCACAGTCCCAGTACGGGCCCCGAGGCCGCCGGGCCGCCCAAGACACCCAAGTCACCCCTGGTCGCGAACCTTTTGAAGGGCGCGAAGAGCTCGAAGGGCTCGAAGGGCTCGAAGTCCCCCAACGCCCCCAAGGCTGACCTGGCCACCGAGATCACGGCATCCCTCGTGGTCTTCCTCGTGGCCCTCCCCCTGTGCATCGGCGTCGCCGTGGCCTCCGGTGTCCCGGCCGAGCTGGGCATCATCTCGGGTGTCATCGGCGGCCTGGTGGTCGGCGCGGCGAAGGGCAGCACCCTCCAGGTCAGCGGCCCGGCCGCCGGTCTCGCCGCCCTGGTCGCCGAGACCGTGGCGGACCTCGGTGTGGCCCAGCTGGGCGTGATCGTCCTCTTCTCGGGCATCCTGCAGATCGTCCTCGGCCTGGTGAAGCTCGGCCGGTTCTTCCAGGCGATTTCCCTGGCGGTCGTCCAGGGCATGCTCGCGGGCATCGGTCTGCCGCTGATATTCAGCCAGGCGTACCCGGCGGCCGACGCCAAGGCCCCCGGCACCCCGCTCGAGAACATGGCCGGCGTCCCCGGCCTGCTCGCCGACACCGTCTCGAACCCGCAGGCGATGATCGCGGCCGGCCTCGGCATCCTCACCGTCGTCCTCAGCTTCATGTGGAAGAAGGTGCCGGGCCCGGTCAACAAGATCCCGGCCGCGCTCGTGGCCGTGGGCATCGGCATCGCGGTCGCCGCCCTACCCGGCGTGAACGTGAAGACGCTCCAGGTCGGCAATCTGCTGGCCTCCGTCGACGTACCCGGCGCGGAGCAGTTCGCGGGCCTGGCCGACCCCGCCGTCATCACGGCGATCCTCACGTTCACCGTGATCGCGTCCGCGGAGTCGCTGTTCACCGCTGCCGCCGTCGACCGTATGCACGACGGCCCGCGCACCCGCTACAACCCCGAGCTCATCGCGCAGGGCGCCGGCAACACGGTGGCGGGCATCCTCGGCGCGCTGCCCATCACGGCGGTGGTGGCCCGCAGTTCGGCCAACGTGCAGGCGGGCGCCAAAACCCGTATGTCCCGCACCCTGCACGGCCTGTGGCTACTGCTGTTCGCGCTGCTGCTGCCGCAGGTGCTGGCCCTGATCCCGATCTCGGTCCTCGCGGGCGTCCTCATCCACAGCGGCTGGAAGCTCTTCGCACCCGCCGAGTTCCCGAAGATGTGGCGCCAGGACCGGGGCGAGTTCGCGGTCATGTCGCTGACCACGCTGGTCATCGTGGCGACGGCCCTGCTGGAGGGCGTCCTGGTCGGCCTCGCCGCGGGCATCATCCTCGCGGCCGTGCGCATGTCGCAGACGGTCATCAAGCAGCACATCGAGGACGACACGGCGAAGGTGGTGATGGCGGGCAACGCGACATTCCTCCGCCTGCCGCAGGTCATCGAGGCCCTGGAGGGCGCCGCCGAGGCCGGCAAGCCGCGCATCCGCCTCGATCTGAAGGGCGTCACCCACCTGGACCACGCCTGCCGCAACCAGGTCGAGGAGTTCGTCACCCAACAGCGCGCCAAGGGGCTGCGCGTGGAACTCCTGATGCCGGGCCCGGCGAAACACACGGCCACCGACACGAAGGCCCCCACCGCACCGGAGTCCTCGCGCACGATCCGGGCCGACGAACCCCTGTCCCAACACCCACCCGCCGCCCCGGCTCCGGGTCCCACCGCCGAGTGGTTCTACCTGGACACCCGCCCGATGCCGGAGGAGTACGCGGAGACCTACACATCCCGCTGACCTCGCGAAAGGGGCGGCGCCTCCGCACAGGCGCCGCCCCTTCCTTTCGCGCACCGGAGCCGCCATCGCGTCGGTGAGGGTCGGGGTGACCGACGACGGCTCCGGAGTCCGGGACAGGATCAGCGGTGGTCGCTGCCCTTCGACGAGGATGCCGCGCGGCCGGCCTCCAGGCGGGCCACCGGGATCCGGAACGGCGAGCAGGATACGTAGTCCAGACCCACCTCGTGGAAGAAGTGGACCGACTCCGGGTCACCGCCGTGCTCACCGCACACGCCGAGTTTCAGATCGGGGCGGGTGGCGCGGCCGGCCTCGACGGCGAGCTTCACCAGGGAGCCGACGCCGTCCTTGTCGATCGTCTCGAACGGGGAGACGCCGAAGATGCCCTTCTCCAGGTACGCCGTGAAGAACGAGGCCTCCACGTCGTCGCGGCTGAAGCCCCACACCGTCTGCGTCAGGTCGTTCGTGCCGAAGCTGAAGAACTCGGCCGCCTCCGCGATCTGGCCCGCCGTCAGCGCGGCCCGCGGCAGTTCGATCATCGTGCCGATCGACAGCTTCAGTTCCGTGCCCGACGCCGCCTCGACCTCGGCGACGACCTGGTCGGCCTCCTCGCGGACGATCTCCAGCTCCTGGACCGTGCCGACCAGCGGGATCATGATCTCGGCTCGCGGGTCGCCCTTCGCCGACTTCCGCTCCGCCGCGGCCTCGGCGATCGCCCGTACCTGCATCGTGAACAGGCCGGGGATGACCAGGCCGAGGCGTACGCCGCGCAGACCCAGCATCGGGTTCTGCTCGTGCAGGCGGTGCACCGCCTGGAGGAGGCGGAGTAGGTTCTCGTGCGGCTCCTGGCGGGACTCCGCCAGGGCGACCCGGACCGAGAGCTCGGTGATGTCGGGCAGGAACTCGTGCAGCGGCGGGTCGAGGAGACGGACCGTCACCGGCAGGCCGTCCATCGCCGAGAACAGTTCCACGAAGTCCTGCTTCTGGAGCGGCAGCAGTTCCTTCAGCGACTCCTCGCGCTCGGCCTCCGTGTCGGCCAGGATGAGGCGCTCGACCAGCTCACGACGGTCACCGAGGAACATGTGCTCCGTGCGGCACAGGCCGATGCCCTGCGCGCCGAAACGACGGGCGCGCATCGCGTCCTCGGCGTTGTCCGCGTTGGCGCGCACCCGCAGGCGACGCTTGCGGTCGGCGAACGCCATGATCCGGTGTACGGCCTCGACCAGTTCGTCGGCGTCCTGGGCGCCCGCGTGCATCCGGCCCTCGAAGTACTCCACGACCGGGGACGGGACCACGGGCACCTCACCGAGGTACACCTTGCCGCTCGACCCGTCGATGGAGATGAGGTCGCCCTCCTCCACCACATGCCCGCCCGGCACCGTCATCCGGCGCCGCTTGGTGTCGACCTCGAGCTCCTCGGCACCGCACACACAGGTCTTGCCCATGCCGCGCGCCACCACGGCGGCGTGCGAGGTCTTGCCGCCGCGCGAGGTCAGGATGCCCTCCGCCGCGATCATGCCGTCCAGGTCGTCCGGGTTCGTCTCGCGGCGGACCAGGATCACCTTCTCGCCCGAACGCGACCACTTCACCGCCGTGTACGAGTCGAAGACCGCCTTGCCGACCGCCGCACCCGGCGACGCCGCGATGCCCCGGCCGACCGTCTGGACCTTCGTGTCCTCGTCGAAGCGCGGGAACATCAGCTGCGCCAACTGGGCGCCGGTGACGCGCTGAAGCGCCTCGGCCTCGTCGATCAGTCCCTGGTCCACCAGTTGTGTCGCGATACGGAAGGCCGCGCCCGCCGTCCGCTTGCCGACGCGCGTCTGGAGCATCCACAACTGGCCGCGCTCGATGGTGAATTCGATGTCGCAGAGATCCTTGTAGTGGTTCTCCAGGGTCTCCATGATCTGCATCAGCTGGTCGTACGACTTCTTGTCGATCTTCTCCAGATCGGCGAGCGGGACCGTGTTGCGGATGCCGGCCACGACGTCCTCGCCCTGCGCGTTCTGCAGGTAGTCGCCGTACACGCCCTGGTGGCCGCTGGCGGGGTCGCGGGTGAAGGCCACGCCCGTACCCGAGTCCGGGCCGAGGTTGCCGAAGACCATCGAGCAGACGTTGACGGCCGTGCCGAGGTCGTGCGGGATGCGCTCCTGGCGGCGGTAGAGCTTCGCGCGGTCGGTGTTCCAGGAGTCGAAGACCGCGTGGATGGCGAGGTCCATCTGCTCGCGCGGGTCCTGCGGAAAGTCGCGCCCGGCCTCGGTCTTGACGATCTTCTTGAACTTGGTGACGAGCTTCTTCAGGTCGGCCGCTTCCAGCTCGGTGTCGACCGAGACCTTCTTGGCCGCCTTCGCCGACTCCAGCGCGTCCTCGAAGAGTTCGCCGTCGACGCCGAGGACGGTCTTGCCGAACATCTGGATGAGCCGCCGGTACGAGTCCCAGGCGAAGCGCTCGTCACCGGCTTGCTTGGCCAGGCCCTGGACCGACTTGTCGGAGAGCCCGATGTTCAGGACGGTGTCCATCATGCCCGGCATGGAGAACTTCGCCCCTGAACGGACCGATACGAGCAGGGGGTTATCGGCCTGCCCGAGTTTCTTGCCCATCTGCTCTTCGAGGGCGTCGAGGTGCGCACTGACCTCGTCACGCAGTGCCGCGGGCTCCGCGCCGCTTTCGAGGTACGTCTTGCACGCCTCGGTGGTGATCGTGAAGCCCGGCGGGACGGGAAGGCCCAGGTTGGTCATCTCGGCGAGGTTCGCGCCTTTGCCACCGAGGAGGTCCTTGAGGTCCTTGTTGCCCTCGGTGAAGTCGTAAACAAACTTCACTCCGCCGACAACACTGTCGCCGCTACCAGTTACGTGGGGATCTTTGTTTTCCGACACGGATCTCGACTCCTCGAGGACGCGCTGGCTGCCCTGACGGCGAGGAACATACCCAGATCGAAGGTACCTCGGTACGTCCACTTACGCGTCATGCGGCCGTAACCGCTCGTCCGCCAACAGATCGCAAGTCAAGACCTGGCAATGAGTCGGAAGTTGGTGTTTTCACTTCCCGAACGAGTCAACGCACGTAGACCCGCCAGAGCGCTCAGATGAGCGGCACTCCACACGTGTGAGTTCGAGTCGTGAACGATCAAGGGGTGGCACTGAGTGCCACCCCTTGGAGAAGTGCAATGGCCCAAGATCCGCTCATCTGAGCGCAACCCTTATCAAGGGTGGCAAGAATCACGCCGATGGAAGCGGCCAGATTTCACCATGCGGACGCGTACGCGGACCGTAACGCCGATGTCACACACGGATCCGCACCCATGCGACCACCGCGCAGACCCGCACCCCGGCCGACTCACACGCCCATCGCCAGCAGTCGCTCCTCAGCCCGCTCTGGCGCGTACAGGTGCTCCACCACCAGCAGCCCCGCCCCCACCAGGCCCGCCCGCTCCCCCAGCCGTGAGGTGACCACGTCCAGGTGGGCGGTGGAGCGGGGCAGGGCGCGCTGGTAGAGCAGCTCGCGTACGCCCGTGAGGAACGGAGTTCCGGCCAGATCCCCGGCGATCATCAGCACCCCGGGGTTGAGCAGCGTCACCACGGTCGCCAGTACGTCACCGACCAGCCGCCCGGCGTCCCGCGCCAGCGCCGCCGCCCCCGGATGCCCGGCGGTCAGCAGATCCCGCACATCTGAGCCGGACGAAGCCGGCACCCCGGTCTCCACAAGCCGCCGCGCCACGGCGCCGCCACTGGCGACGGCGGCGAGACAGCCGTACGAACCGCACTTGCACAAGGCGTCGGCGCCCTCCGGGACCCGTATGTGCCCGATGTCCCCGGCGCCTCCGTCGATGCCCCGGTAGATCGTGCCGCCGACCACGACGCCCGCGCCGATGCCGGTGGAGACCTTGATCAGGACGAAGGCCGAGCAGTCCGGGTAGGCGGTGCGCTGTTCGCCGTACGCCATGAGGTTGGCGTCGTTGTCCACCAGCACCGGGACGGATTCGGCGCCCGTGTGCTCGGCGAAGGAGCGGGTCAGCCGGGTTCTTATGTCGTAGCCGTCCCAGCCGGGCATGATCGGCGGCTGGACGACGCGGCCGGTGTCGCTGTCGACCGGCCCCGGCACGGAGAGCCCGATCCCGCACACCTCCTGCGCCCGGTGCCCCGCCTTCTCCAGCAGCTCACCGAACCAGCGGCCGAGTTCGCCGAGCACCACGTCCGGGCCGTCCTCGATGAGCAGCGACCCCGTGTGCTCGGCAAGCAGTTCGCCGGTGAGCGAGAGGACCGCGGCGCGCGCATGCCGGGTGTCGAGGTCGGCAGCGAGGACGACGGCATGTGAGTCGTCGAACTCAAGTCGGACCGAGGGCCGGCCGCCGAGCGGCGATTCCACCGGGCCCGCGGCACCCTCGCGCAGCCAGCCCGCCCTGAAAAGCCGGTCGAGGCGCTGGCCCACCGTGGCCCGGGACAGGCCCGTGACCTGCTGCAAGGCACCGCGCGTGGTGGCCCGCCCGCTGCGCACCAGCGCCAGCAGCTCGCCTGCGCTCGCCTGGCCGCCCACCCTCCCGGCCCGTCCTGCCATACCGGTCCTCCCGGCGTTCCCGGTCATGCACACCCTCTTGCGTTCCTCAACTCTGCATTACATATTGAGTTTTGCGTGTTAAATAGACGTAACCCTACGGCAGCATCAACCGAACTGGCCGGACATACGTCTTCGTGGAGACCCGAGTGGACCGCTCGACCCAGCTCACAGCCCGCCGCACCGGACCCCTGGGGCCCGTACGCACCTCGGCCTCACCCCCATTTTCCGGCCACGGTGAGATCGGCCATTCCGGGACGGCCGTATACGATCCGGGCCCCGCCGCGCGCTCGCTGCACCTGAGGGCCGCCCGGGTGCTGCACGACAACTGGACCGGGACGTCCACGGTGCCCTCGCGCGGCCTGTATCCCCACCAGTGGTCCTGGGACTCGGCGTTCATCGCGATCGGGCTGCGCCATCTGTCGCCGCTCAGGGCACAGGTCGAGCTGGAGACGCTGCTGGACGCGCAGTGGGGCGACGGCCGGATTCCGCACATCGTCTTCAACCCCTCCGTCCCGCTGGATGCGTACTTCCCGAGCCCCGACTTCTGGCGCTCCTCCACCGCGGGACACGCCGCGGGCGCCCCGCGCACCGTACAGACGTCGGGCATCGTGCAGCCACCGGTGCACGCGCTCGCCGCCTGGCTGGTGCATGTCGCCGACCCGGGCCTGTCACGGGCCCGCGGCTTCCTGTCCCGCCTCTATCCGCAGCTCGCGGCCTGGCACCGCTATCTGCTGCACCGCCGGGACCTGGGCGGCGGGGGCCTGGCCTCCGTGGTCCACCCGTGGGAACAGGGCATGGACAACGCCCCCTCCTGGGACGCCCCGCTCAGCCGCGTCACACCTGCCCCGCCCCGCACCTTCCGCCGCGCCGACCTGGACCACGGGGCCGCCTCGGACCGGCCTACGGATCTGGACTACGGGCGGTATGTGGCGCTGGCGAGCGACTACCGGGACCGTGGATATGCCGATGGGGCGGGCAACTTCGCGGTCGAGGACCCGGCGTTCAACGCGCTCCTGATCGCCTCCGAGTACGCGCTGGCCCGGATCGCCCGCGAGCTGGGCGCCAATGCCACGGCCCGCCGCGCACGGGCGGAGCGGCTGACGGCGGCACTGGTGGAGCGGTTGTGGGACCCGGCGGAGGGGATGTTCTTCTGCCGGGACGTACGGACCGGGGAGCTCATCCCCGAGCGCGGCGTGGCCGGACTCGTCCCGCTGCTCCTGCCCGCCCTGCCCCGTGACGTCGCCGACAGCCTCGTACAGACGATGCGCGGCCCGCACTTCGGGCTCGGCGGCGCCACCCGGCTCGTACCGAGTTACGACCTGACCGGCGAGGCCTTCGATCCGCACCGGTACTGGCGGGGCCCGGCCTGGTTCAACACCAACTGGATGCTGGAGCGGGGCCTCAGGCTGCACGGGGAGCAGGCCCTCGCGGACGGCCTGCGGAGCGCGCTGCTCGGCACGGCGGGCGCGTCCGGATTCGCGGAGTACGTGACCCCGTACGCCGGCGAGGCCTGCGGAGCGCCCGGCTTCAGCTGGACCGCCGCGCTGACGCTCGACCTGCTGCACGACCACGACCACGACCACCAGCACGAGCCGCCCGGCCCGGCACACAACACGGCACAGGGCGCGGTGCGCGCAAGCGAAGAGATCGGCAAGGGTGCCAAGGGAGGGAACCAGGTATGACGGACCGGCAGCATCTGCTTGTGCACGGTGGGACGTTCGCGGCCGTGGGCGACGGTGGGGACATCAGCGGAGTGCGTGGCAGCGGCTCCCCGGACGGGCTGTTCGTACGAGACGCCCGGCACCTGAGCCGCTGGCAGCTGACCGTCGACGGCGCGGTGCCCGAGTTGCTGTCTCCGGTCGCGGACGGCGACGCGGCGCGCTGCGTTCTCGTACCGCGCGGTGGCCGCCAGGAGCCGCCCGCGTACACGATCTTCCGTGAACAGGCCGTCGCCGACGGCGCGTTCGTCGAGGCGCTGCGCGTCACCAGCAACCGTCCGGTGCCGACGACGGTCCGGATCGCGGTCACCGCGGACGCCGACTTCTCGGACCAGTTCGAGCTGCGCTCCGACCACCGTACGTACGCCAAGATCGGCGCCGTCCGCTCCCGCGAAATCCTGGACGACGGCGTGGAGTTCAGCTATCGGCGCGGTGAGTGGCGTTCTTCCACGACGGTCACCGCCGAGCCCGCGCCGGAAGGCGTCGAGGAGACGGGGACGGGCGCCCGTCGCCTGGTCTGGGCCCTCGACCTGGAACCGCACGGTTCCGCAGAGCTGGCCCTCCGGGTCGCGGCCCGCCCGCACGGCACGCCGCACCCGGAGGTGCCGGCCTCCCCGTCCGCCGCGAACGAGCAACTTCGCGTGCTGGAGGGCGGGTTCACCGAGGGTGTGCCCTTCCCGACGGGCTGGCCGGAGTTGGCCGCGGCCTGCGCGCGGGGCCTCGCCGACCTGGCCGTCCTCCAGGTTCCGGCAACGGGACCCGACGGAGAGGAACTTCGCGTCCCGGCAGCCGGAGTCCCCTGGTTCCTGACGCTGCTCGGCCGGGACGCGCTCCTCACCTCCCTCTTCACGCTCCCCTACCGCCCCCAGCTCGCCGCGGCCACCCTGCCCGCGCTCGCCGCCGCGCAGGCGACCGCGACCGGCACCGGGGCCGTGGCCCAGCCGGGCAAGATCGTGCACGAGGTACGGCACGGGGAGCTGGCGCACTTCGGGCAGGTGCCGTACGGGCGTTACTACGGCTCGGTCGACGCCACGCCGCTGTTCCTGGTGCTGCTCGGCGCGTACGTCGAGCAGACCGGCGATGTCGCCACGGCCCGCCGCCTCGAGCCGCACGCCCGCGCGGCGATCGGCTGGATGCTGGACCACGGTGGCCTCACCTCGCGCGGCTACCTCGTCTACCGCGCCGACGAGGGCGGTCTCGCCAACCAGAACTGGAAGGACTCCCCCGGCGCCATCTGCTCCGCCGACGGCAGCCGCGCCACCGGGCCGGTCATGGCCGCGGGTGCCCAGGGGTACGCGTACGACGCCCTGCGCCGTACCGCGCATCTGTCGCGCACGGTGTGGCAGGACGAGGTGTACGCGGCGTTGCTGGAGCAGGCGGCGGGCGACCTCCGTGATCGCTTCCAGCGGGACTTCTGGATGCCTGAACGCGCCTTTCCCGCACTGGCGTTGGACGGTGACGGCAACCAGGTGGACGCACTCGCCTCCGACGCCGGGCATCTGTTGTGGTCGGGGCTGCTGGACAAGGAGTACGGGGAGTTGGTGGGGCGGCGGTTGCTGGAGCCGGACTTCTTCTCCGGGTGGGGGGTGCGGACGGTGGCCTCCGGCCAGGCCGCGTACCATCCGCTGTCGTATCACCGGGGGTCTGTGTGGCCGCATGACAACGCGTTGATCGCGTTGGGGTTGGCGCGGTACGGGTTGCACGACGAGGCTCGGGCGGTCGCCCATGCGCTGGTGGACGCGGCGACGGCCGCGGGTCATCGTCTGCCGGAGGTCCTTGCGGGCTATGGCCGCGACAGTCACGGGGAGCCGGTGCCCTATCCGCATGCGTGCGTGCGGGAATCCCGGTCGGCGGCGGCTCCATTGGCGTTGCTGACGGCTGTTGGGGGCGCTTAAGAGCTCGGGGCTATATGTCGGTTCGCGAGGGCGGGTCCACGATGAGTATCAGTGGGCGGCGAGAGGTGAGGTCGTCTGTCCTCTTGCCCGTACTCAGAGGTCGTCCACGTCGACCAGCCCGTCCTGGATGGCGCGGGCCACCAGGCTTGCCTTGGTCCGCGCGGGGCGGCCGACGTTCGCGTACTTGATCCGCACCCGGTCCAGATACGAGTTGACCGTCCGTACGGAGATGCCGAGACGCTGCGCGACCAACTCCTTCGACTCCGACTGGAACCACTCGATGAGCACGTTCTCCTCGCGCGCGGAGAGCAGGGGGCGGTCGGCGCGGGTGTTGGTTCCCAGCGCGCCGGCCAGCGCGGGCGGCATGTAGGGCCGCTCATCGGCTGCTGCCAGCGTCGCCTCGACCAGGTGCTCTCGGCCCTCGCTCTTGGTCAGAAAGGTCGCGGCTCCCAGGTCAAGGCAGCCGAGTGCTGTCTTCTCGTCATCCCGCATCGAATAGACGACCACCTGCCGCCCGGCGTCGACGAGTCTTCGAAGGCTGCCGAAGGCGGGGCCGCCCTCGCCCAGTTGCAGATCCAGGACGACGACATCGGCGGTGCTGCCCGGCGCGGTCCAGGCTTCCTGTACGGAGCCGCCGGCCGCGACCACGGTGATGGGCCGCCGCGATGCGGCGTACCACGCCTCTACTCCCGCGAGGATGGCGGGATGGTCGTCCACGACGACCACGCTGACTGGTGCGTTGTCACTCATGTCAGCTCAACTCCGGAGGCCGCCGGTCTTCTCCAGCCGGCCTCCACCCACACACTTCCACCGCGCATTGTTCGGGCCACGGTCACCTTCGCGTCCGTGGCACGGCCGTGGGCTTGAGCAGCCTCTGCCGTGCCACGGCCGCCGGCGCAGTCCTCGCTGACCACGCTCACCCGGACCGCGCGGGGGGTCCACACGACCGTCACCCGCGCGGTCGAGCGGGTACGGCCCAGAATCACCGCCACCGGATCGATCAGCTCCCTGCGTACCTCCACAGGCACCTCACCCGACTGGCCTCGTACGGCCAGGCTCACCGTCATCCCCTGGTGCTCGGCCACCTCGACGCACGCCTGCAACTCGTTCAGCAGCGGGTCCAAGACGGCATCGCCCTCGGCGAACAGGCGGCGCATACGGGCGGCTTCCACGCCGCACCGGAGCCTGACCTCCTCGTCGTGCGGGCTCAGCACACCGTGGCCGAGTCCCACGAGCAGCGGCACTGTCGTCGCCGTCAGGGCGCGGTAGCGCTCCTTGTGATCACGCTGCATGTCCTCGTGGATGCGTTCCCGGGTACGCAGTTCCTCCTCCTGTGCGGCCGCGGTCCCCGCTGCCGGTGCCATACCGTGGAGCAGGCGCGTCAGTAGGACACCGACGGAGAGCTGGAAGCCGCAGATGGATACCGTGGAGATCCCCATGGCGGCCGACTCCGCGGCGGTGGGAGCCCCCGACAAGAACACAGCGGCCGCGTTGAGCCCGATATGCGCCCCGAGGAACGCCGCGAACACCCGGACCCGCAGGTCTGCCAGCAGGAACAGCGCATGCCAGCCGACCAGTCCGAACGCCCAGTCCTCGGCACCTGTCAACCGCTCCGGCGGGAGCGTGAACGCGCCTGTCGCCGAAACGGTCAGTACCGCGCCCAGGCTCCACCAGCGCACCCTGGGCGGCACCTGCCTGCCGCGCAGCAGATAGGCGGCCCCGGTCGCCGCGACGGCGGCGAGGCAGACGAAGGCCGCTGTCTGTGCCCACGCCGGGTGGTACACGTCCTGGTAGGCCGTGAGCTGGCGCAGCGAGATGGCGAACTGCGCCACCAGGCTGATCAGCAGTGCGGCCAGTTGGGCCCCGTAAAGCAGCTGCCCGCGGATGAGGCGGACGACAGCGGTGTGCTGTGCCTGGGCGCGGGGCGGGCGCGGTACGCCGTCGGTCACCTGCGCTCCGTCTGCTGCCTGTGACGCCCGAGCTCCTGCCTGTGACGCCCGAGCCCGGCCGTGCCAGCGCCACTGCACGAGGGTCCCGGTGCCCGGACGTGAGGTAACGGAAGCGGAGCCGCCGACCGCGTGCATCCTGCCGATGATGGAACCGGAGATGCCCCGGCGCCGTGCGGGGACGGACTCCGGATCGAAGCCCCGTCCCGCGTCGGACAGTTCGACGACGGCGCCGTCCTCCTCTGCCCATGCCCTGAGCTCCGCCTCCCGCACCCCGGCATGGCGTGCCACATTGGTGACGGCCTCCCGGACCCCGTTGAATATCGCGAGCCCAGGCCCGGACGGAATCGCGAGCGGGCCGTCGATGTGCGTCTTGAGCTGCACCCTGGCCTGTCCCTCACCCTCGGGCACACAGCCGAGAAGCTCCGCGAGGTCGACGCTCTCCTTCTCGAATCCGGGCATGGCGGACAATGCCTCCAGATCCTGTCTGGCACGTAGAGGCAGCCACGACCAGTCCCGGCCGTCGCCCTGGGAGACCATCAGCAGTGTCGCGCTCGCCGTGTCGTGCAGGGTCGCCAGGTACTCGCGCTCGGTTGCCCTCCGTGCGGCGGCGACCTCGGCCTCCCGGCGCGACGCCGCCCTGGCCGCGGCCGACCGGTCAGCCGCCCTGGCCCGCGCCCGAACGATGAGGTAGGCGGCCCTCGACAGGCCCCCCTCGATCAGCATGCGCACCAGGGGTACCAACTCCGGGCTGTGCCCGGGCGAGGAGAGGACGTCGCCCAGCACGCAGGCGACAGCCCCCAACGCGGCCAGGCCAACCCCGGCCACTGGGCGCGTCGCCCACTCGTGCTGGAAAGTGATGACGCTGATGCCGACAATCGCCTCCACCATCACATCCGCGCCATCGCCGCCGAGCACCGGCTGAGACAGTCCTGTCAGCACCAACACGGCCGCGTCCAACGTCCACAGCAGGGCGAACGGGAGCGGGTGGCGCAGCGCGTAGAGGCGCACACCGCAGGCCAGGACAGCGGGCACCAGCAAAGACATCGCCAGGGGAATCCCCGCCACGTCCGCCGAGACGACACCCAGCGCACTGCCCAGGCAGACCACGGTGGACCGGAGCCACACCCCGTACCGCTCGAGGGTCAGGTTCAACAGGCGCTCACTGGACCTGGGCCCGTCTCTGGGCCCGTCTATCGGCTCAGCGGCCCCATCCCCGTTCCCCCCGTATCCCCCATGCCGCACAGCAACAAGGGTAGTTGATCCACGATCAAGGAAGAGCGCCCGTTCAGCCCCGGCCTCGGTGCGATGAAGGCGTCAGGTCGGCCTTCTGATTCCAGCCGCCGAACGACAACTGAGCTGCCCGCGTTGTGCAGCGGCAGTCGAAGCTCAACAAGGTCACGGCTGTGAACGAGAGGCGGTCTCGGCCGCTGCCTTGCGCGTATTCCGGTGTGTGCGGCGACCGTTCCTTGTGGGGCAAACGACCGGCACACTCAGCGACCGGGCCGGGCTACTGTGCCCGTCGTACGGGGCTGACACCGGCCGTGGCGGGCGCGCATGACCTCACTTTCACTGTGATGATTCTTAGTTCACGCTGCTTCAGTCGCACCCGCAGTCCCGTCCTGCAGGAACTCGGGCAAGCCGCCCGGCAATCGGAAGGTGGAGCAAAGTTGATCAAAATCCGAAGCGGGCGCGCCAAGTCGGCTACGGCCGCGGGGGCCCTTCTGGCCGGCCTCCTCGGCGGCGTCCTCGCCGGCGCGCCGTCCGCGACCGCGGCCACGGCTGCCTCCCCTTGCAGCTACGGGGCTACGATTTACAACAGAGTCACAAACCCCACCTCTTACAAGTACGTCCCCTACGTCACCGGCGATGGGAGCAATTGCTGGCTGGACCGGGGGATGAGCAACACGGCAGTCCGCGCCCTTCAGAAGAACCTGAATTCCTGCTACGGATACGGCCTGGCAACGGATGGGGTCTTCGGAGCCCTCACCGAGTCGGCGCTCATCTCCGTTCAGAGGAGGGTGGGTGTCAGGGCGGACGGCGATTACGGCCCCAATACGCGGGATGCGATGGTGTGGGCGAACTACAGCATGGAAACCGGGGCGCGGATCAGCTGTAACTGACGAACAGCTGATCCGCCGCCCGGTGCCCGGCGTGGACAGTCGGGACGGTTCGGTCCGCGCCCTGCGAGGGGAAGGCGCGGCTCGGAATTGGGCGCCGCCGTTGTTCACAGCGGCGGCGTCCACTCGACCGCTTGCGCCGCTGCCCGCGCGGCCCGAGCACCTGGGCCCGGCACCACCGCCTGCAAGCCCATCCGGCAATGGGAGCGGGGAACTGCGCGACCAGCCCTCACGCACCCGCAGCGAACACTCAGCCCCCGGACGTGTCCAACTCCGCGTCCTCGCCGATCCCGGCGCAGTCGTACGGGTCCTTGAGCCAGCCGTCCGGCAGGACAACCCTGTTGTTGCCGGACGTACGGCCGCGAGGCCCGTCCGCGCCCGTCGGCCACGGCTGGTCCAGGTCCAACTCCGCGAGACCCTCGGAGAGTTCCTCCAGGGACGACGTGATCGCAAGGCGCTTGCGCATCTCCGACCCCACCGCGAAACCCTTCAGGTACCAGGCCACATGCTTGCGGAAGTCGATGACTCCGCGGCTCTCGTCGCCGATCCACTCCCCGAGCAGGGTCGCGTGTCGGACCATCACCGTCGCCACCTCACGAAGCGTCGGACGGGCGCTGCATCCATCAGAGCCTCCGGCCCGGGCGGCCGGGCGCCCCTCGAACGCCGCCACCAAGTCCGAGAACAGCCACGGCCGTCCGAGGCAACCCCGGCCGACCACCACCCCGTCGCAACCAGTCACCCGCACCATCCGCAGCGCGTCGTCCGCCGACCAGATGTCGCCGTTGCCGAGGACCGGGATCTCCGGCACGTGCTCCTTGAGGCGGGCGATCGCGTCCCAGTCCGCCGTACCGCCGTAGTGCTGCGCGGCCGTCCGGCCGTGGAGGGCGATCGCCGTCACGCCCTCCTCGACGGCGATCCGGCCCGCGTCCAGATACGTGATGTGGTCGTCGTCGATGCCCTTGCGCATCTTCATCGTGACCGGCAGGTCCCCCGCGCCGCTCACCGCCTCGCGCAGGATCGCGCGCAGCAGGTTGCGCTTGTACGGGAGGGCCGAGCCGCCGCCCTTGCGCGTCACCTTCGGTACCGGGCAGCCGAAGTTGAGGTCGATGTGGTCGGCGAGGTCCTCCTCCGCGATCATGCGGACGGCCTTGCCGACGGTCGCCGGGTCGACCCCGTACAGCTGGATCGAGCGCGGAGTCTCCGAGGCGTCGAAGTGGATCAGCTGCATGGTCTTCTCGTTGCGTTCGACCAGCGCCCGTGTCGTGATCATCTCGCTGACGAACAAGCCCTTGCCGCCGCTGAACTCCCTGCACAGCGTGCGGAACGGCGCGTTCGTGATCCCGGCCATGGGGGCGAGGACGACGGGCGGCTGCACCGGGTGCGGGCCGATCGACAGCGTGGGGTTCAGGAGAGGTGTGGGCGTGGGCATGGCCCCATTGTCGCGTACGCCGACGAGCACGAGCCACAGCCGTCGGCCGCGACGTCCCGCGATCGTTAGTTAGGCGCACTACCGACATCGCGTACTCTGGAGCAATGCCCGAGCTCAGCCACCGCCGACGCATGCTGGTTCTCGCGATCTGCTGCATGAGTCTGCTGATCGTGAGCCTCGACAACACCGTGCTGAACGTCGCGCTGCCCTCGATGCAGCGTGAACTGCACGCGAGCACGTCCGGCCTCCAGTGGACGATCGACGCGTACACGCTGGTGCTGGCCTCGCTGCTGACGCTCGCGGGGTCGACGGCCGACCGTATCGGCCGCAAGCGGGTCTTCATGGCGGGGCTGGTCGTCTTCACGATCGGCTCGGTGCTCTGTTCCCTCGCGCCGAACCTCGAGTCGCTCATCGCCTTCCGGATGGTGCAGGCGGTGGGCGGTTCGATGCTCAACCCGGTCGCGATGTCGATCATCACCAACACGTTCACGGATCCGCGCGAGCGCGCCCGCGCGATCGGGGTGTGGGGCGGTGTCGTCGGCATATCGATGGCGGCCGGCCCTCTGGTCGGCGGCCTTCTCGTGGACTCGGTCGGCTGGCGCTCGATCTTCTGGATCAACCTCCCGGTGGGATTGGCCGCACTCCTGCTCACCTTCCGCTACGTCCCCGAGTCCCGCGCCCCGAAGGCCCGCCGCCCCGACCCGGTCGGCCAGCTCCTGGTGATCGCGCTGCTCGGCTCCCTGACATACGCGATCATCGAAGCCCCCCACTCGGGCGCTCCCAAGGTCATCGCCTTCGGCACTCTCGCCCTGGCCGCCCTGCTGAGCCTCCTGTGGTACGAGCCGCGCCGCGCCGAACCCCTCATCGACCTGCGCTTCTTCCGTTCGGCGCCGTTCAGCGGGGCCACGGTTGTGGCGATCAGCGCGTTCGCGGCGCTCGGCGGGTTCCTCTTCCTCTCGACGCTCTATCTGCAGAACGTACGCGGTCTCACCGCCCTGGGCGCGGGCCTGTGGATGCTCCCGATGGCCGCTCTGACCTTCGTGTCCGCCCCGTTGTCCGGCCGCCTGGTCGGCAGCCGCGGCCCCCGCCTCTCCCTGCTCGTCGCCGGAGTGGCGATGACGGCGAGCGGGGTGCTCTTCGCCGCCTTCGAGGCCGAGACGTCGAACGTGACGCTCGTCATCGGCTACGTCCTCTTCGGCCTCGGCTTCGGCTTCGTCAACGCCCCCATCACCAACACCGCCGTCTCCGGCATGCCCCGCGCCCAGGCCGGTGTCGCCGCCGCGGTCGCCTCCACCAGCCGCCAGATCGGCCAGACCCTGGGGGTCGCCGTGATCGGCGCCGTACTGGCCGCGGGTGTGGGCTCGTCCCCGTACCGCGAGGTCTTCGTCTCGGCCGCCCGCCCCGGCTGGTGGATCATCGCGGCCTGCGGCCTCTCGGTCCTGCTCGTCGGCGCCCTGACGAGCGGCCGCTGGGCCCGGCGGACCGCCGAACGCACGGCAGAACGGCTGGAGTCGGCGGAGGTCAAGGCGCAGACGGACGTACTGGCCTGATCCTCTCAGCCTCTCTCGAGGGCGATCGCGTGCAGTTTCTCCAGGCGTTCGCGGGACTCGGCGTCGGCCGGGGCGAACGTCAGCATGCGGGGGCCGCTGTGCGGGCCCAGCCACAAATCGGTGCCGTCCACGGTGAGCAGGCCGACATGGGCGTTGGTGAACTGCTTGCGCTTGCTGCTCGCGCTCACGACCTCGTGCCGCTCCCAGATCTCCCGGAATTCCGGCGACTCGGTACGCAGCCGCTTGAGCAGCATCTTCCAGGCGGGCTCGGCGAGATGACCGGCCATCGAGGCGCGGAACTTGGCGGCCATGACCCGCATGGTCTCCTCCAGCCGCACGAGCGACGACTGCCAGTCCTCGTTCGTGAAGCACAGGAGCATGCAGTTGCGGTCCTGAGGCGGGATGGCGTCGAGGTCGCAGAACAGCAGCCCGTACGTGCGGTTGTAGGCGAGAACGTCGTACCGGCTGTTCTGGATGGAGGCCGGGATCGGATCCAGCTGTCGCAGGAGTGCGCGCTGGGCGTCGGTTACCGACGCGCAGTGCGCGCCGGGTGCGGGGTCGACGGCCCCCGCCAGGTTGAAGAGGTGCGCGCGCTCGCTGGCGTCGAGCATCAGCGTGCGGGCAAGAGCGTCGAGGACCTGGACGGACACCTGGATGTCCCTGGCCTGTTCGAGCCACGTGTACCAGGTGACGCCGACCGCGGAGAGCTGCGCGACCTCCTCGCGGCGCAGGCCCGGGGTGCGTCGGCGGCGGCCGCGGGGCAGGCCGACCTGCTCGGGGGCGATGTGCTCGCGGCGGTGGCGCAGAAAGGCGGCAAGCTCATGCCGCCGGATCACCGACTCCCTCGCCGCCACCGGCTCCTTGTCCTCGCGAGCCTCCGCGTCTTGAATCTCCTGAACCTCCCGGACCATGCTCGTCATGCCTCCAGCCTGCCGTCTGGCCGATCCTGTTGCCAGGTACTGCTGGTACCAGGATGAGCACACTCTGGTGCCCGTCTGGGAGTTGGCCGACGCTGAGGTACGTGACCGACACAGAAACTCTCGACCGCAGTGCCGCCCGCTCCCCCGCCGCCCCACCCGTGCTCGGCGGACTGGGGCTCTTCACCGTGCTCCTCGGCGCGGCGCTCCCCCTCATCGACTTCTTCATCGTCAACGTCGCGCTGCCGACGATCGGCCGCGACCTGTCCGCCGGCGAGGCGGTTCTGGAACTCGTCGTCGCCGGATACGGAGTCTCGTACGCCGTGCTCCTCGTCCTCGGCGGACGGCTCGGCGACATGTTCGGCCGGCGTCGGCTCTTCCTCGCCGGTATGGCCGCCTTCGGGCTGACCTCGCTGGCGTGCGGACTGGCGCCCACCGCCTGGACGCTGGTCGCGGCACGCGTCGCCCAGGGCGCGGCGGCCGCGGCGATGCTGCCGCAGGTCCTCGCCACCATCCAGTCGGCGACTCAAGGCCCGCGCCGCGCCAAGGCCATGAGCCTGTACGGGGCGACGGCCGGGCTCTCCATGGTCGCGGGCCAGATCCTCGGCGGCGTCCTGGTCGCGGCGAACATCGCGGGCACGGAATGGCGCTCCGTGTTCCTGGTGAACGTGCCCGTGGTGCTGCTCGGCCTGATCCTGGCCGCACGCACCGTCCCCGAGACGCGCTCGCAGCACCCCGAGCCGGTGGACGTCCCCGGCACAGTGCTCCTGGCCGTCTCCCTGCTGACCTTGCTGGCACCGTTGACCGAGGGCCGGGCGGCGGGCTGGCCGCTGTGGACCTGGCTGGCGATGGCGGCGTTCCCCTTCGCGGCGGGGGCCTTCTATCTCGTCGAGCGCCGCGAGGACCGCCAGGGCCGTACGCCCCTGGTGCCGCCGAGCTTGTTCGCGCTGGCGTCGCTGCGCCGGGGCCTCGCCATGGTGGTGCCGTTCTCGATCGGCTTCAGCGGCTTCATGTTCGTGATCGCGGTGGCGCTGCAGCAGGGTGCCGGGCTCGGCCCGGTCCCGGCCGGACTCGCGCTGGCGCCCATGGCGGTGGTCTTCCTCGTCGTCTCGCTCTGGGGCCCGCGGCTCGTCACCCGCTACGGCACACGCGTCGTGACCGCCGGCGGACTGATCCAGGCGGTCGGCGTGGCCCTCATCGCCCTCGCCGCCTGGCGCTCCTGGCCGGACCTGGGCGTGGTGGAACTGCTGCCGGGCGCGGCCGTGGCGGGCGCGGGCCAGGCCCTCCAACTCCCCGTCGTCTTCCGCGTGATCCTCTCCGAGGTCCCGCCCGCCCGGGCCGGAGTCGGCAGCGGCGTGATGATCACCGTCCAGCAGTCGGCCCTCGCCCTGGGCGTCGCCACCCTCGGCACCCTCTTCCTGGCGCTGGTACCCGGCCTGGGCATGCGAGACGCCCTGGTCACAACGCTGTTGGCGCAGCTGGCGGGCATCGTCCTGACGATCCTGCTGAGCCTGCGGCTGCCCCGTACGATCAGTTAGCGCGCCCGTGGCCCGAGGCCGTCCGTGGGCCAACTCTCCTCCCAAGTAATCCCTGTTGATGTTGGTCTTGCTGCACACTCCTTCTGCGAGCCACCCACAAGAGGAGTTCGTCATGCTGGAGATCAACACGAGCAAGGTCAGCCGCTGGGACCAGCACGGCCGCGAGCACGTCGTACGGGTTCAACGCGCGGGCATGCAGCGCACGGTCAGATGCGATACGTGCGGCTGGAAGAAGGGCGCGCAGTTCCTGCCGTGGCTGAAGGCGGAGGAACACCTCGCGGAGGCGCATCAGGCGACGGTGGATCCGTCGGAGGGATAGCGGAGCCGGTCCCTACCGTGTCCGCCCGGCGTCCACCAGCCGACCGCGCAGGCGGGCCGCGTCCTGGGCGGGCGGCAGTCCGTACGCCCGTCGGTACTCGCGGTTGAACTGCGTCGCGCTCACATACCCGACCGCCTCCGCGACCAGCGCCGCCGTGGCGTCGCCGGCGAGGAGACGGCGGCGGGCCTCCTGAAGTCGCAGATGCTTCTGGAAGCGCAACGGGCTCATGCCGGTGGCGGACTTGAAGTGGCGGTGCAGGGTGGCGGGGCTCATGTGGGCCACCGCAGCGATCTTCTCGATGCTGAGCGGCTCGGTGTAGTGCTCGCAGATCCACCTGGCCGCCGTGCGGACGCGGGCGGCGGCGGTGTCCGCAAGCGTGAAGTGACGCAGGGTCGGGCCGAGGGGACTGCCGAGCAGGCGGTAGAGGATCTCGCCCTCGATACGGTTCGCCAGGGGGCGGATGTCGTCCGGAGTGTCGAGCAGCCGTACCCATCGGGTGACCGCGTCGACGATCTCGGGGGTCATCGGTGCGGTGATCTGCCCGCCGGGCTCGCGCCCGGTGAGCGGGACGGGGTCCGTGCCGTCCAGTTCCAGCAGGAGGTCGGCGAGCATCCGGCCGTCGAGGCGCAGCACCGCCGAGCGGTACGGCAGCCGCTCGAACGTGGAGGTGACCGGCAGCACGAGCGAGTTGAAGAGCATCTCCCCACTCCCGGTCGTCCAGCTCCGGTCGCCCGCGACACTGCTCTTGGAGCCGTCGACGATGAAGCAGATCATCGGCTCGTACAGCAGGTCGATGGGGGTGATGGGCTCGTCCAGCCTCACCAGCCGGAGGCGTGGCACCGCGGTGTCGGACCACCAGTCGTCGCCGTGCCGGGCGATGGCCGCCGCGAGCTCGTCCAGCATGAGGCGCTCCCTGGTTGGCGTGTTCCTGGGCCGGAGCCCTGAGAGGATCAGGCAATCCTATGCGGTCCCCGGCCCATGACCGCGCGGTGCCCGCGCTCGTAGCGTCGACGGCATGACACAGCAGGACAAGAACCAGAGCAGGAACCTGCCGAAGCGCAAGCTCGGCACGCAGGGCCTTGAGGCCGGGGCGATCGGTCTCGGCACGATGGGCATGACCATGGCGTACGGGGTCGGCGACGAACCCGGCGGCATCGCCACCATCCGCAGGGCGTACGACCTCGGCGTCACCCTCTTCGACACCGCCGAGCTGTACGGCATGGGCACCGGGAGCAACGAGCAACTGCTCGGCCGGGCCGTGAAGGACTTCCGCGACGACGTCGTCATCGCCACCAAGTTCGGCTTCGACATGAGCGTCCCGCAGAACGGCGCGGGCTTCGCGCTGAACAGCCGCCCGGACCACATCCGCGAGGTCACCGAGAACAGCCTGTGCCACCTCGGCACCGACCACATCGACGTCCTGTACCAACACCGGGTCGACCCTGACGTACCGATCGAGGACGTGGCGGGCGCCGTCGGCGAGCTGATCGCGGAAGGCAAGGTGCGGTACCTCGGGCTCAGCGAGGCCGGCCCGGACATTCTGCGGCGCGCCCACGCCATCCACCCGGTCTCCGTGCTGCAGACCGAGTACTCGGTGTTCGAGCGGGCGGTCGAGGCCGAAGTACTGCCCGTGGTACGCGAGTTGGGCATTGGTTTCGTACCGTACTCACCGCTGGGCCGCGGTTTCCTCACCGGTGCGGTGAAGCCCGCCGCCGAATACCCCGCGGACGACATGCGCAGCTGGGACGACCGCTGGCAGCCCGGCAACTACGAGAAGAACCTGGCCGCCATCCGCGAACTGACCGCGCTGGCCGACGCCAAGGGCATCACGGTCACGCAACTGGCGCTGGCCTGGCTGCTGGCCCAGGGCGACGACATCGTGCCCATCCCGGGCACCCGCAGCCCGCAGCGCCTCGCCGAGAACGTCGCGGCGGCGCATGTCACGCTGACGCCGCAGGACCTGGCCCGCGTCCAGGAGATCCTGCCGCAGGGCGCGGCCGGGTCCCGCTACCCCGAGGCGATCATGCCGTCCTGGTGAGGCCTCCAGGCCCTGGGCCCTTCACGGGTCCGGGGAGGCGGTCAGGCGCGCAGACCCCGTAGTACGAGGTCGAGGACGGCCTCGAACTCCGCACCGATCCCCGGCCGTTCCCATTCGGGCCAGTCACGCAGCCGGGCCTCCGGTCCGCGGTCCGCGGTCCGCGGTCCGCGGCGACGATACCGGCGAGCGCCTCGGACGTAGGGTCCAGCCACCGCTTGGTCACCGTCTCCCGCAGCGCCGCCTTCGTACGGAAGTACCGGTAGACACTGCCCTGACAGCTGACAGATTTCAATATCTGTCAGCTGTCAGGCGTCAGGTGTCAGTCCCAGCCCTGCTGTCGCCGACTCAGCCCTGCCGCAGCGGCAGCGCCACGTCCACCACCGCTCGACCGCTGTCGAACGTCCCGGTACGAGCCACCGAGCCGTTCAGCAGATCCGCCCGGTACAGCCGCTGCTTGCCGTCGACGCGCAGGACGGCGTACGCGGTGTTGGAGCCGGACCGGGTCGAGGTGTAGATGTCGAATCCCGCGCTCGGACCGGCGTCCACGCCCAGCTTGCCGGTGGGCGCGAGGTTGCCCGCGTTGGCCGGGGACTGGACGGAGACCTGGTCGAGAGCCGTGTCCACGTCGAAGAGGGTGGTGGCGGTCGCCGCGGCGAGATCGTTGTTCGTGTACGCGGCCCCGGTCACCCCCTGCGCCGTGGCCCCGGTCGTGGCGGGAGGGACCGGCGGGTTGCTGAGGGTGCCGTCGACCGCGGTGGCACCCGCGGCCGGAGCGCCGGCCGGGTCGTCGATGTTGTGGCGGAGGTTCTGGCCGGTGTCGCTGATGACCCGCAGCCGGTTCGCGGCCGGGTTGAAGTCGACGCCGAAGGAGTTGCCCTGCAGGGGCACACTCAGCTGCGAGACCTTGGTGGCCTTGGCGCCGATCTCGCGGATTGTGTAGATGCCGCCGCGGTCGCCGACGCCGTACAGCTTGCCGTTCTGAACGCGGTAGTCGATGCCGACCAGCTTGCTGTCACCCTTGAGCCCGTCCACCTTGCCGAGCGGGAGGGCGCGGTTCGGCTGGTCGACACGGAACTTGACGAGCCGCTGCTTGTCGGTGAGCCCGATGGCACTGAGCCGCCCACCCGAGCCCGCCGGCAGCGCCCCGGCACCACCCTTGGCCTCGATCGCCGAAGAGGACGAGGCCGCCGACGACGCGGCCCCCTGCTCCCCGTCACTCCCCGCGACACAGCCGACGGTTCCGATGGCCAGCGCCATGGTCGCGACGCCGATGATTGCCTGCTTACGCATTGATGCCCCCGTGAGAGGTTCACAGCGACCCACCCCCTGCGGGCCGCGTATGCCCACCTCTTCGGAACGGTTTGGGCTTTGGATTGCGAATCCGCCGGTTCTGTTACATCCGTTACGGACGTGACAGAACCGGGGCATTTGAACCGGGCAGGTCCCCGCTGAAAAACGCGCGGTTCCCCGCGCCCCGTAAGGGGCGGGGAACCGCGCGTTTTTAGGGGCGCGGGGAACTGCGCGACCAGCCACAACGAACCCGCAGCCGCCCAACCACACGAACCCGGCAGACGCAGGCGGGTCTGGGGCGCAGCCCCAGTGGGGTCGTCCGGGGCGCAGCCCCCAGGATGGGACGGGTAAGGGCGGCGGGGGCGGACTAACAGCCGATCAGCCGACTCGCCAGGTAACCCTCGATCTGGCCCAGCGAAACACGTTCCTGCTTCATCGAGTCCCGCTCACGCACGGTGACCGCATCATCGTCGAGCGTGTCGAAGTCGACGGTCACACAGAACGGCGTACCGATCTCGTCCTGCCGCCGATAACGCCGCCCAATGGCCCCCGCGTCGTCGAACTCGATGTTCCAGTGCTGCCGCAGCGCAGAAGCCAGCCCCTTGGCCTTGGGGGAAAGCTCCGGGTTCCGCGAAAGCGGCAGCACCGCAACCTTGACCGGCGCAAGCCGAGGGTCAAGCCGCAGCACGGTCCGCTTCTCCATCTTCCCCTTGGCGTTGGGCGCCTCGTCCTCGACATACGCGTCCAGGAGGAACGCGAGCATCGCCCGCCCGACACCGGCCGCGGGCTCGATGACGTACGGAGTCCAGCGCTCGCCCGCCTCCTGGTCGAAGTAGGAGAGGTCCTGGCCGGAGGCCTTCGAGTGGGCACCGAGGTCGTAGTCGGTGCGGTTCGCGACGCCCTCCAGCTCACCCCACTCGTTGCCGCCGAACTGGAAGCGGTACTCGATGTCGGCCGTGCGCTTCGAGTAGTGGGAGAGCTTCTCCTGCGGGTGCTCGTACCACCGCATGTTCTCCTCGCGCAGGCCCAGGCCCGTGTACCAGTTCCAGCGCTGCTCCATCCAGTACTCCTGCCACTTCTCGTCCTCGCCCGGCTTGACGAAGAACTCCATCTCCATCTGCTCGAACTCGCGCGTACGGAAGATGAAGTTGCCCGGAGTGATCTCGTTCCGGAAGGACTTGCCCATCTGCGCGATGCCGAACGGCGGCTTGCGGCGCGAGGTCTGCTGGACCTGGGCGAAGTTGGTGAAGATGCCCTGCGCGGTCTCGGGCCGCAGGTAGGCGACGGAGCCGCTGTCCTGGGTGGGGCCGAGGTGCGTGGAGAGCAGGCCGGAGAACTGCTTGGGCTCGGTGAACTGGCCCTTGTTGCCGCAGTGCGGGCAGTTGACGTCAGCGAGGCCGTTCTCGGGCGGACGGCCGTGCTTGGCCTCGTACGCCTCCTCCAGGTGGTCCGCGCGGAACCGCTTGTGACAGGAGGTGCACTCGGTGAGCGGGTCGGTGAAGGTGGCGACGTGACCGGAGGCCACCCAGACCTCGGTCGCCAGGATCACCGAGGAGTCGATACCGACGACGTCCTCGCGCGACGTCACCATGTAGCGCCACCACTGGCGCTTGAGGTTCTCCTTGAGCTCGACACCCAGCGGCCCGTAGTCCCAGGCGGCGCGCTGGCCGCCGTAGATCTCACTGCACGGGTAGACGAAGCCACGGCGCTTGCTCAGGCTGACGATGGTGTCGATCTTGTCGGCGGCCACGGTGCTCTCTTCATTACGACGACGGCGAAAATTTGACTGGTGCGGTGCGATGGGGGTGCCCCCAGGCGTTTAGCTCTGGGGGAGCCTCGGTGAGGGGTGGTGGTCGGGTGACGGGCGGGCGGTTGCTGCAGGAGCGATCGCTTCAGGTGCGAATGCTTCAGATTACCGGCGGGCCCGCCCCCCGGATCAAATCGGTTCGGGGTCGCGGACCGACGGAGGGCCCAAGCGGGACTTACCCGGGCTTACCCGCCTCTTACTGGGACGCTTGTTGACAATCGTTTCCAGTTTTGTTGAAAATGGGTGTCATGAACGTACGACGACGCCTCGCTGCCTCTCGAATAAACACCGCCGGGACCGCGGCACTGGCGGCCACCGCCCTCGCGATCGGCACTCTCTCCGCCTGCTCCTCCGACTCCAACGCCGCGGAGGGCGAGGGTGGCGGGAAGCTCGACGTCGTGGCGTCGTTCTATCCGATGCAGTTCCTCGCGGAGCAGATCGGTGGGGACCACGTCAGCGTGACCTCCCTGACGGAGCCCGGCCAGGAGCCGCACGACCTGGAGATCAGCGCCCAGCAGACCGCGAAGCTCCAGGAAGCGGACGCGATTCTCTATCTGAAGGGCCTGCAGCCCTCCGTCGACGAGGCGGTGGGGCAGTCCGAGGTCAAGACGAAGGTCGACGCGGCCACGCTGACCAAGCTCGAGGACCTCGGCACCGAGGACGGCCACGAGCACGGCGAGGGGGAAGAGGAGCCCGCCGGCGAGGAGGAGTCGGCCCTCGATCCGCACGTCTGGCTGGACCCGGTGAAGTACGCCGAGATCGCCGAGGGCGTGGGCAAGGCCCTCGAGAAGCAGGACCCGGACAACGCGGCGGACTACAAGAAGAACACCGCGGATCTCGTGAAGAAGCTGGACGACCTCGACACGGCGTACGAGGACGGCCTCAAGAACACCAAGACGAAGGTCTTCTTCACCAACCACGCGGCCTTCGGCTATCTCGCCCAGCGCTACGGCCTGACCATGGAGGCCATCGCGGGCCTGGAGCCGGACAGCGAGCCGAGCGCGGCGCGGGTCAAGGAGCTCCAGGAGGAGGCGAAGGCGGACGGCGTCACCACCGTCTTCTACGAGACACTGGTCTCCGACCAGACCGCCAAGACCCTGGCCGCGGACGCCGGTCTCAAGACTGATGTACTCGACCCACTCGAGGGCATCACCGACAAGTCCAAGGGCGACGACTACTTCCAGGTCATGCAGGCGAATCTGACGGCTCTGGAGAAGGCTCTCGGCACGAAGTGACCGCGTTCAGTACACGCGAGACGAAGCAGCGAACGGAAGGCGCGAGCCATGAAGGCTGACCAGCCCGGGGATCCTGTCATCGCCCTGCGCGGTGTGACGGCCGAACTCGGCTCACGCCCCGTCCTGCGCGGCATCGACCTCACCGTGCACCAAGGTGAGGTCGTCGCGCTGCTCGGCGCGAACGGCTCCGGCAAGTCCACGGCCGTCCGCACGGTCATCGGTCAAGTCCCGGTCACCCGCGGCGAGATCGAGCTGTTCGGCACACCGCGGCGCCGTTTCCGCGACTGGGCGCGCGTGGGGTACGTACCGCAGCGCACGACGGCCGCGGGCGGGGTGCCCGCGACGGTGACCGAGGTGGTGTCGTCGGGGCGGCTGTCCCGGGCCCGCTTCGGAATCCTGCGCAAGGCGGACCGCGAGGCCGTCCACCAGGCCCTCGAACTGGTCGGCATGGCGGACCACGCCAAGCACTCCGTCAACGCGCTGTCGGGCGGCCAGCATCAGCGCGTGCTCATCGCCCGTGCCCTCGCCGCCCAGCCGGACCTGCTGATCATGGACGAGCCGATGGCGGGCGTCGATCTGGCCAGCCAGGAGGTGCTCGCCGAGACCCTGCGTGAGCAGGTCGGCCAGGGGGCGTCCGTGCTCCTGGTGCTGCACGAGATGGGCCCGCTGGAGCCGTTGATCAACCGCGCGGTCGTCCTGCGTGACGGCTGCGTGGCCCACGACGGCCCGCCTCCGCCCGCAGTCGGCCAGCATGCGCTGCCCGGCCACGACCACGTACACCCGCACGCGTCGCACCACGCCGAACCGGTCCGCACGGGCCTGCTGAGCTGAGGAAACTGAAGGACCGGCCATGGACATCCTCGATTACGCCTTCATGCAGCGGGCCCTGCTCGCCGCCGTGCTCGTCGGCATCACCGCACCCGCCGTCGGCATCTACCTCGTGCAGCGCCGCCAGGCCCTGATGGGCGACGGAATCGGCCATGTCGCGATGACAGGCGTGGGCCTCGGCTTCCTGCTGTCCTGGTCCCCGGTCTGGATGGCGACGCTCGTGTCGGTGGTGGGCGCGGTACTGATGGAGCTGATCCGCTGGTACGGCAGGACACGCGGCGACATCGCCCTCGCCATGCTCTTCTACGGCGGTATGGCAGGCGGCGTGATGTTCATCAACCTCGCGCCGGGCGGCTCCAACGCCAACCTCACCTCGTATCTCTTCGGCTCGCTGTCGACGGTGAGCGAGAGCGACGTGACGGCGATCTGCCTGCTGGCGGCTTTCGTGGTACTCGTCACTCTGGGCCTGCGCCGGCAGCTGTTCGCGGTGAGCCAGGACGAGGAGTTCGCACGGGTGACCGGGCTCCCGGTCCGCGCCCTGAACCTCCTGACGGCGGTCACGGCGGCCGTCACGGTGACGGTCGCGATGCGGGTCGTCGGCCTGCTCCTGGTCTCCGCCCTGATGGTGGTGCCGGTCGCGGCCGCGCAGCAGCTGAGCCGCAGTTTCGCGGCCACCTTCGCGATCGCCGTGGCCATCGGTGTGAGCGTGACGATCGGGGGCACGGTCACCTCGTACTACCAGGACGTGCCGCCCGGCGCGACCATCGTCCTGCTGACCATCGGGGCGTTCATCGCCCTGACCGCACTGGCCACGCCGCTGAACCGGCGCCGGGCGCGGGCCATGGCGCAGGCCGCCGGGGACCCGGCGGAGTGCGCGATTCCGGCCACCCGTGACGCCTCGGGGAAGGTCGGCGTCTGACTGCCCTCAGATCGGGCTGGCACAATGGCCCGGCGAGCCGCAGACAGAAGGAGGCAACGGTGACGACCGCTGGACCGCCCGTACGGGGCCGTTCGACCCGGCAGCGCGCTGCCGTGGCCGCGGCGCTGGACGAGGTCGACGAGTTCCGGAGCGCGCAGGAACTCCACGACATGCTCAAGCACAAGGGCGACTCCGTAGGCCTCACCACGGTGTACCGCACGCTCCAGTCCCTGGCCGACGCGGGCGAGGTCGACGTCCTGCGCACGTCCGACGGCGAGTCGGTGTACCGCCGCTGCTCGACGGGGGAACACCATCACCACCTGGTCTGCCGCGTATGCGGCAAGGCGGTGGAGGTCGAGGGCCCCGCAGTCGAGAAGTGGGCGGAAGCGATCGCCACGGAGCACGGCTATGTGAACGTGGCCCACACGGTAGAGATCTTCGGTACTTGCGCGGAGTGCGCGGCGGCGCGGGGGTAGTGGGCGGTTCCGTGAGCGCCCTTCACGGTTACTCCGCTACGGCGGCGATGAACTCCGTCCAGGCCGCCGCACCGATCACCAGGACGGGCCCGTCCATGACCTTGCTGTCCCGGACGGGGACGATGCCGGGGACTCCGTCGGCCACCTCGACGCACGACTCGCCGTCCTCGCCGCCGCTATAGCTGCTCTTGCGCCAGCGGGCGTTGCTCAGGTCGTACTCGCGCATCGTCTGTAGTCCTCCGCCACCGATTCGATCAGGGCCAGGGACGCCTCCGGCGACAGAGCAGCGCCCCTGAGGAGATCGTAATACCCCTGGATGCGCTTCACGACAGCTGGATCGTCCAGCAGGTTCCCCGAAAGCACGCCCTCTGTATAGGCAGTCGGCGGGGCGTCCTCGAACTCCATGAGCGTCATCATCTTGCCCATGGTCGGGTGCGCTCCGGCCGAGAACGGCAGCACCTGTACCAGCACCATGCGCTCGCGGATCATCGCCGCGATGTGCTCCAACTGGGCAGCCATGACGGCAGGCCCGCCGACCGGGACGCGGAGTGCAGTTTCGTGTAGGACCGCCCAATACACGGGGCGTGTAGCGTCCTGGAGGATCGGAGCCCGGTCCATCCGGGCCCTGACCATCTCCTCGATGTACGCCTCCGAGGCGAGCGGCTTGCTGGCCAGGTAGAGCGCGCGGGCGTACTCAGGGGTTTGCAGGAGTCCTGGGACCACCGTAGGCGCAAAGTCACAGATGCTCGTTGCCAGCCGCTCCAACTCCACCACGTGTGCGAAGTACGTATACGGCTGCTCCTTGATGAGCTTTCGCCAAAGCCTCTCGAAAAAACCCTCGGTTTGTAGGACGCCGTCGATCCGCTGCGCCACATCCAACTGCGGCTTCCGAATAGCCTGTTCGAATTGCCCAATGTAGCCGCCCGACACAAAAACGCGAGAACCCAAGTCGGACTGAGTGAATCCGGCTTCCTCCCGCCGCCGTTTCAGCTCCGTGCCGAAGAACTCCCAGGCCGCCTGACGCGAACCATTGGCCATGGCCAACCCCCTTGTACTGCACCATCGTTGCTGAGCGTAGAGGTCTTCCAAAGTCTAAGCGGCCGGCGTCACCGTGGAGATGAAAAGCGTGAAACCCAAAAGCTAGGGGACCACCACGATGGCTGACTATGAAGGTCGCGGCGTACGGCACTCGACGCGATGCGTCGAGGAGGCGGAGGAAACGGTGAAAGAGTTGCGCGAAGCACTCGCGAACGCAGGAATTAAGTTGCCGACGCTCCGGATCGACCCGGCAAGTTTGGCGCGGGAGACGCCTTGCCCGCTCATCGAATTGGGGCGGTGTTCCGTCGAGACGGCGGCACGGCTCGCGGCGGTGATCCGGTGACGCTGCCGATCGGGGCGTATGCCTTCGATACGAAGACGGGGAAGGTGGGCGTGGTGATGGGGCACGAGGGACCGTACGTACAGCTCAGACCGATCGGCGGCGGCCGCGAGTGGGACTGCGAACCGGGCTCGGTCCGCACAGCCACCCAAGCGGAACGCCTCCGCGCGGCTACGGCGTACGCGAACGCACGCAGCCGCGGGGAGGTCCCTTGAAGCGTGACAGGTGGTAGCCGTGGGGAGATCGGTGTGACATAGGGTGCGGGCGCATGGCGATATGGAACCCGATACGGAACCTTCGCAGGCCGAGAACGGCTCGCAAGTACCCCGTTCCGCTCACCATGCACCAGTTGTGGATGGTGTCGCTGAGCGCTCCCGTGCACCGCGACCGGGACGCCTCGCGGACGACGCTGTACCCCTTCACCCGCATCGACGACGAGAAGGCCCGGCGGTGGCTGGCCGACCAGTGGGAGATCACTTCGCGTGAGGCGCTGGCCGGCCGGCTCGACGGTCTCGCGCGGAGCGGCTACCGCGCGCGGGCGCGGCTGCGGCTCGGCGTCGAACCGCTGGCGTGGGACGCCGGGCTGTACGTGGACATCTCCCGGCGCGGCTTCGCCTGCGGGATGCTGAGCGAGGCCGAGGCGTGGACCGCGCTCAAGAACATCGTGCCGGCGGTGGTGCGCTCGTACGGCTCCTGGAAGGAGTACGCCGAGCACTATCTGCTGGGGCGGATGGTGTGGCTCGAGGGCCTCCAGGGCACCCCGGACACGGACTCCCCGGCCCCGCAGGAAGTGTCCGACGCCCACCTCCAAGCCCTGCTGGACCCGATGAACAAGGCCAGCCCCTGGAACATGGCGCCCTGGGAAGCGATCAGCCACCCCGACCACGCACGCTGACTCCATACGCGAGAATGGATCCATGGGTATGGGCTGCGGAGGCACGCGATGAGTCTCTTCCGGGACGACTGTGTACCCACGGGGGTGCGCGATGAGTCTTTTTCGGGATGACGGCGTCGTCCTGCGGACGCAGAAGCTCGGCGAGGCGGACCGCATCATGCTGCTGTCTCGCGGCGGGCGACCCCCGCACCCCCAGCAGGAAACCCGCAGGGGTGCGCGATGAGTCTCTTCCGGGACGACGGGGTCGTGCTGCGGACGCAGAAGCTCGGCGAAGCCGACCGCATCATCACGTTGCTCACTCGTGGGCATGGGCGCGTGCGGGCCGTGGCCCGTGGAGTGCGGCGTACGAAGTCGAAGTTCGGGGCGCGGCTCGAACCGTTCTCGCATGTGGACGTGCAGTTCTTCGCGCGCGGGAGCGAGCTGGTGGGGCGTGGGCTGCCGCTGTGCACGCAGAGCGAGACGATCGCTCCGTACGGTGGCGGGATCGTCGCCGACTACGCCCGCTACACCGCCGGGACGGCCATGCTGGAGACAGCCGAGCGGTTCACGGACCACGAGGGCGAGCCGGCCGTGCAGCAGTATCTGCTACTCGTCGGCGGGCTGCGGACGCTGGCCCGCGGGGAGCACGAACCGCATCTCGTTCTCGATGCCTTTCTGCTGCGCTCCCTTGCCGTGAACGGGTACGCGCCCAGTTTCAGCGCCTGCGCGAAGTGCGGGATGGCGGGACCGAACCGGTTCTTCTCGGTCTCCGCAGGAGGTTCCGTCTGCGTGGACTGCCGGGTGCCCGGCAGCGTCGTACCCTCGGCGAAGGCCCTCGAACTGCTCGGTGCGCTGCTGACGGGGGACTGGGCCACGGCCGACGCGTGCGAGTCGCGGTACGTCCGGGAGGGCAGCGGGCTGGTGTCGGCCTATCTGCACTGGCATCTGGAGCGCGGGTTGCGCTCACTGCGCTACGTAGAGAAACAGCCGTACAAAACAGCGGCAACAGAGACCTAGGGAGACGAGAAGCACATGGTGGTACGCGGGATCCTGGGGCGCCAGCGCCGCGAGTACAAGACGCCGGAGCCGCATCCGTCCGGCGCCCGCGCGCCGAAGCTTCCCGGTGAGCTGATCCCGAACCATGTGGCGGTCGTCATGGACGGGAACGGGCGGTGGGCCAAGGAGCGGGGGCTGCCGCGGACCGAGGGGCACCGGGTCGGTGAGGGCGTCGTTCTGGACGTGCTCAAGGGCTGTATCGAGATGGGGGTCAAGAACCTCTCCCTGTACGCCTTCTCGACGGAGAACTGGAAGCGGTCGCCCGATGAGGTTCGCTTCCTGATGAACTTCAACCGGGATGTCATCCGGCGTCGGCGTGACGAGATGGACGAGCTGGGAATCCGGATCCGCTGGGTCGGCCGTATGCCCAAGCTGTGGAAGTCCGTCGTGCAGGAGCTTCAGGTCGCGCAGGAGCAGACGAAGCAGAACGATGCGATGACGTTGTACTTCTGCGTCAACTATGGCGGGCGGGCGGAACTCGCTGACGCGGCCAAGGCGTTGGCCGCGGACGTTGCCTCCGGCAAGCTTGATCCGGAGAAGGTCACCGAGAAGACCGTTCAGAAGTATCTGTACTACCCGGACATGCCGGATGTAGATCTCTTCCTTCGGCCCAGTGGTGAGCAGCGTACGTCCAACTACCTGATCTGGCAGTCGAGTTACGCCGAGATGGTCTTTCAGGATGTGTTGTGGCCGGACTTCGATCGTCGTGATCTGTGGCGGGCTTGTGTGGAGTATGCCCAGCGGGATCGGCGCTTCGGTGGGGCGGTTCCGAACGAGGAGCTGCTGGCGATGGAGGCCGCGATGAAGGGGCGCCCCGAGGGCGGTTGATCGCCCCCCGCCGCCCCTACCCTCCCGCCACTCTCGGCTTCGCTCGAGCGGGGGGGAACCATCGCTCCACCCTTGACTCGGTCCGCTCCAGCATGTGTGAGAAGCGGACGGCCCATATGCCCACGTCACAAAACTCCGACCCACGCCCCACCGAGCCGCGAGTGCCTCCCCCACCCCCGGTCAACCAACCTTGCGCAACTCCCCGTCACCGAAGACCGCGACCATAACCAGACTGCCGCCGAGTGCCTCGACGTACCGGGCCACGACATCCGTACCGGAGACCTGACCGCTCTCGATCTGCGAGATCCGCCCTTTGCTCACGCCCATGCGCTCGGCCACCTGCGCCTGGGTGAACCCGCGTTCCTGACGCATGTCGACCAGCCGCCAGGCCCGGGCCTCGGTGAGCATGCGCTGGGCGCCCTCTAGAAACGCAATACGGTCACCCGCCAACTCCTCGGCCCGCTCACGGTGCCCACTGGCCGACCACCTGACGTATCCGCTCACTTCCCGGACTCCTTCATCCGATCAGCCACGTACTCCGCGTACCGAAGCTCGGCCAACGGGATCGCCTGGTCGTACCAGGCTGTCCAGTTCCCCCTTCGCGGGTTTAGCAGTTACTAAACCCACTGGCAGATGGGACCGCCACCCCGAACCCGGAGCTTTCACTCGGCGATCCCTCCACATGACGGCGCAGTGGCTCAGAGTCCGGCTCCGGCTCCGGCGCACAAGAGATCCCTCAGTCGCGCACCGGGAAGTACTGGCGAGGCGTGACGCCCACCACCCGCCGAAACGCCGCGACGAACGAGCTGGCGGAGCCGTAACCGACCCTCCGGGCCACCGCCTCCACCGTCATGCCTTCGGCTAGCAACGGCATCGCGGACTGCATACGCAGCTGCTCGCGCCACTGGCCGAAGGCCAGCCCGGTTTCGGCGACGAACAGCCGGGCCAACGTCCGTGCGCTGGCGCCGACTTCCGTACCCCAAGCCTCCAACGGCCGTCCGTCCGCAGGGTCTTGGACGAGCGCGCGCGCCACCGTCCGCGCCCGCGGATCGCGTGGCTCGGTCACCGACACGCTCGTCACCGGCACGGGGTGCAGCACATCGAGGAGTACGGCCTCCGCACGCGACCGTGCGTCCGGTGCGAGGCCGGTCCGTCCCAGGTGGTCGATGAGCGCCTGGAGCAGCGGGCCCGCGGCGACCACCGTCGGCTCGGGCCACCGGATCTCCGGGGACGCGGCGGGGTCGACGTACGCGCTGCGCATGACCGTGTCGCCCGCGGACTCGGTCGTATGGGGCACCCAGGCCGGGATCCACAGGGCCAGCGAGGGCGGCAGCAGCCAGGCCCCGCGTTCGCTGCTCACGCGCAGCAACCCCTTTGCGGCCCAGGCGAGTTGATGGAAGGAGTGCCAGTGCCGGCCGTACGTCGTCCCCCTCGGCATGGTGAAGTGGCCGATGAAGATCGCGGTGGCGGCCGGGTGTCCGTCTGGCGACATGGGACGGCAGCTTAGCCCGTGTCGGACACGGCGGCTCCGCTCATACCGTCGCCGTATGCCGATGAATCTCATGCACCGCAGACTGTGCAGCTCCGAAAAGTGGGCTCAGACCACCAAGGACCACATCCTCCCGTGGACCCTCGACGGCGTGGACCTGGGAGACGACGTACTGGAGATCGGTCCGGGTTACGGCGCCAATCTCCGCGTACTCATCGAACAGGCGCCCCGTGTCACGGCCGCGGAGATCGACGAGTCCACCGCGGCCCTGCTGGAGCAGAAGTGGGGAGACAGGGCACGCATCCTGCACGCGGACGGAGCGGCGGTCCCCGTGCCGGACGAGAGCTTCTCCTCGGTTGTCTGCTTCGTCATGCTGCACCATGTGCCGACGGCCGCCCACCAGGACCGGATCTTCGCGGAGGCGTACCGCGTGCTGCGTCCCGGCGGTGTCTTCGCCGGCTGCGACAGCCAGCCGAGTTTCCGGTTCCGGCTGCTCCACTTCCGCGACACGATGAACACGCTGGAGCCGACCGGCCTCCCGGACCGCCTGACGAAGGCCGGCTTCACCGACGTATCGGTGCAGCGGCACCCGGAGTCGGGCGCCCTCCGCTTCCGGGCCCGGCGTCCCTGAACTGGGCGTTTGCTTTCAGCAGCGTGCCCGGCCGTAGTGGCGGGCGACGGCGTGGAAGGCCTGCTTGGGTTCCCAGTGCCAGTCGGAGGCGGGGTCGTCGGGGCGGTCCTTGATCGGCTTGACGATGGCGTAGGACGCCATGTCGAGGTCGTAGCGCGGTTTGTCGGGGCGGTGTGGGGCGTCGGCGGTGACGAACTCGAAGGTCATCGCCGCGTGCAGGTTCATCGACTCGAAGACGTCGAGCAGATCGGTGAGATACGCGGCCTGGGTGCGTTCGCTGCGGACGTGGTTGCCTTTGATCTCCGGCGGGTTCTTGGTGTAGTCGACGATGTTCCAGCCCATGCCGCCCGACTGAGGGGCACCTTTGAAGGTGCAGGTGCCGAACTCGGTGATGGCCAGGGGCTTGCCCCAGCGCAGGAACGTACGCAACTCCCGTACATAGTCGGCTCGTTGGCGGAAGTACGAGTAGTAGTCGATGCCTACGATGTCGAACAGCCCCCAGTCGACGTTCTCGAACGTCTCGTCCTGCATGGCGGCGTAGCTGAGTTTGCCGCGGAAGACGGACCGGCCCACGGCCGCCGCCTTCGCGGTGAACCTGGCCAGCCGGTTCTGCACCTTCGCGAGATCGAAGTTCCCCTTCTCCAGGTTGTCGATCCGCTCGAAGACGTCGGCACCCGGCACGATGCCCGGCACGAACAGCCAGAACTCACACCCGACGGCGAGCGTGACCTGCGCGCCCTGCCGCCGCAGCCGCTCCCCGTGCCGCCCGCTCTCGGCGAGGTGATCGAGGATCTCCTTCTCCGGAACGTCGCCCAGCGTCGGCTGCAACCACACGTGCAGTCCGCGCTCGGCCACCTCACTCGCCGTGGCGTTGAGCCTCTCGACGCCGTCCCCGGTGACCTCGACGGAGTCGGCATGCAGTTCGTCCGCGATCACGCCGACGTCCTCGCGCATCCTTCGCTCACTCCAGGCGGTACCGGGCGTCTCCCCTTTCCCCACGGTGTAGACGACGCCCCTGTGCGTCAGCCCGCGCCGAGCTTCCACTGCCGTTGACGCTGCCGCCACTGCCGTTGCCCCTGACGCAGCCGCTCGGGTCGACGCCGACGCGGGGGCCGCGAGCCCCCCGGCCGCCACCGCACCCCCGACAACAGCCGCTCCCGCCATGAAGTGCGCGCGACTGATCCCCGCGTTCTCCGTGTTCCCTTTGCTGCCCGAGTTCCCCTGGTTCCCCTGATTCCCCTGATTCCGCTTGGCCTTCTCCATGCAGTAAGTCTCTTGGCCCAAAGGGAAGTTGGCTGTCCGCCGATGGTCGATGAGAGGGCAACCAAGGTATGAACTCCGGACTCGCAGACGCAGATCGAGGAAGCCCCCGACGGGCCGATGAGTTTCCGCGCCCTCGGGCGTCTACTTCTGCGACAGCCCGACCAAGGGCGAGACAAGGAGACGAAACATGAGCACCGAGCAGACGTCTGCAGCCAACAGCTTCTCCTACACGCTGACCCGAACGCTGGACGCCCCGGCGGCGACGGTGTGGCAGGCATGGACCACCGCCGATCAGTACGCCCAGTGGGCCTACGCCGCTGCCGGCTCCGTCGAGATGGACGTACGGCCCGGCGGAGCGTGGAAGGCCACGATGCTCACCCCCGACGGCGGGCAGTTCCCGCTGACCGGCAGCTATGTCGAGGTCGCCGAAAACCGCCGTCTGGTGATCGGCATGGACGTCCCCGGCAAGCCCGAGCCCACAGTCATGTCCCTGGAACTCGACGGGCAGGACGACCACCACACCCGGATCGTGCTCAGCCAGACTTGCGACACCGCCGAGGAACGCGACATGTCCGAGCAGGGCAGCACCATGCTTCTCGACAGCCTGAGCGCTTTCCTGGCCGAAAAGGCGAAGGGCTGAGCCCTCTCAGAACGCACCAGCGGGCCGTGGAACACAGGGCGGCCGGGCAGCACGCATCAGCCTGCCGCCCGGCCGCCGTCGGTGCCGGGCATCACCGAGTGCGGCGCGAACACGCGTCGCCGACGGGGTACCGTCCGTAGGGGCGAACGCCTCGCCCGACCGCCACCCGTTCGCGGGGAGCGACAACCCCGTACCCCCTCGGAGGCCCCGTGAGGCGACTCCTTCCCGCCTTTGGCGCGCCCTGCGCCCGGTGCAAAGCCGTGTGATGTGGTGCCTGAACGCGAAGTTCGTGGTCGGCGTGACCGGTGTCGTGCGCGACGACGAAGGCCGGGTGCTGCTGTTACGGCACCGGATGTGGCCGCCAGGACGCCAGTGGGGCCTGCCGAGTGGCTTCGCGCACAAGGGCGAGGACTTCCGGCGGACCGTGGTCCGCGAGATCAAGGAGGAGACCAACCTCGATGTGGAGGCGGGCCGCCTCGTCCTGCTGAACAGCGGCTTCCGCACCCGTCTCGAAGTGGCCTATGAAGCGCGACTGCTGGGCGGCGAACTGCGCATCGACCCCTTCGAGATCCTGGAGGCCCGCTGGTGCCGCCCGGACGAACTCCCCGGCGACCTCCAGCCGGTGTGCCATCCGCTCGTACGGGGCGAGACCGCCCCCTGAGCGGAGACCCCTGTTCAGCCGGGGAGCCGGAAACTCATTTGACGGTCCCCCACCCGCACGATTGGCTCCCCCAGTGACCAAGCTTCGTGTTGAGCAAGCGGATGTGGACAGTGGTGCCGCGCTTCAGGACTGGCAGCACGTGCACAACGTGATCGTTCCTCCGGCCGCGATGTCGATCGAGGAGGCTCGGGAGCGGGCCGAGCTGTATCACCTGGAGGTCGCCTATCTCGGGGACGTACTCGTGGGGTGCTCGACCGTGCGTCCGCCCGCCGACGACGCGCCGGAGGTCACCGTCATCGCCCGGGTGCTGCCCGCCCACCGGAGGCAGGGTTTCGGCGAGGAGCTCTACGCGCGAGGGCTGGAGCGGGCGCGGGAGTTCGGCGCCGGCGTGATCGAGACCGTCGTTCTCGCGTCCAACGAGGACGGGTTGCGGTTCGCGCAGAAGCACGGGTTCGTCGAGGTCGAGCGGTATGTGCTGCCGGGCGACACCGTGCCCTGGGTCACCCTGCGCCTCGCCTGACCCGGGACGGCTCCGCGAAACCCCGTACATACCTCCGCTGCCACGGCGTCTCCACCGCATGCCGGTCGTAGTTCCGGCGTACGAAGTCCACCGCCTCGTCGGCCGGTACGCCGTCCAGGACCGCCAGGCAGGCAAGCGCCGTACCCGTACGTCCGCGACCACCTCCGCAGGCGATCTCGACCCGCTCGGCCGGGACCGCCGCCCGGTTCCACGCCTCCGTCAGCACCTCGCGGGCGTACGCGCGGTCACGGGGCAGCCAGAAGTCCGGCCAGCGGATCCAGCGGGTTTCCCAGGGGACTTGGGGTGGTTCCTTGCCCAGCAGGCAGACGGCGTACGTGGGTGTCGGCGCCGACGGCGCGAGCGGGCGCCGCAGCCCCCGGCCCCGTACCAGCCGGCCTGACGGCAGCCGCAGCACACCGGCCGCCTCAGCCTCCCAGTCCCCGTTGCCAACGTCCCCGATCCCGCTCACCCAACGCCCCTCGACTCCTGAGCCGCCCGTGCCTCGATCCCCCGGAAATGTACCGCCATCGCCCGCTGCGCACCCTCGACATCCCGTGCCCTGAGGGCGACGACTATGTCCCGGTGCCGCCGCACCGTGACGTCGGGCGTCGGATCGTCCGTCCAGCCCTGTACTCCGGCGATCCGCCGGTACACGGTCCAGAAGGCGCCGAGGAGTTGGGGAACCAGCGCGTTGCCGAGGGATGCGTACATCAACTCGTGGAATTCGCGGTCGAGTTCGGGGAACGGCAGTCCCGCCCGCCCCGCTTCCTCCATCCGCGTCACCACGCCCTCCAGCCGGTCCAGCTCCGCGTCCGACAGCACGCCCACGACCCGTCGTATCAGCCCCTCCTCCAGCACCTCGCGGACCTGGAGTATGTCCCCGAGCGCCAAGGCGCCGCCGTCGTCGCCCTGCTGGGCCAGCGTGCGGAAGGTCAGGCCGTCGACGAGTGGAGTCAGTGACGCCTGGCCGACATACGTCCCGTAGCCGTGTCTGATCTCCACGATGTCGAGGGCCTGGAGCGCTTTGAGGGCCTCGCGGACGGAGTTGCGGCTGACGCCGAGGGCGCCCATGAGTTCGGCCTCGGTGGGCAGGGGCGCGCCGGCGCGGAGCCTGCGGTCGAGGATCAGTTGCATGACCTCGCGCTGAATCTGGCTGCTGACCCGGCGCGTACCGGTGGACTGCCCCCGGGGGAGGGAGTGCAAGGAGGAGTTTGTGGACTCGTGAGGGGCGGGCTCCTGAGGCACGGACTCCTGCGACATCGGCTCCTGAGACATGCGCCGCATCGTACGCGTGGCGGACATCCCACGTCCCACCTCCTGACTAAACTCCTCTCCACGACCCGTCAGAATCAGGGCCCAACTGCCGTGCCCTGGTACCGACATTGGTCGCACCTCTGGAAGAAACGGCATTCGTGCGCGAGCCCTTGACCGCCCCCACGCCCCCTCTTATGGTCACGCTGCACCTATGACGTAGGACGTCGTATCTCCCCACTGCTTGCTGGAGGAACCGTGCGCGACGCGACCCACGCACCGGCGCTGCACCGCCGGTCGTTCCTGAAGTACTCCGGCGCGCTGGGCGCGGCGGCAGCGATCAGCTCGACGCTGTCCGCCTGCTCGTCGGGGCCTCAGTCCACGAACGAGACGGGCGGCGGGGGCGAGGGCGCCGACCGGACGCTCACGGCGGTGATCGGCTACGGCAACGACCAGAGCTGGGACCCGTTGATCACGGCGTCGGCGTTCTCGATGGCCGCCAACCACCACATCTACGAAGGGCTGCTGGACACCGATCCGATCAGCCGTGAGCCGTACGCGGCCCTCGCGACCGAGATCCCGGCCGATCTCCAGGCGACCACCTGGAGGTTCACGCTGCGGGAGGGCGCGAAGTGGCACGACGGGCAGCCCGTCACCGCCGACGACGTGATCTTCACCTTCGACCGCGTCCTGGATCCCAAGACGACGACGCTCGCCAAGAACTTCTTCGGCTCCTGGCTGAAGGAGGTACGGAAGGTCGACGAGAAGTCGGTGGAGCTGGTGCTCAAGTTCCCGTTCCCGGACGGGGTCCAGCGGATGACACTCGCGAAGATCATGCCGAAGCACGTCTTCTCCAAGGCGGGCGCGCTGGACGAGGCGACGGCGGGGAAGGCGGTCGGTTCGGGGCCGTACCGGCAGACCGCACACAATCCGAAGTCCAACACGTCGTTCGAGGCCTTCGCCGACTACAACGGGCCACGGAAAGCCACGTTCAAGAAGATGAACTGGCTGTCGATCGTGGACGCAGCGCCGCGCGTCGCCAAGATCTCCGGTTCGAGCGCGGGCGCACAGATCTCCGACAACATTCCGTACGCCAATATCTCCCAGCTGGAGAAGGGCGGCATGAAGGTCGAGGGCGGGGCGGGAATGAATCACCTGTTCCTGCTCTTCAACACCGCTCACAAGCCGTTCGACGACGTGCGGGTGCGGCAGGCGCTGCATTACGCGATCGACACGGAGAAGATGATCCAGGCCGCGCTGCGCGGCCACGGGAAGCCGGCGAGCTCGTTCCTCAACGAGGGCAATCCGAGCTATCGGAAGGCCAAGACGGTCTACACGTACGACCGGGACAAGGCCCGGGAACTCCTGCGGGAGGCCGGAGTCAGCGGGCTGACGGTCAACCTCATGGCGGTCAACGTGAGTTGGATCGTGGACTGTCTGCCGACCATCAAGGCCTCGTGGGACGCCATCGGTGTCAAGACGACCCTCCAGCCGCAGGAAACCGCCGCGCTGTTCACCAAGCTCGACCAGAAGAAGGATTTCCAGGTGGTCGCCGCCGCGTCGAATCCGAACCAGTTCGGTCTCGACGCGGATCTGATCATGCATTACAACTACGGGCCCGAGAACACCTGGATGCGGTACGCCCGCTGGACGGACAACTCCGCGGCCAAGGACCTCTTCAAGCGCATGGACGAGGCCACGCGGGAACCCGACGCCGAGACGAAGAAGCAGATGACGCAGGAGTACATCGACATCGTCGCGGAGAACGCCGTGATCTATCCGGTCGTCCACAACGAGTTGATGACCGCCTGGAACGCGGAGGAATTGACGGGTATTCGGCCACAACCGTACCCGGGGATAAACCTGCTCCAGGCCAAGTGGGCGTAGCCGCGATAGCAAGGAGAGCCGTACGTGGTCGCGATCGTCAGGATTCTGGCCCGCCGTATTGCCCTGCTCGTCCCGCTCGTACTCGGCATCGTCCTGTTCGTGTTTCTCGTGATGCGGTTCTCGGACAGCGATCCGGCGTCCGCGTATTTCCAGGGCGCCAACCCCACCGAGGAGCAACTGCACGACTTCCGGGAGCGCAACGGGCTGCTCGACCCGCTCCCGGTGCGTTACGTGGGCTTTGTCGCGGACCTGGCTCGGGGAGACATGGGCGTCAGCGCGCTGACCAGGGCTCCGGTCGTCGACCAGGTCACCACCGCGCTGCCGCTCACCATGCAGCTGACGTTCCTGGGGCTCGGCATCGCGGTGGTGCTGGCGCTGCTCGGCGGGGTCACAGCCGCGATCTACCGGGACCGGCTGCCCGACCAGCTGATCCGGGTCGTCTCGCTGACCGGTGTCGCGGCGCCCGGCTTCTGGCTGGCGCTGCTGATGATCCAGTACCTGGCGGTGGATCTGGGCTGGTTCCCGACCAGCGGATACGTCAACCCGGCCGACTCGTTCAGCGGCTGGCTGAAGACGATGACGCTGCCGGCGTTCGCTCTGTCGCTGCCGGTCGCCGCGAAGCTCACCCGGATCGTACGGACCGCCGTGGTCGAGGAGCTGGACAAGGACTACGTACGAACGGCCGTCGGCAGCGGTCTGCCACCGGTGGTCGTGGTCGGCCGGAACGTACTGCGCAACGCGCTGATCAACCCGATGACCGTGCTCGGACTCCAGGTCGGCTATCTGCTCGGCGGTGCCGTCGTCATCGAGACGATCTTCTCGCTGCCGGGGATGGGGAAGTTGATGATCGACGCCGTGAAGAACGGTGACCCGGCCGTCGTGCAGGGTGTCGTCCTGACGACCGCATTCGGGTTCGTGATCGTGAACCTCGTCATCGACATCCTCTATCTGCTGGTCAACCCGCGTCTGAGGGGTGCCGAAGCATGATGCCGCCGTCTCGAAAGCGGATGACCGAGGCCCTCTCCCGGCCCGGCATCCGGCTGCGGGGATTCAGCCGCCTCCCTGTGATGTCGCGGGTCGCGGTCGTCGTCATCGGGATCGTCGTCCTGACGGCCCTGCTCGCACCGCTGATCGCCCCGCACGACCCGCTCGACCAGGCGACCATGATCGACAACGGTCACGGCGAGGGCGCGCCCTCCGGTGAGCACTGGATGGGCCAGGACAGCCTGGGCCGCGACATCCTCAGCAGGCTGATGTACGGGGCCCGTTGGTCGCTGGCGATCGGTCTCGGCGCGACCGGGCTCGCGCTCGTCGTGGGCGCGGTCCTCGGCGCGATCGCGGCGACCTCGCGCAAGGCGGTCGACGAGACGGTGATGCGCTGCCTGGACGTCGTCATGGCGTTCCCGGGCATCGCGCTCGCGGCCGTGCTCATCGCGGTGTTCGGCGGCAGCATCCCCGTCCTCATCGGCGCGATCGCGTTCCTCTACACACCGCCCATCGCACGGGTCGTACGGGCCAATGTGATGGACCAGTACGGCGAGGACTACGTGACCGCGGAACGCGTCATAGGAGCACGTACCTCGCACATCGTGCTGAAGCATGTCGCCATCAACTGCGCTGCCCCGGTGCTGGTGTTCTGCACCGTGCAGGTCGCCGAGGCCATCGTCTTCGAGGCCTCGCTGTCGTTCATCGGCGCGGGCGTACGGCCCCCGGACCCGTCCTGGGGCAGTGTCATCGCGGACGGCAAGAACATGGTGCTGACCGGCGGCTGGTGGGCGACCGTGTTCCCCGGGCTGCTGATGCTGATCACGGTGCTGTCGCTGAACATCCTCTCCGAGGGCGTGTCGGACGCATGGGCAGCGCCCACCGCGCGGGACGTCGAGGCGGCGCGTACGTCCGTGGAGAAGGACCGTCTGGAGACCGCCGAGCCGGGCAGCGGCAAGGTCCTCGAACTGCCGGGGCTTACGGAGGCGGCCCAGCGGCTGCGTTCCCGGGCCCGGCCGCTGCGCGAGGGGCAGCCGGTGCTCGCCGTCGAGAACCTGGCCATCGGCTTCGATGCCCGCCACGGGGGTGTGGACATCGTCGACGGCATCAGTTTCGACGTACAGCCCGGTGAAGTGCTCGGCCTGGTCGGCGAGTCGGGCTGCGGCAAGTCGCTGACCGCACTCGCGGTGATGGGCCTTGAGCCGAAGGGAGCCCGGGTACGCGGCCATGTGCGGTTCAACCAACGGCAGTTGGTGGGCGAGCCGATGCGCGTACGGCGCAAGCTCCTCGGCCACGACATGGCGATGATCTACCAGGACGCCCTGTCGTCCCTGAACCCGGCGATGACGATCCGCGCCCAGCTGGGGCAGGTGATACGGCGCGGCGGCAAGCGCACGGGCGCCGAACTCCTGGAACTGGTCGGCCTCGACCCGGAACGCACTCTGCGCAGCTACCCGCACGAACTGTCCGGCGGCCAGCGCCAGCGCGTACTGATCGCCATGGCTCTCTCCCGCCAGCCGAAGCTGATCGTCGCCGACGAGCCGACCACGGCGCTGGACGTCACGGTCCAGGCGCAGATCATCGAACTGCTGCTGCGGCTGCGCGAAGAGCTGGACTTCGCGTTGATCCTCGTCTCCCACGACCTCGCGCTCATCGCGGACGTCACCGACCGGGTCGTGGTGATGTACGGCGGCCAGATCGTGGAGTCCGGCGTCACCGCGGAACTCGTGGAGTCCCCGTCACACCACTACACGCGCGGGCTGCTGGGCAGCGTCCTCTCCCTGGAGGGCGCGGCGGAACGGATGACGCAGATCAAGGGCGTCGTCCCCTCCCCCGCCGACTTCCCGGCGGGCTGCCGGTTCGCCGACCGCTGCCCGATGGCCACCGAAGTCTGCCGTACGACCGCACCCCGGCTGACCGGCCCGCACCGACACCACGAGGTCGCCTGCCACCACCCGGCGCTCGCCCTGCCCACGACCACTGGGGCGACGACCGAGCCGACGGAAAGCGAGGCCGTGAATTGAGCGAGGCCGTGAAGCGGGACGGTGAGGCGACGCAGGACCCTGAAGCGGGCCCCGTCATCACCCTGTCCGACACCCACGTCGTCCACAAGGCGCGCACCGGCGGCCTCTTCTCGCGCGATCGCGTGTACGCCCTCACCGGCGCCGACCTCGCCATCGCGCCCGGCGAGACGGTGGGCGTCGTCGGCGAGTCCGGCTGCGGCAAGTCGACGCTCGCCAAGGTCCTGGTGGGCGTGCAGAAGCCGACGTCCGGGACGGTGTCCTTCCGTGGCCGTGACCTGTGGACGATGAAGCCGGCCGAGCGGCGGGCCACGGTCGGCGCCCACACCGGCATGATCTTCCAGGACCCGTCGACCGCCCTGAACCGCCGCCTGACGGTACGGCAGATCCTGCGCGACCCGCTCGATGTGCACAGGCGGGGCACGGGCGGGCAACGGGAGGAACGGGTACGGGAGCTGATGTCCCTGGTCGGACTCCCGCGCGTACTGGCCGAAGGACTCCCCGGACAGCTCTCCGGCGGCCAGCGTCAACGCGTGGCGATCGCACGGGCGTTGGCGCTCGAACCGGACCTGGTCGTGGCGGACGAACCGACCAGCGCGCTGGACGTGTCGGTCCGCGCCCAGATCCTCAACCTGCTCCTGGACCTGAAGGAACGCCTCGGACTCGCCCTCGTCTTCGTCTCGCACGACATCCAGACCGTGCGGCGGATGAGCGACCGCGTCATCACGATGTATCTGGGGCGGATCGTCGAGGAGTCCCCCGCCGACGAGGTGACGGACCGGGCCCGGCACCCGTACACCCGCGCGCTGTTCTCCGCGACCCCCGGTCTGCTGGACCCGATCGACCCGATACCGCTGGTGGGCCCCGTCCCGTCGGCGACCCGTCCCCCCAGCGGCTGCCCCTTCCGTACGCGCTGCTGGAAGGCCGACTCCCGGTGCGCCGAGGTCATGCCCGGCTTCGCGGACGCGTCGCGTCCCGGGCATCGCTTCCGCTGCCATCATCCTGTGGAGGAGGAGCAGTCGACACGTGAGCTGGTGGCGCAGGCCGTCACCGCGGTTCCGGAGGCCACCGCCATGGCCGATGTCCCCGTCGAGAAGTCGTAGAGCAGCAGTACAGGGAGCCCTTGATGACCCTTTCCGCCCCGCTGACCGGTGTCGTTCCGCCCGTCTGCACGCCCCTGACACCGGACCGCGAGGTGGACGTACCCTCGCTCCTCAAGCTTGTCGATCATCTGGTGGAGGGCGGGGTGCACGGGCTCTTCGTCCTCGGCTCTTCGTCCGAAGCCGCGTACCTGACCGACCGTCATCGTCGTCTTGTCGTCCAGACGGTCGTCGCCCACGTGGGTGGTCAACTGCCCATTCTCGCGGGCGCCATCGACATGACGACTCCTCGGGTTCTCGATCATGTCCGGTACGTCACGGAGGCGGGTGCCGATGCGGTGGTCGTCACGGCGCCGTTCTACACGCGGACACATCCGGCGGAGATCTCCCGCCACTACCGCCTCATCGCATCGCGGTCTTCGGTGCCGGTCTTCGCGTACGACCTTCCGGTGTCCGTCCACACCAAGCTGAGTGCGGAGTTGGTGCTGGAGCTGGCCGCTGACGGGGTGTTGGCCGGTTTGAAGGACTCCAGCGGGGACGAGGGTGGGTTTCGGGCCGTTGTGATGGGCGCGCGTATGGATCCCGCTGTGGCCGGGTTCAGTGTGCTGACCGGGTCGGAGCTGGTGGTCGACACGGCTTTGGCGATGGGAGCGGATGGGGCCGTTCCTGGGCTGGGGAATGTGGATCCGCACGGGTACGTACGGCTCTATCGGCTCTGTCGGGAGGGCGACTGGGAGCGGGCCCGGGCCGAACAGGAGCGGTTGTGCGCGTTGTTCGGAATGGTGCGGGTGGGGGACTCTGCGCGGATGGGGGGTTCGGCGGCGGGGCTCGGCGCCTTTAAGGCGGCGCTCTGTCTGCGGGGGGTTATTGCGTGTCCGGTCACGGCGGAGCCGCAGGTTGGGTTGTCGGCGGGGGAGGTTGAGCGGGTGGGGAAGTTTTTGGCCGCGGCGGGGTTGCTGTAGGGGGTTTTTCTTCCCCAAGCCCACCCCTTCCCGAAGCCATGAGGCTCCGCCCCTGGACCCCCGGCTGGGGTCCGCCCACCAGCCCCCTGGAGAGGTTGCCTACCTGGCTGCGGGGCCGTCGTGACTGGTCGCGCGCCCCGCGGCGGAGCCGCATATGTCACAGCCCCGCGCCCCTGACGGGGCGCGCACCATTAGCCGGGGAAAGCAAACCGCCTGAACTCGATCGCCTCGTACGGCCCCGCCACCCCCCTCTCGTACAAAACCCCCACCTTGTCCCCACCCAGCTGAACCAGGTCCGAATACGCCGCCGGTTGCGTGGAAAGCGTCAGCGCTTTCGTGAACGTGCGCCCCGCGTCCGCGCTGCGCCAGATCGCCATCGATTGGCGGGCGGTCGGGACGGAAGGGCCTGAGAAGAGGAGAGCCCCACCCGCGCCCTGTAGTTGGAGCACGCTGCACTGGACCACGGGGACGTCGTTGAGGGTGGGCTGGACCGTGTATGGGCGGTCCAGCGTGACGCCGCCGTCGGAGGAGTAGGAGTCGAGACGGTTGCCGGCACTCGTGCCGTGCTGATCGCGGGAGCTGAAATACAGTCGCCCGTCCGGCAGTTGGGCGGCGATGCTCTCGTTGGAGTTGTCGAGGCCGTCGTACGAGTCGTCGATGAAGCCCAGCCGCCAGGTGACGCCGCCGTCGTCGCTGTAGAGGGCGTGGGCGCCGTAGTACTTGGTCTCCTGGCCGGTGTCGGTGGAACCGGCGGGCGGGGCGGCGGAGTGGTTGGCGGGCATGACGAGGCGTCCGGCGTGCGGGCCACGGGTGAGGGCTACCGCGTGGCCCGGTCCGGTGGCATACCACCGCCAACTCGGCAGCTTCACCGAGTCCGTGATGTCACGTGGTGCGCTGAAGCGCCGGCCGTCGTCCCGGCTCGTCTGGACGAAGACACGCCGGCTCTGTTCGGGCGTCACCTCACCGCGCATGATCTGCGCCTCGGTCACGGCACCGTCGTTGTAGGACGTGAGGAGGACGACCTTCCCGGTGGCGGGATCGACGACCGGCGCTGGGTTGCCGCGCGTGTCGCCCTGCCCGGCCGTGATGACGGAGAGGCGCCCCCATGTGCAGCCGCCGTCGCCGGACCGTCTGAGGACGACGTCGATGTTGCCGGTGTCCCCGGCGCCGTTGCGTCTCCCCTCGGCGAAGGCGAGCACGGCGCCGGTTCGGGTCCTGATGGTGGCAGGGATCCGATACGTGTCGTAGCCGTTCTGACCTGCCGTGAACGGGACGGAGGAGGTGCACCCCCTCGATGGCTGCCCCGCGGCGAACGCGGTACCGGTGGACGCGAGGCCGGCGGTGAGCCCGGCGACGGCGGCGAGGGCGATCAGGCGGCTCGGGACGGTCACAGATCCTCCGGGGGGGGAGCTGGGCAGGAGTGAGCACGGACATGGGACGTGGGATGTCGCGGGTGAACCTAATGCGCACCAAGAGACACGGCAATACCCGTGCAGTGACCAGGAGTTGAGGGGTCTCTTACGCGTCGCCCGGTATCACAAGCCCCGACTCGTACGCCACCATCACCAGCTGCGCCCGATCCCGCGCCCCCAGCTTCCCCATGATCCGGCTGACATGTGTCTTCGCCGTGAGCGGACTGAGCCCCAACGCCTCAGCGATCTCCGTGTTGTTGAGCCCGCGCGCGACAAGGGTCAGCACCTGCCGCTCCCGCTCGGAGAGTTCCTCGGGACCGCCCGCCGCGGGAGCCATGGCGTGCGGCGCGCGCAGGAAACGAGCGATCAGGCGCGAGGTCGGCCCGGGCGACAGAAGCGACTCGCCCGCGGCCACCGTACGGATCGCGTCGAGGAGTTCGGCAGGCTTGGTGTCCTTCACCAGAAAGCCGGACGCTCCGGCCCGCAGCGCCTCGACGATGTGCTCGTCGGTGTCGTACGTCGTCAGGACGAGGACCTTGACTCCGGCAAGATCTTCGTCGGCGGCGATGAGCCGGGTCGCCTCGATCCCGTCGAGGTCGGGCATGCGGATGTCCATCACCACGAGGTCCGCCCGCTCCGACCGGGCCAGCTCCACAGCCTCCCGCCCGGTACCCGCCTGCCCCACGACTTCCATGTCCCCGGCCGACTCGACGAGCATCGCGAAGGCGGACCGTACGAGGGTCTGATCGTCGGCGAGCAGAACACGGATCAGGGTCATCGGGCCTCTTCTGGACGCATGGATGGCGGGGGCGGTGCGGGTGAGGAGGGCGGCGCGGGTGACGAGGGCGGCGCGGACAGTACAGGCAGCTCAGGCAGTACGGCACTCACCTCGAACCCCCCGGCGGCCCCCGGCCCGGCGTCCAGTGTGCCGCCCACACTCCGCGCCCGCTCCCGCATCCCGACGAGACCGAACCCGGGGGTGTCCGTGGAGCACGGCCCCGTACCGTCGTCGGCGACCGAGACGTGCAGGGCGCCGTCCTTCTCGTACACGTGCACCTGGATCGAAAGCCCCGGTCCCCCGTGCCGTACCGAGTTGGTCAGCGCCTCCTGCACGATGCGGTACGCGGCGGCGCCCACGGCGGGCGGCGCGTGGCCGGCCCGAACGGTCAACTCGACCCGTGCCCCGGCGGTGCGGGCGGTCTCCGCCAGGTGGGCGATGCCGTCGAGGCCGGGCAGCGGTCCACGGCCGTCGCCGTGCTCGGCGGCGCGCAGCACCTCGAGGGTGGTGCGGAGTTCGCCGCGGGCGGTGCGGCAGGTGTCGGCGATGTCGTCGAACGACTTCGCGACGGCCTCGCGGTCGAGGCGGTCCGGGTCGGCGGCCAGTACGTGGGCGGCGACAGAGGTCTGCACGCCGATGAGCGTGATGCTGTGGGCGAGCAGATCGTGCAGGTCGCGGGCGATGCGCAGCCGCTCCTCGGCGACCCGGCGGCGGGCCTCCTCCTCGCGGGTGCGTTCGGCGCGTTCGGCACGTTCCAGGGCGGAGGCGAGGTACTGGCGGTGGACGCGGATGTAGCCGCCGAGGAGCAGTACGGAGATGAGCCAGCCGGTGATGCGGATGATCTCGGCGAGTCCGTCCGGATTGGTGACCGCGTTGACGGTGAGGGTCGTGCCGATGAGGACGGTCCCGATGAGCAGGGTGCGGCGGGCGCTGCCGGCGACGGCGACGGTGTAGAGCGCGAGCAGGGTCGCCGGGACGGGGGCGCTGTGGGTGTAGTCGAGCGCGTGGTACGGGACGACGCAGGCCACCATGGCCAGCATCACGGTCATGGGGTGGCGCCGGCGCCAGATCAGCGGGACGTTCGCGCCCAGCAGCAGCAGCCACGCGAGGAGGTCGGGCTGGCGCCCGTCCTTGATGAAGAGGGCCATGACCGTGGTGAGGGCGGCCACCGCGGCGGCGAGGTGCGCGTCGTTGCGCAGGGAGGGGACCGCCGGAGGGTGGTTGACGGCGGTCAGGGCCCGCTCGATGAGGGATTGGGGACGCGGCACTGCTCCATCTTCCGTCAGGCGGGCGTCCCTCCGGCAGTGGGAGGGACGCCCGCGGTGTCTACGGAACTGCGACAGGCTCCTGCTGTCGCGGCGGCTCCTGTGCGTCAGGATCCGGCTCCGGTTCGCGGGACAGGCGGCCCGGCCACCACATCTTCCGCCGCAGGGCGACGCTTGCGCTGGTCACCAGGTACGTCCGTACGAGGAAGGTGTCCAGCAGCACTCCGACCGAGATCACGAAGCCCAGCTCGACCAGCTGCAGCAGGCCCATGTTCAGCAGCACGGCGAAGGTCGCGGCGAGGACGAGGCCCGCGGAGGCGATGACGCCCCCCGTCGTCCGCAGCGCGGTGAGCGCGGCGGCCACGGGTTCCTTGCCGGACAGGGATTCCTCGCGCATCCGGTGCATGAGGAAGATGCCGTAGTCGACGCCGAGGGCGACCAGGAACACGAAGGAGAGCAGTCCGAGTCCGGGATCGGTTCCCTCGAAGCCGAAGACCGGGCCGAAGACCAGTCCGCCGATGCCGAGCGCCGCACCCCACACGGCGACCACGGCCGCCACCAGCAGCAGCGGGGCGACCAGGCTGCGCAGCAACGCGATCAGGATCAGCAGCACGGAGCCGAGGACGAGCGGCACGACGACTTTGGTGTCGCTGGCGCTGGTGTCCTTGAGGTCGATCTGTTCGGCGCTCGGACCGCCGAGGTAGGACCCGTCGAGCTCCGAGCGCAGGGACTCGATCGTCGCGGTCTCGCCCGCCGACTGGGGCGGGTCCTTGGCGATCACGGAGATCTCCGTCCAGCCGTCCCCGCTGCGTCCCCGCTCGGCGCTTGCGACGCCGTCATGCTCACGCACCTTGGCGAGGGTGTCGTCGACCTGGCCGCTGGGCGTGATCACATTGATCGGCTGGCTGCTCCGCTCGGGGTAGGCGGCGGCGAGCGTCTCCATCGCGACGACCGCTTCCGGCTTGTCGACGAAGGAGTCCTCCTGCTTGACCGCTCCGGGCAGGTTCAGCATGCCCGTCGCGAGCGCGCCGAGCAGGACCACACCGCCCGCGAGCACGGCCAGCGGCCGACGCCCCGCGGAGCTGCCCATGGCGGTGAACAGCGACCTGCGCTCCTTCGGCCGGCTCCCGAACGCGGGCACCAGCGGCCAGAACACCCGGCGGCCCAGCAGCACGAGGAGCGCGGGCAGCAGCGTCAGCATGGCGAGGAGCGCGCACAGGACGCCGACGGTTCCCAGCGGCCCCATACCGCGGCTGCTGTTGAGGTCGGCGGCGAGCAGGCACAGCAGTCCGGCGGCGACCGTGCCGGACGAGGCGAGAACGGCAGGGCCGCAGCCGCGCAGAGCGGCCCGCATGGCGTCGTACGGCCGCTCGATGCGCCGCAGTTCCTCCCGGTAGCGGGCGATCAGCAACAGCGCGTAGTCCGTGCCCGCGCCGAACACGAGGATCGTCATGATGCCCGCGCTCTGGCCGGAGATGGTCGTGCCGAACGCCGAGTTGAGGCCGTACGCGACGCCCATCGAGAGGTAGTTGGCGACGCCCGCGACGGCGAGCGGAACGAGCCACAGCAGCGGGCTGCGGTAGATGAGGATCAGCAGGATCGCGACCACGCCGACGGTGGTGTAGAGCAGCGGCCCGTCGAGCGAGTCATACACCTCGCCCGCGTCGGTGGCCAGCGCCCCCGGGCCGCCCACCTCGACGCTCAGCCCGCCATCCCCCTGGGCGACATCGCGTACGTCGTTGACGAACTCGTCCCGGAGTTTCTCGTCGATGCCCGGCTCGTTGCTGGCGACGGGGTACATCAAGGTGGTCCCGTCCTCGGACGGCACCCCCTTGGGCGTCGCGGTCAGCCGGCCCGCGCCCGCGATCTCCTCGACCTGCTGGGCCGCCGTCTCGCGGTCGGTGGTGGTCAGCCCGCCGTCCCGGTGGTAGACGAGCACCAGCTCGGTGGTCTCGCCGCCGGGCAACTGCTCCTGGATCTTGGCGACTTGGGTGGAGTCCGCGCTCGCCGGCAGATAGTCGACGGCTCGGTCCTGCTGCACATCGGACAGCTTGGACGCGAACGGCGAGGTCAAGGCGAGCACGGCCACCCAGAGCCCGAGCAGCACCCAGGGCACGGCTCGTCGCCGCATACGCGTGGTTGTCTTTCCGGGCCCCATGGCGGGGTCCCCCTCCCTTGGACGGGTGTCTGGACATCCACCAGACTCCCGGCGGGAAGGGCCGGAATCGTCGCGCGTCAGGGCGACTTCGTGGGTACTGCCGGGGGTGACTGAGGGGGCGGATTACTCCCCGGGGAGTAGCGCCGTCGGCGTACGAGGGCGTCCGTGCCGCCTGCCTTGCGCCCGCCCCGCACGGTCTTGCCCCTTACGACGGCGTACGCGCCGCAGCCAGCAGCCTCGTCACATCGTCCGAGCAGATCGTCAGCGCCCCGCCCACGGTCGCGAGAGCATCACGCTCGGCGGGGGTGTACGGGCCGTCGGCGAGGGCGATGCGGGCGCCCTGGAGGAGGATCGACTCGCGGCCGGCGGGGGCAAGGTGCGGGGCCAGCGGGTCCAGCGCCTCGTGGAGCTCTATGGCCAGGCCCGGTCCGCAGGGCTCGCCGTGGACGCGGCCGGTGTCGGCGGCGAGGGCTTCGACGAGCGCGGCGAGCTGGTCCTCGGTGCAGTCCTCGAAGCCGGCCGCGCGTACGGCGTCGGCGGCTGTCTCCAGGGACGTACGGGAGCAGGTGCCGCCCGCGGCCAGGATCGCGAGCGCGACGGTGTGGACGGCGTCGCGCAGCATGGCGGAGAAGCGGGTGGTGGTGGGGTGGTCGAGGACGTCCGCGCCGAAGTGGTGGCGGCAGGCGGCGCACTCCACGACGGGTCCGGTGGCGCCGCGCGGCAGGACCGGCATGCCGAGCAGGGTGAAGCGGCGGCGGCCTGCGAGGCGCTGGTAGTTGCGGTCGCCTCCGCAGCCGGGGCAGAAGAACTCGCCGTCACCGACCGTGGTCCACGCGGTACGGGTCCCCAGGACGCGGGAAACGCCGAGCGCGCGAGCGCGGACAAACCGGCCGTTTCGTCCCCATCCTGGCAGCACGTCGCACCTCCCTGACCCCGCGGCACCATCGCCGCGCTGGCGTGATGTTAGCCACATCGTCGACGTGGAGTCAGTACCCCGTACGAGGTCACTCGGCGACATGGCCGGTTATCGCGCCGCGACCCCGCCCGCCGAGGTGGCGGACGGGGCCGGAGAAAAGCAGGTGAACGGGCTTATCGCGTCGCGCGGTTGACCGCGGAGACGACCGCCTTCAGCGAGGCGCGTGTCGTATTCGCGTCGATGCCGATCCCCCACAGCACCTTGTCGCCGATCGCGACCTCGATGTACGAGGCGGCCTGCGCGGAGGCACCCTCGCTCATCGTGTGTTCTTGGTAGTCCAGCAGCCGGGCGTCGACGCCGATGCCCTGCAGCGCGTGGAAGAACGCGGAGATCGGGCCGTTGCCCGTACCCACCAGGGTGGTCTCGGTGCCGTCCACCTCGGCCTCGACGGTCAGCGTGTCCACACCGTCCTTGTCGGTGGTGGACTGGCCGTTCTTCAGCTGGATGCGGCCCCAGGCGTTCTGGGGGTTCGGCAGGTACTCGTCCTGGAAGGTCGCCCAGATGTCCTTCGGGGTGACCTCGCCGCCCTCGGCGTCCGTCTTCGCCTGGATGATCTTCGAGAACTCGATCTGCATCCGGCGCGGCAGGTCCAGCTTGTGGTCGTTCTTCAGGACGTACGCGATTCCGCCCTTGCCGGACTGCGAGTTGACGCGGATGACCGCCTCGTACGAGCGGCCGACGTCCTTGGGGTCGATGGGCAGGTACGGAACCGCCCACTCGATGTCGTCGACCGTCTTGCCCTGCTCCTTCGCGGACGCCTCCATGGCGTCGAAGCCCTTCTTGATGGCGTCCTGGTGGGAGCCGGAGAAGGAGGTGTAGACGAGGTCGCCGACGTACGGGTGGCGGGCGTGGACCTCCATCTGGTTGCAGTACTCGGCGGTGCGGCGGACCTCGTCGATGTTCGAGAAGTCGATCTGCGGGTCGACGCCCTGCGAGAACAGGTTCATGCCCAGGGTGACCAGGTCGACGTTGCCGGTGCGCTCGCCCTGCCCGAACAGGCAGCCCTCGATGCGGTCGGCGCCGGCCATCAGTGCCAGTTCGGCCGCCGCGACCGCCGTACCGCGGTCGTTGTGCGGGTGGACGGACAGACAGACGTACTCGCGGCGCGACAGGTTGCGCGACATCCACTCGAAGCGGTCCGCGTGCGTGGAGGGGGTCGAACGCTCCACGGTGGCGGGCAGGTTGAGGATGATCTCACGATCCGGGCCGGGCTGCCAGACGTCCATGACGGCCTCGCAGACTTCCAGGGCGAAGTCCAGCTCGGTGTCAGTGAAGATCTCGGGGCTGTACTGGTAGCCGAAGGTCGTCCGCTCGTCCAGCAGCTTCTCGGCGTACTCCATGACCAGCCGCGTACCGTCGACCGCGATCTGCTTGATCTGGTCCTTCGAGCCGCGGAAGACGACCCGGCGGAACACGGGCGCCGTGGCGTTGTACAGGTGCACGGTGGCGCGCTTGGCGCCGACCAGCGACTCGACGGTCCGCTCGATCAGGTCTTCGCGGGCCTGGGTCAGTACGGAGATCGTGACGTCATCGGGGATCGCGCCCTCTTCCTCGATGATCGACCGCACGAAGTCGAAGTCGGTCTGCCCGGAGGCGGGGAACCCGACCTCGATCTCCTTGTAGCCCATCTTCACCAGCAGATCGAACATCTCGCGCTTGCGGGCGGGCGACATGGGGTCGATCAGGGCCTGGTTGCCGTCGCGCAGGTCCGTGGAGAGCCAGCGGGGGGCGACGGTGATCCGGTTGTCCGGCCATGTGCGGTCGGAGATGTCGACCTGGTCGTACGGCCGGTACTTGTGGATCGGCATGGAGGTGGGCTGCTGGCGGTTCGGGCGGTTCTGGCTGTTCGCCATAATGCGTGGGCTCCTGGAAGGTGTCCGGAAGGACGGCCGACGGCGCAACGCCAGACTCCGCGGGGAGGGGGTCGGCCTCGACTACAGGCCCTCGCCGCGGCAGCTAAGGAGAAGCAGCCCGAAACGCATGATGTTCGGCATGCTAGCGGAGCTTGGCTTCGAGCGAGGGTTCGTATCAGTATGCGGGACCATGGAGGATTCCGGCATAAAAGGTGCACAAGGTCACAAGGGGCCACTGAAACCGCCGCTTCAGGGGTGCGGGGCTGTGACATATGCGGCTCCGCCGCGTGGGCGCGCAAGCCACGACGGACCCGCAGCCATAACACAGCAGGTAATCCCCACGGCGCCCCAATCCCCACATTTCACCAATCATGGTTGCGCCTGGTGACAGACAAATAACCCAGTGCGAAGGTGCGGTCATGACCGCGAACCCCGGCTTCGAGCCCACCTTCTGCACCATCGTGCCGCCCCACGTCCTGGACACCCTGGCCCGGTCCGAGGACCCCGCCCTCGCGGGCCCCGCACGCCGCACTCTGGAGCGCGACGCCCTGGAGCGCACCCACCGCCGCCTGACCACGGTCCTCGGCGCTCCGGCCGTCGCCGCCCCCAAGGGCGCTGCCGGCCGGCCGGACCGCACCATCTACGACGCCAAACACAAGCAGGACCTCCCCGGCAAAAAGGTCCGCGGCGAGGGCGACAAGCCCGGCAAGGACGCCACGGTCAACCGCGCGTACGCCGGCCTGGGCGCGACCTTCGACCTGTTCCTGAAGGCGTACGAGCGGAACTCGATCAACGGCGAGGGCCTGCCGCTGAGCGCAACCGTGCACTTCGGCGAGGAGTACAACAACGCCTTCTGGAACGGCGAGCAGATGGTCTTCGGCGACGGTGACGGCGAGATCTTCCTCGACTTCACGATCCCCGTCGACGTCATCGGCCATGAACTCGCCCACGGCGTCACGCAGTACACCGCGAACCTCACATACTTCGGCCAGCCAGGCGCCCTGAACGAATCGATGTCGGACGTCTTCGGCTCGCTGATCAAGCAGTACACCCTCGGCCAGACCGCCGCCGAGGCCGACTGGCTGATCGGCGCGGGCCTGCTCGCTCCGCGCGTCACCGGCAAGGCGCTGCGCTCCATGAAGGAGCCGGGCACGGCGTACGACGACGACGTCCTCGGCAAGGACCCGCAGCCCGCGACGATGGACGACTACGTGCAGACGGGCCGCGACAACGGCGGCGTCCACATCAACTCCGGCATCCCCAACCACGCCTTCTACCTCGCCGCGACCACCCTCGGCGGCAACGCCTGGGAGCGTGCGGGACAGATCTGGTACGACGTGCTGACCGGCGGCGAGCTCGACTCGAAGGCGAACTTCTCCGACTTCGCGACCCTGACCATCGCACAGGCCCGCACCGCGTACGGCGAGGGCGAGGAACTCCAGGCCGTCACGAAGGCGTGGGAGCGGGTCGGGGTGCCCACGGCCTGAGCGCGGGGCGTGAGGCCGCGGCCCAGGAGTGGCCCGGCGGACGCTTTCGTACTAGACAGGAACCATGCGTATCCAGGTGAAGCGCACGGGTGGATTCGCGGGCATCGACCGTCACGCCTCGGTGGAGACGGCGGGACGGGCCGATGCCCAGGAGTGGCACGACCTGGCCAAGCAGGCCGTCGCCGCCGCTCGCCAGACACCCCCGATCGGCGTCCCGGACGGCTTCAGCTACCAGCTCACCGTCGACGGAAAGACGGTGTACTGCTCGGATCCCCGACTGACGGAGGAGCAACGAAAGCTGATTTCAAGGGTGCTGAAAGAGGGAGCGTAGAAAGCAAGGGTTCAGGGGAGCGCCCCGGAAGGGGCGCGGGGCTGTGACATATGCGGCTCCGCCGCGTGGGCGCGACCAGCCACAACGAACCCGCAGGCGCCCATGCACGGACCCACCCCTCCCCTGAGGTGCCCCCCGAAGCCGAACGCCAGTTCACGCCGGGCCGTTGACATCTGTTACCGGCGGTAAGGATGATCCGGTGCATGGCAACTGACGCGCGCGGCGGGACGAACCCGATACCTCAGTTCCCGAGCGACTTCCTCTGGGGCGTATCCACCTCGGCCCACCAGATCGAGGGCGCAGCGGACGAACGCGAGCCCTCCGTCTGGGACGCCTTCACCGCCGAACCGGGCCGGGTGAAGGACGGCTCGACGGCCGCGGTGGCCTGCGACCACTACCACCGCTACCCCGAGGACGTGGCCCTCCTGCGCGACCTTGGCGTGGGAGCGTACCGCTTCTCGATCTCCTGGCCACGCGTACAGTCCCCCGGCGGCCTCGACTTCTACGACCGCCTGGTGGACGAGCTGGCGGCAGCGGGCGTACGTCCCGTTCCGACCCTCTTCCACTGGGACCTGCCGCTCTCCGTGGAAACGGAGGGCGGCTGGCTGCGACGCGAGACCGCCGAGCGTTTCGCCGAGTACGCGGCCGTCGTCGCCGAACGCCTCGGTGACCGCATCGGCAAGTGGATCACCCTCAACGAGCCCGCCGAGCACACCCTGTTCGGCCACGCCCTCGGCACCCACGCACCCGGCAAGCAACTGATGTTCGACGCACTCCCCGCCGCTCACCACCAGCTGTTGGCCCACGGTCTGGCCGTACGAGCCCTGCGCGCGGCCGGAGTCACGGACATCGGGATCGCCAATTCGCACGGACCGACCTGGCCCGCGTCCGACGAGGCGGCCGATGTGGAGGCGGCCGGTTTCTACGACGTACTGCTGAACCGGCTCTTCGCGGACCCGCTACTGCGGGGCCAATACCCGGAAGGGCTGGGCGAGTTGATGCCCGGGGACGTCGACGCCGACCTGAAGGTGATCACCGAGCCGCTGGACTGGTACGGGATCAACTACTACGCCCCGACAAGGGTGGGCGCGCCTCAGGACACCGACATCGAGTTCGGCGGCTTCACGCTTCCGGCCGAACTCCCCTTCTCTGTAAGGGAGATCGAGGGGTATCCGGTCACCGACTTCGGCTGGCCCGTGATCCCGGAGGGGCTGACGGAGCTGCTGACGAGCTTCCGTGACCGCTACGGCGACCGCCTCCCGCCGATCGTCATCACCGAGAACGGCTGCTCGTACGAGGGGATCGACGACCAGGAGCGGATCGCGTTCCTGGACGGCCATCTCCGGGCGCTGCACCGGGCGCTGGAGGCGGGCGTCGACGTACGCGGGTACTTCGTGTGGTCGCTGCTGGACAACTTCGAGTGGGCGGAGGGCTACGCACGCCGGTTCGGGCTGGTCCACGTCGACTACGACACGCTGGAGCGGACACCGAAGGCGTCGTACGGGTGGCTGCGGGACGCACTGCGCACACAACCCTGAGACAGAGCCGTTTTCGGGCCACCATCAACCGCCTTCGGCCACTTCCTCCAACCATCAGAAGAATCACTTCCGCTTCTCTTGCCAACACACGCCACCCAGGCCTCAATAGACCTCGACTCTTTCCGACGGACCGTCAGATCTGACTCGCGGAGCATTTCCGCGCCCCCACCCGTGGGCGGTCCGTCAACCGTTCCCACATGGCAACTCCCCACCGAGGAAAGGGAATTCATGAGACGCAAGCGGATCGGAATCGGCGCGGCCGTCGCGGCCGGCACCCTCGCCATGACGGGCTTCGTCCTGGCCCCCAGCGCCGCCGCGGTGGTCCCGCAGTCGGCGACCATCAACGCGAACTGCAGCCTCCTCGGCGGCGGCGAGGCCACCCTCACCGCCACCCAGAGCGGCACCTCCGCCACCATCACCGTCAGCTCCACCGACATCACCGCGCCGATCGCCCTCGGCGAGGACTCCATCCAGGCCTCGCTCACCATGGTGAAGGCGAGCGGCGGCACCACCGCGTTCACCGGCACCGAGAACCCCGCGATAGCCGCCGGTGAGGGGGTCACGGTCGGGCCCCTGACCGGCACCGTCGCCGCCGGGGACAGCCTTGAGGCGAACGGCGGCTCCCTGGACCTGGTGGTCCTCGGGATCAGCGTCACGTGCACCGCCCAGGGACCGCAGTCGCCGGGCCCGTTCGTGTTCGAGTAAGCCCAAAGCGCCACAGCAAGCTCCGTACGCCCCGCACAACTCCGTACGTGGTGATCGGTGCCGTCCGCGCGCAGACGGCACCGATCAGCCGGCGCCGGTCAGCCGGCATCGATCATCCGGCGACGGGATGCCGACGCGACGCTTCAGAGCGCATCCGGGCCGCGCTCCCCCGTCCGTACCCGCACCACCGTCTCCACCGGCAGCGCCCACACCTTGCCGTCGCCGATCTTCCCCGTCCGCGCCGCCTTGACGATCGTGTCAGTGACGGCGTCCGCGTTCGCATCGTCGACGACGACCTCGATACGGATCTTGGGGACGAGGTCGACCTGGTACTCGGCCCCGCGGTACACCTCGGTGTGCCCGCGCTGACGCCCGTAGCCGCTGGCCTCCGTGACGGTCAGCCCGTGGACGCCCATTTCCTGGAGCGCGTTCTTGACCTCGTCGAGGCGGTACGGCTTGATGATCGCGGTGATGAGCTTCATGAACCCGTGATCGTAAGTGGTCGCGGCGTGCACCGTAAGGTCCGTGAGGGTCCCGACGTGAAGGTCCGGGCATGCGAACGTGAGCACGTGCTGCGGGACTCCGATGATCAGGGACAATGGGCGCCATGAGCGTTCGTACCCAGTCCTCCGAGCCGCCGGAATCCTCGGGGGCCATCCATCGCGCCGGCTTCGCCTGCTTCGTGGGCCGCCCGAACGCGGGCAAGTCCACCCTCACGAACGCTCTGGTCGGCCAGAAGGTGGCGATCACCGCGAACCAGCCGCAGACCACGCGGCACACGGTACGGGGCATCGTGCACCGGCCGGACGCGCAGCTGATCCTGGTCGACACCCCCGGTCTGCACAAGCCGCGCACGCTGCTCGGCGAGCGGCTCAACGACGTCGTACGGACCACCTGGGCCGAGGTCGACGTGATCGGCTTCTGTCTGCCGGCGAACGAGAAACTGGGGCCCGGCGACCGTTTCATCGCCAAGGAACTGGCGTCCATCAAGAAGACGCCGAAGATCGCGATCGTGACGAAGACCGACCTGGTGGAGGGCAAGGCCCTCGCCGAGCAGCTCATCGCCATCGACCAGCTCGGCAAGGAGCTCGGCTTCGAGTGGGCGGAGATCGTCCCGGTGTCGGCGGTCGCCGACAAGCAGGTCGACCTGCTGGCCAACCTCCTCGTCCCGCTCCTGCCGGAAGGTCCCGCCCTCTACCCCGAGGGCGACCTCACGGACGAGCCCGAACAGGTCATGGTGGCCGAACTGATCCGCGAGGCCGCCCTGGAGGGCGTACGCGACGAGCTGCCCCACTCCATCGCGGTCGTGGTCGAGGAGATGCTCCCCCGCGAGGACCGCCCCGCCGACCGCCCCCTCCTCGACATCCACGCCTTCGTCTACATCGAGCGCCCCAGCCAGAAGGGCATCATCATCGGCCCGAAGGGCAAGCGCCTGAAGGAAGTCGGCATCAAGTCCCGCAAGCAGATCGAGGCGCTTCTGGGCACACCGGTCTTCCTCGACCTCCACGTGAAGGTCGCGAAGGACTGGCAGCGGGATCCTCGGCAGCTGCGGAAGCTGGGATTCTGAGGGCGGGGGCTCCGCGCCCGGCGGGGTCCAGGGGCGAAGGCCCTGGCTTCGGGACGGGGCGGGCTCGGGGAAAGAAACCCCTCACCCAGCCGTCGCAGACACCCGCACCGCCCCGTCCACCCCCGCCAGGAACACCGGCGTAGTGGCCCCGCCAAGGTCCCGCACAGCCGCCAGGTCGCCGTCCGCCAAGGATTCGGCCTCGCTCACCACCGCGGCCGCCTCCAACGACTTCGCCCCCGACGCCACGGCCATCGCCACCGCGGTCTGCAGAGCGGTGAGCCGCAGGGAGGCCAGGTCGACGGTTCCGGCGACGTACGTACGGCCGGTCTCGTCTCGTACGGCCGCCCCTTCGGGCACACCGTTGCGGGCCCGAGCGGAACGAGCCAGGGTGACGATCTTGCGGTCCTCGGGATCAAGCGTCTCGGTCATGCCCTGAGCATACGAAGCCCGAGCCCGACCGCATCAACCACGGTGTCCCTGGCCTTGGACGGCAGCGGGGACAGCCCTTGTCACCCTTGCCCACGTCCTCCACGCCTCGCCGGACGGCCCGTACTGGAGGACCGCCTTTTCGAGCCGCGGCACGGCCCGTTGCCCCAGCACTGCGAGTGCTATCGACACGACGACGCCGCCCCAGGCGACCGGGCCCAGCGGCGTGCAGCCGAAGAAATGGCTGGCGCCGGGCGTCTGGATCAGGGCCACGAGGGCGGCAGCCGAGCCGAGGGACGTGATGCGGACCAGAGGACTGTCGCGGCGGTCGGTGAGGGTCTGGGCGAGCTGGGTGCCGACCACGCTGCACAGGGCCATGGTCGTGGAGCGGCGCGCCGTACCCGGGGTGAAGCGGCCGATGAGCCAGGCCGTGGTCGCGCCCAGGCACGTGGTCAGGGCGCGGTGGCGGATCTGGCGGATCAGTGGCGCGCCGAGGAGCGACGTACCGAGAGGCTCGGTGCCCGGATCGGCGCCGGCCTCCCCCTCCCCCGGTGCCGTGCCGTCCTCCTCCGCTCCAGCGGCCTTCTTCTGCGGGGTCACCGCCACCGCCATCGCCGGGAACAGGTCCGTGAACAGGTTCACCAGCAGCATCTGGCGGGTGGAGAGAGGAGCGGAGCCCGACAGGACGGAGCCGAGGATGCCGAAACCGACCTCCCCCGCGTTGCCGCCGATCAGGATGGCGATGGCGTCGGCGACGCTGTGCCACAGGGCACGGCCTTCGGTGACGGCCTCGACGAGGACCGTCAGGTCGTCGTCGGTGAGGACGATGTCGGCCGCGTTGCGGGCGGCAGCCGAGCCACGGGCGCTGATGCCCACGCCGATGTCGGCGGCGCGGATGGCCGCGGCGTCGTTGGCGCCGTCGCCGACCATCCCGACGACCCGGCCCGCGTCCCGCAACGCCTCGATGACCTGGAGCTTCTGCTCCGGCGCGACGCGGGCCACCACGCTCGCGTCGCGCAGCATCCGGGCCCGTGCCGATCGGTCCGCGGCCGCCAGCTCGTCGCCCGTGACGACGGTCATGTCGTCCGGCCAACCCAGGTCGGCGGCGATCGCGCGAGCGGTCTGCGGGTGGTCGCCGGTCAGCATGACCGGTCGTACGCCCGCGTTGCGCAGACCGTGCACGAGGGCCGTGGACGTGTCGCGCGGTACGTCCGCCAGCGCGAGCAGGCCGGTGAACTCCAGCTCGCTGAGGGGCTCTTCGAGTACGTCCGTCGCCTCCTCGCCCTCCTCCAGTCGGCGCCCGGCCACCGCCAGCACACGCAGTCCGTCGCGGGCCAGCGACTGGGCCGCGTCGGACGCGTGGTCCGGGAGGTCGCGGCACGCGGGCAGGAGGGTCTCCGGGGCGCCCTTGACCACGAGCACCGGTGTGCCGTCCGCGCTCCGGCCGACGGAGGCGGCGTAGCCGCGGGCGGCCTCGAACGGGCGGCCCTCGGTCTGTGTCCAGTCCGGGTCCGGACCGGCCGCGTCCAGGACCGCCTCATCGGTGGCGTGCGCCGGCCGGGCGGAGTCGCCGTTCAGACGGGGGCAGGCACGCGCGGCGTCGCGCAGCGTACGCCCGGACTCCGCCTCGCCCACGTTGTGGACCGTGCCGTCGGCGTCGGTCACCCGCACCAGCCGTAGCCGGTTCTCGGTGAGGGTGCCCGTCTTGTCGAAGCAGATCGTGTCCATGCGGCCCAGCGCCTCCAGCGTGCGCGGGGTGCGGACGAGGACGCCGCGGCGGCTCAGCCGCCGGGCGGCGGCCAGCTGCGCGACCGTGGCCACCAACGGCAGGCCTTCGGGTACGGCGGCCACGGCCACCGCCACACCGCCGCTCACCGCCTGGCGTATCGGCGTGCCGCGCAACAGCGACAGACCCGTCACCGCGGCGCCGCCCGCCAGCGTCAACGGCAGCGCCTTGCGGGTGAGTTCCTGAAGCCTGGCCTGCACGCCGCCGGCCGGCGGCGTCCGGGCGGCGAGGGAGACAGCCCGGGCGGCCTCGGTGCGGTCACCGGTGTCCACCACGACGGCCTGGGCATGTCCGGCCACCACGGTCGTGCCCTCGAACACCATGCAGCAGCGGTCGGGCACAGGAGCTCGCGGGGTCGCGTCCGTCCGCTTGTCCGACGGCAGGGACTCGCCGGTCAGCGCGGACTCGTCCACCTCCAGTCCGTCCTCCCACAGGAGGCGGGCGTCGGCGGGCACGACATCGTCCGACTGGAGCTCGATCACGTCGCCGGGGGCGAGTTTGGCGGCGTCGACGATGTGCGCTTCGGCGGGGGTGACGTGTGCTTCTGCGGACGGGCCGCCCGCCGCCCCGTCCGTCACACGCGCCTTCTGTTTCTGACCCGCGAGCAGCCCGGACAGCGCCTGCTCGGCTCGCAGCCGCTGTATACCTCCGACCAGCGCGTTCAGGTCGAGCGCGCCCACGACCAGCAGGGCGTCCACGACGGAGCCGAGGATGGCCGAGGCGGCCGAGCCGACCGCCAGGACCGGGGTGAGCGGATCGTCCAGTTCGCCGCGCACGGCCCGGGCCAGCCGAAGCGACCACCGCGCCGGGGCCAGAACGGGATGGCGGCCGACGGTTTCGGCCGCCTTGCGTACCCGGGTGGTCGTCTGCTGGACGGCACTCTCGTCGGGGTGCGGCTCGCTCTCCAGCCGGGAGAGGACGTCCGCCGGTTCCAGCGCATGCCAGGCCACCCGCGGACGTGGATGCGGGGCCCGGGTCGCCGCAACGCCCAGGGCAGCTCGCGCCCCGGACAGCAGGGCCACCGCCGCGGCGGCGTCGACCGGTGCGTGCCGCACGCCGGGCAACAAAGGCGAGCGGCGTCCCCGCCCGGGCTCGCCGACGGCCACGAGCAAGCCCGACAGCGCGGCGCCGGACCGGGCCAGGGTCTGCGACCTGTGGCCGGTCACGCGGGCGGCCCGCACGGCGGTCAGCAGCCGCCAGACGTCGGCCAGACCGTGCAGGGCCACGACGTCCGCGCCCCATACGACCGCGCCCTCCTGGTCCGCGAGGGCGACGGCCATGTCACCACTGAGCAGCCCGGACAGTACGTCGCTGTCGTCGGCCGACAGCAGCCGGGCGACCGTGACGACGGTCCCGTCCCCGTCGCGCAGTCCGTTCACCACCTCGCTCAACGGGCGGTCATCGGGAACGACTTGGTCGGCAAGGCTCGTGAACTCGCTCAGCGCGGGATCCGCGGGATCGTCCACCACCACGACACGCAGCCCTGCGCGCCGAGCCGCGTCCAGTACGGTCTCGACCCACGGATCCGGCCCCGCGCCCGGAGTGCGCAGCGCGCTCGGATGCAGGACGACCGTGTCCGCCATCTCCAGCTGCCGCAGCCGCTCCGTGTCGCGCACCAACACGCCCGTGCGGGACAGCGCGCCGCTCAGCACGGCGTGGAAGGCGGCAGGCCCGTACCGCGCGGCCTTGGGTGAGCCCGCGAGGACCGCTTCCGCCGCCTCCGCACCGTCGTGCTTGACCAGCAGCGTCGCCGCCGCGCCCAGCACGCTGCCGGTGGAGGCGTGGGCGGCGTACTCCTGGGCCGGGGAGCTGCGCAGCGGTGGGCGTGGAATGTGGTCGGCCGCCGCGCTGATCCGGTCCGGTGTGCACACCTGGTCGTGGACCGTGTCGAAGGCGGCCAGGCGCGCCACCGTCTCCGCCAGCTGGCAGGCGCGCAGGGCCCCGTCGAGCAGCAGAGAGGTCGGCGTCTGGCCCGCGCCGTGGGCGGCCGCGTTCGCCGCGGCCAGCACCATGTCCATGCGGGAGCGGCCGAGCCGGGCGCGCAGCAGGCCACGGAATCGCGGGTTCTCGCGCAGCAGCGTCACCGCCGCGGTCACCAGCCGGGGTGAGGGCGGCAGGCGCAGGGCGTTCGCGATCAGCGCGGCTCCGGCGCCCACGGCGTCGACGGCGACCGCCGCCGCGGCGGCTCGTACTCCGGACGGGTCGCCCGGATGCGTGAACTCCTCCACCGACTCGTCCGACGAAGCGAGTCCGTGCCGGGCCGCGAGATCGGTCGCCTTCTCCACCACCCGGTCGGTGAGCGCCTCCTCGGTGGCGACCACCACCAACCGCGCCAGTCCGCCGTCCCAGTACGCGACCGCCACGTCCGGCCGTTCCGCCAGTGCGGCGGCCACCCGTCGTGCCCTGTGCTCCGTCCCGTCTTCCCCTCGCACCCGTTCCGCCGCGGACGGCCGCAGCGCGAGGTGCGCCCGCGTCCCCGACCGCCAGTGGGGCGTGCCGCCGGGCAGCGCGTTGCGGGCGACGCGCGCGACCCGCACCGCGGAGTCCGCGCTCCGCACGCCGGCCCGCGCCGTCCCCGCCACGGCTGCGGCGACCGCGCCCACCGCGGGTGCGGCACCCCGCGCGAGCAGCCGGGGCCCCGCCCACACGAGACCGCCGGCCGAACGAGGCGTCGTCAACATCAGTCCCAGAACCATCGCGCGCCCTCAGCAGGGACCGGTGGCCGTCGAGCTGCCGCGCCCTGTGGCCGCCTCGCTCCGGCCGGAGGATTCATGGACGGACTTCTGGGCCATGGCTTCCCACCTCTCGTGACAGCGCCTTTCGCACCGTCCGAGTGCCCGCAAAGCGGCAGGTCATCCAGGCGAGATGTTCAGGGGCGATCCAGCCGGAGCCGCTCGGCGCGGGGCAGGCCGGCCACCACCAAGTCGTACGAGTCCTCGATCAGCTCCCGTACGAGCCGGTCCGGAAGCTCCCCGTCCACCGTGACCGTGTTCCAGTGCCGCTTATTCATGTGATAGCCCGGCACGATCAGCCCCGGATACTCGCTCCGAAGCCGAATCGCGTCCTCCGGATCGCACTTGAGGTTCACCGTGAGAGGGACGCCGTCCAGCTGAGTCAGCGCGAACAGCTTGCCCAGAACCTTGAAGACGGACGTCTCCGGATTGAACGGGAAGTCCTCCACCACCGCGTTGAAGGACAGGCAGAAGGTGCGCAGTTCCTCAGATGTCACTCCGGCTTCTTCTCCTCCTCCGGCGGCTCCGCCGGGCCCATCGGCTCCACCAGCACGGTCACGATCTTGTTCCGGCGGCCCGCCGCGGCCTCCGCGGTGAGCCGCAGCTCGCGCTCGTCCGGCAACGACACCACGGACGAAGCGCCCGCGATCGGCACCCGCCCCAGCGCCTTGGCGAGCAGCCCGCCCACCGTCTCGACGTCCTCGTCGTCATACGCCTCGAAGCCGTACAGCTCGCCGAGGTCGCCGATGTCCAGGCGGGCCGTCACGCGGTAGCGGTCGTCGCCGAGCTTCTCGACCGGCGGCAGTTCACGGTCGTACTCGTCCGTGATCTCGCCGACGATCTCCTCCAGGATGTCCTCGATGGTGACGATGCCGGCCGTGCCGCCGTACTCGTCGATGACGACCGCGACGTGATTGCGGTGCTGCTGCATCTCGCGCAGCAGATCGCCCGCGTTCTTCGTGTCGGGCACGAAGGCCGCCGGCCGCATCGCCGTCGAGACGAGCTCGCTCTCCGCGTCCCGGCTGATGTGCGTCTTACGGGCCAGGTCCTTCAGATACACGATCCCCACGATGTCGTCCTCGCTGTCCCCGGTGACGGGGATCCGCGAGAAACCCGACCGCAGGGCCAGCGTCAGCGCCTGCCGGATCGTCTTGTAGCGCTCGATGACCACGAGGTCCGTACGCGGCACCATCACCTCGCGTACGAGCGTGTCGCCCAGCTCGAAGACGGAGTGCACCATCCGGCGCTCGTCGTCCTCGATGAGGGACTCCGCCTCGGCGAGGTCCACCATCGCACGCAACTCGGCCTCTGAGGCGAAGGGGCCGCGGCGGAACCCCTTGCCGGGGGTCAGTGCGTTGCCGATGAGGATCAGCAGGGGCGGGATCGGGCCCATGACACGCGCCAGGGGCAGCAGGACGTACGCAGCTGCCGTCGCCGTGTTCAGCGGATGCTGGCGGCCGATCGTGCGCGGGGAGACACCGACCGCGACGTACGAGACGAGGACCATCACGCCGATGGCGATCGACAGGGCCTCCCATGTCTCGTCGAACTCCATCAGGCAGGCGTACGTGACGAGCGCGGCCGAGGCCATCTCGCAGGCGACGCGCACGAGCAGCGCGACGTTCAGATAGCGGGTCGGGTCCGCTGCGACCTGGGCCAGCTTGGCGCTGCCGCGGCGACCGGAGCGTACGGCCTCTTCCGCGCGGAAGCTGGAGACGCGCGCCAGGCCCGCCTCCGCGCAGGCGGCGAGCCAGGCGACGACGACCAGCGTGATCGCGCCGAGAACGATCTGGGGGTTCATGACACGGTCGGGGCCGGGGAGGGGCCGGTCAGACCCTTCTCCGCACGCCAGCCGTCCACGATGGCGGCCTGCAGGCCGAACATCTCGGCCTTCTCGTTCGGCTGCTCATGGTCGTAACCGAGCAGATGCAGCACTCCATGAACCGTGAGGAGCTGAAGCTCCTCGTCCATGGAGTGCTGCGTCGCCGCCTCCTTGCCCTGCCGTTCGGCGACCTCGGGGCAGAGCACGATGTCACCGAGCAGCCCCTGCGGCGGCTCGTCGTCGTCCTTCGACGGCGGACGCAGCTCGTCCATCGGGAAGGACATCACGTCCGTCGGTCCCGGCAGCTCCATCCACTGGATATGGAGCTGCTCCATGGCGTCGGCGTCCACGACGATCACCGAGAGCTCGGAGAGCGGGTGGATACGCATCCGCGCGAGCGCGTAGCGGGCGATGTCGAGGATCGCCTGTTCGTCGACCTCGGTTCCGGACTCGTTGTTGACGTCGATCGACATGATCGGGCTTGGTCTACTTCCGTTTGTCACGGCCCTTGTGGGAGCCGTTCTGCGTGCCGTTCTCGCTGTCGTACTTCTCGTACGCGTCGACGATACGGCCGACCAGCTTGTGCCGTACGACATCGTGGGACGTGAGCCGCGAGAAGTGGACGTCCTGGACACCGTCCAGGATGTCCTGGACCTGACGCAGCCCGGACTTGGTGCCCTCCGGGAGGTCGACCTGCGTGACGTCACCGGTGACCACGATCTTCGAGTCGAAGCCGAGCCGGGTGAGGAACATCTTCATCTGCTCGGCGCTCGTGTTCTGAGCCTCGTCCAGGATGATGAAGGCGTCGTTCAAGGTACGACCACGCATGTATGCGAGGGGCGCGACCTCTATCGTCCCCGCTGCCATGAGCCGCGGGATCGAGTCCGGGTCGAGCATGTCGTGCAGCGCGTCGTACAGAGGCCGCAGATACGGGTCGATCTTCTCGTACAGCGTGCCGGGCAGGAAGCCGAGCCGCTCGCCCGCCTCGACCGCGGGGCGGGTCAGGATGATGCGGTTGACCTGCTTGGACTGGAGAGCCTGGACCGCCTTGGCCATGGCGAGGTAGGTCTTGCCGGTGCCAGCCGGGCCGATGCCGAAGACGACGGTGTGCTTGTCGATGGCGTCGACGTACCGCTTCTGGTTGAGGGTCTTGGGGCGGATCGTGCGGCCGCGCGAGGACAGGATGTTCTGGGTGAGCACCTCGGCCGGGGTCTCCTCGGGGCCGTTCCCGTCTTCACTTGCCCTCAGCATGGCGATCGAGCGTTCCACCGCGTCCTCCGTCATCGGCTGTCCGGTGCGGAGCACCAGCATCATCTCGTCAAAAACGCGCTGGACGAGGGCCACCTCGCGGGCGTCGCCGACCGCGCTGATCTCATTGCCCCGGACGTGGATGTCGGCCGCCGGGAAGGCCTTCTCGATCACGCGCAGGAGGGCGTCTCCTGAGCCCAGCACGGTCACCATGGGGTGCTTGGGCGGGACGGTGAACTGCGCTCTCGCTTGTCCCTCGACGGGGCTGTGCGCTGTGGGTGTGTCAGTCATGGGCCGGCTCGTAGGCCTTGCTCGTCCTCCTCGACAGGGTCCGCAGCCAGTCGACTGCCTTTGCACTGCCCAGGGTACGTCGGAGCACTGACAACGCCGTAGGCGTTTTCGGGGGCCGTTACCGGAGGGGTATGGGCGGGGTCCATGAAGGTACGGGGATCCGCGCGCTCACGCCGACGTCCGGAACCCGATCGTCGGCACCGCCCGCCGCAGCGGCCAGGGCCTGGCGTCCTCCGGGAGAAGCGCCTCCAGGAAGGCGTACCGCCTGAGTGCGGACGGGTCCTGGTCGTCGTACGTCTGGACGCGGCGCCACCAGGCGGCGATCTCGGCCCAGCCGGGGGCGGAGAGGGAGCCGCCGAACTCCTGGACGGAGAGGGCTGCCGTGAGGCCGGCGAAGGCGAGGCGGTCGGCCAGGGGCCAGCCGGCCAGGGTGCCGGTGACGAAGCCGGCCACGAAGACGTCGCCGGCGCCGGTGGGGTCGAGGGCCTCGACGGCGATGGCGGGGACGTCGGCGGTCTCTCCCGTGCGTCCGTCGACGGCGTACGCACCTTCCGCGCCGAGGGTGACGACGGCGAGCGGTACGCGGTCGGTGAGGGCGCGGGCGGCCTCGCGGGGGCAGGGGGTGCGGGTGTAGCGCATGGCCTCCTCGGCGTTCGGGAGGAAGGCCTCGCAATGCTCCAGGTCGGGGAGTGCGGCGAGGTCCCAGCGGCCGGTGTCGTCCCAGCCGACGTCGGCGAAGATCCGGGCTCCCTTGCGTGCGGCCTGCGCGATCCAGGGCGCGCGTGTGCCCGGCGTCAGCGAGGCGATGGCGGCACGCGCGCGGGGCGGGCAGTCGGGAGCCGGCTCCTCCGGGGGCGGTTCGTGGCCGTGGCTGACCATGGTCCGCTCGCCCTCGTACGCCATGGAGACGGTGACCGGGGAGTGCCAGTGGGGCACCGTGCGCGACGCGGACAGGTCGATGTGCTCGCCGTGTTCCAGGGCGTCCCAGCAGTACTCCCCGTAGTGGTCGTCCCCGAAGGCCGCCGCCAGGGAGGTCTTCAGACCGAGGCGGGCCAGCGCGGTCGCCATGTTGGCGACGCCTCCCGGGCTCGAGCCCATGCCGCGCGCCCAGGACTCGGTGCCGCGTACGGGGGCGGAGTCGAGGCCGGTGAAGATGATGTCGAGGAAGACGGTGCCGGTGAGGTAGACGTCCCAGGGCGGGTCGCCGGGTGTGCGCAGCCCGGCGAGCGGATCGACGTGGGCGTGGCGGCGGTACGGGCCCTCTCCGTGGGGCGTGGTCACGGTGCGCTCCCCTGAGGTGTTGCGATTTCCAGCCAGTGTGCACCACACCACTGACAGCCGCCCTGCGGCAGCGGGCGCGCGCCGCTCTTCTGCGTTCCCGTAAGCCTCCACCTCGGCCAGGTGCCGCCCGCGCCGCTCCTCGTCGGGCCGGGTCACCGGCGTTTCGGAAGCGGTACCCGCAGCAGATCGTGCGCCACCGTCAGCTCCCCCTCGAACCCGGCGGCCCGCGCCTGCCGCTCGAAGTCATCGGGTTCGGAGTACCGCTGACTGAAGTGCGTCAGCACGAGATGCCGTACGCCCGCGTCCCGGGCGACCCCGCCGGCCTGACCGGCAGTCAAATGGCCGTACTCGACGGCGAGTTCGATGTCCGCATCAAGGAAGGTCGACTCGATGACGAGCATGTCGGCCCCCTCCGCGAGCGCGTACACGCCGTCGCACAGCCGGGTGTCCATGACGAACGCGAACCGCTGCCCGCGCCGCACCTCGCTCACGTCCTCCAGCGCGACGTCGCCCAGCACTCCCTCCCGCTGGATCCGCCCCACGTCCGGCCCCTTGATCCCGTACGAGGCGAGCCGTTCGGGCAGCATGCGCCGTCCGTCGGGTTCGACGAGCCGGTAGCCGTACGACTCGACGGGGTGGGCGAGCTTGCGGGCCTCGAGGGCGTACGCCTTCGAGGCCGCGAGTACGCCGTCCGCGGCGACCGGTGCTTCGGTGAGCGAGACGGTCTCGCGGTAGGCGGTGGCGTACCGCAGCCGTTCGAAGAACCGCCGGCCGGACCGCGGATAGTGGGCGGTGATCTCGTGCGGAACCCGGTCGAGGTTGATGCGCTGGATCACTCCGGCGAGGCCCAGCGAGTGGTCGCCGTGGAAGTGCGTGACGCAGATCCGGTGCAGGTCATGGGCCGCGACCCCGGCACGCAGCATCTGCCGCTGCGTGCCCTCGCCGGGGTCGAAGAGCAGGCCCTCCCCGTCCCAGCGCAGCAGGTAGCCGTTGTGGTTGCGGTGCCGGGTGGGGACCTGGCTGGCGGTGCCGAGGACCACCAATTCGCGTACGGACACGGTGACTTACCCCGGCGGCCACTGCATACCGCGGCCACCCAGGACGTGCGCGTGCACGTGCCAGACGGTCTGGCCCGCACCGCTTCCGGTGTTGAAGACGATGCGGTAACTCTCCAGCTTCTCGTCGGCCGCGACCTCACCGGCCTCGCGCACCAGGTCGGCGAGGGCCGCGGGGTCGGCGGCGGCGAGCGTGGCGGCGTCCCGGTGGTGGGCCTTCGGGATCACCAGGACGTGCGTGGGCGCCTGCGGGTTGATGTCACGAAAGGCAACGGTCGTCTCCGTCTCCCGCACAACGGTCGCCGGCACCCTCCCTCCGACGATCTTGCAGAACAGACAGTCGTCCTGCGGTTCCCCTGCCATGCGCGGCCTCCTCACGCTGGATGATCGTTACGTCGGCATCGTATCGACCGGCGGGGGCGGGGAGGGGGGCTACGGCTCCGCCGTAAGCCCCTCGTCACGCATCCCCCGCCCTCCAGGACTCCGTCACCAGACCCCGGTCCTCAGTCGCCGGACGGACTTGATCTCAGCCCGTCCGGCGACTGAGGACGAGGCCGTTGAGGCCGATCAGCGGGGGTCTGGGGCGGAGCCCCCAAGGATGGGACCGGCAGGGGCGGGCGGCGTGGGCGAAACAAAGTCCCCGGCACCCCCCGTCACTCAACCCCCGGCAACAGCGGAGCCGTCTTCGCCGGGTTCTCCGAGAGCGCGGCCAGTGCGATACGGATCGCCTCGTCCAGCTGGGTGTCGCGTCCCGTCGCGTAGTCCTGTGGGGCCTGGACGACCTCGACGTCCGGATCGACGCCGTGGTTTTCGACGCCCCATTCGTAACCCTCCAGCCAGAACGCGTACTTGGGCTGGGTGACGAGCGTGCCGTCGACGAGGCGGTAGCGGCTGTCGATGCCTACGACGCCGCCCCAGGTGCGCGTACCGACCACCGGTCCGATGCCGAGGGCCTTGATCGCCGCGTTGACGATGTCGCCGTCCGAGCCGGAGAACTCATTGGCGACGGCGACGACCGGGCCACGCGGCGCGTCCTCGGGGTAGCTGTACGGGCGCAGTCCGCGCGGCAGGTCCCAGCCGACGATGCGCCGGGCGAGCTTCTCGACGACGAGCTGGGACGTATGGCCGCCACGGTTCTCGCGGAGGTCGACGACCAGGCCCTCCTTGGCGACCTCGATGCGCAGGTCGCGGTGGAGCTGCGCCCAGCCGGAGCCGACCATGTCGGGCACGTGGAGGTAGCCGAGCCGGCCCTCGGACTTCTCGTGGACGTACGCGCGCCGGTCTGCGACCCAGGCGTGGTAGCGCAGCGGCTCCTCGTCGGAGATGGGGACGACCACGGCGTGGCGTGGATCGCCGCCGCCGGACGGGGAGATGGTCAGCTCGACCGGCTTTCCGGCCGTACCGACGAGCAGCGGTCCGGGCCCGGTCACCGGGTCGACCGGCTGGCCGGAGACGGCGACGATCGCGTCGCCGGCGCGGACCGCGACGCCGGGCGCGGCGAGCGGTGCCTGTGCGTCCGGGTCGGAGGTCTCCGACGGCAGGATCCGGTCGATACGCCAACTACCGTCCTCATGGCGGGAGATGTCCGCGCCGAGCAGCCCCTGCCGCTCCCCGCCGCCGAAGCCGCCGCGCGGAGTGACGTACGCATGCGACGTGCCGAGCTCGCCCTGCACCTCCCACAACAGGTCGACCAGGTCGTCGTGCGTGGCGAGCCGGTCGAGCACCGGCCGGTAGCGGTCGAGTACGCCGTCCCAGTCGACCCCGCCGAGGTCGGGCCGCCAAAAGTTGTCGCGCATGAGGCGGCCGGCCTCGTCGTACATCTGCCGCCACTCTGCGGCCGGGTCGACGCTCTGGCGGACCCGCGACAGGTCGACGGTGATGTTGGTGTCGCTCTCGTCGTCGTTCGAGGCGCGCCGGTCGCTCGGTACGACCTTGAGCTTGCCGTCGGTCCACAGCAGGATCCGCTTGCCGTCGCCGGTGACCGCGAAGTGGTCGGCGTCCGAGGCGAGATGCTCGATGCGCTGCTGGACGAGGTCGTAGCGCTCGAGGTCCGTCTTCGGGTGCGGGTCGTCGGGCGTTGCGCGAGAGGCGCCGAGTACGCCGCGCACCGGGTGGCGCAGCCACAGCACGCCGTCCTTGGCGGCGCGCAGTTGCGAGTAGCGGGCGGCCTCGACGGGGAACGGCACGATGCGGTCGGCGAGTCCGTCCAGGTCGATACGGGTCGTGGGGGCGCCCTCGCTGTCGGGCGTCTCCTCCTTGTCGGGGGCGTCGAAGGGACGGCCGTGGCGCTGCGGCCCGAAGGGGGAGGGGGTGGTGGCGGCGAGCGTGATGAGATGCGGCCGTGAGCCGCCGACGAACGCCAGGTCGAAGACGTGCTCGTCGTAGACCGGGTCGAAGGAACGGGCCGACAGGAACGCCAGGTGCTTGCCGTCCAGCGTGAACGCGGGCGCGTAGTCCCGGAAACGGAGCGGGGTCGCCTCGGTCACCGACAGGTCGGCGGTGTTGGCGAGCTTGAGGTGGCGCAGCGGGCGCGGGCCGGGATGCGACCAGGCCAGCCAGGCCGAGTCGGGCGAGAACACCAGCCCGGAGACGTCGCCGTCCTCGCTGCGGTCGACCTCCCGTACCTCTCCCGTCTCCCGCTCGACGAGCAGCACCCGCCCGTCGTGCGAGGCCACGGCGGCGCGGCTGCCGTCGGGCGCCACCGCGAGCCCGAGCACCCTGCCGAGCTGCCCGGCGGCGAGCCGGCGCGGTGTCGCGCCGGGTGCGGCCCCGGTGGCGGGCGCGAACTCCAGCGCGTCCTCGCCCTCCGCGTCCGTCACCCACACCACATGCTCCTCGCCGTCCACGCGGAACGTCCTGGGCAGCCGGGCCCGTACGCCCTGCGCGGCGGCCAGCGCCCGGGCGGGCCCGGAACGGTGGGTGACCCAGTGGACAGCACCGCGCACGGCGATGGCACTGCCGCGTCCGGTGTGGTCGGGAGCGCCGGCCCCGAACCAGCGGGACGCGTTCACGGGATGCGGCTGGAGGTCGACGCGCTGCCCGCCGAGCCGGATGTCGAGCCGCCGCGGCTCGGCCCCGTCCAGGTCGTCGAGGATCCACAGCTCACCGGCGGACGCGTACACGACGCGCGTACCGTCGGTCGCCGCATGACGGGCATAAAAACCGTCGACTGCCGTGTGCCGCCGCAGATCCGACCCGTCGGCGAGGGAGGAGTACACGGCCCCCACACCCTCGTGGTCGGAGAGGAAGACGACCCGGTCCCCCACCCATGACGGGTACTCGATGTTCCCGTCCAGGTCGGCGTGCAGCCGTACGAACTCGCCCTCCCCCTCGCGATCGATCCACAGCTTGCCGGCCGTGCCGCCCCGGTATCGCTTCCACCAGGCGGCCTCGCGGCCCATGGGCGCGGACAGCAGGACGACGCCGCCGCCGGGGCCGTGGGCGACGCCGCCAACAGGCCCGTACGGAAGGGTGGTTGCGGGACCGCCGTCGAGCGGTACGGCCCGCGCCCAGCTGCGCCGCAGGCTGGCCTCGCCGTAGGTGCTGAGTGCGAGCACCTGGCCGTCCGGGGTCCAGCCGCGTACCTGGGTCCGCCAACTGCCCCAGTGCGTAAGGCGCTTGGCGGAGCCGCCGTCGATGGGGGCGATGTGCACCTCGGGGGCGCCGTCGCGGGTGGACGTCCAGGCGAGGGCCGTACCGTCCGGGGAGATCCGCGGATGGTTCACAGGAACGTTGTCCGCGCTGACCCGCCAGGCGCGACCTCCGTCGAGGGGCGCGACCCAGACGTCGTCCTCGGCGGTGAAGGTGATCAACTCACCATGGAGATGCGGATACCGGAAATACGCCGAGGATGCTGCGGACGCAGCGGAAGCATGGGATGCAGCGGATGCGGTCTGTGTCACCCGATCACCCTATGCAGCGGTCCCTCCTCCGGCCAGAGCTTTGGATCACTTCCCCGGTTGGCAGGAGCAGCTGGGACTCGGCCGCTCGGTGACGGTTTTGGTCACGGTGACCGTGACGGTGGGCCGGGGCTGCTCGTGGGGCGGGGTGGTGTGGTGGTCGACGGGCGGGGTGGAGCCCTGGTCGTCGTCGGGTGGCGTCGAGGTGGGGACGGTGGTGGTCGGGTCGGCCGCATCGCAGTTGCCGAGCACATCCGCCCTGAACCACTCCTTGCCGCCGACCCTGGCGGTCAGATCCCCCCGCACACACTTCCCGTCGACCTCCTGCGTCACCTTCCCCTTGATCGTGATGTCCCGTCCGTCCTTGTCCTCGCCCACACAGTCGACGGTCGCCACACTCCGCGCACTGGGCGAACTGCCGGCGGTCGTGCTGTCCCCGTACGAGGCCGTGCAGCTGATCCACCGCACATCGACGCCCTGCCGCTCGAGTTCCCGTGTCCCGGCCTGATCGGTGGTGATCGCCACGGCGGCGGAACTCAGCCCGTCGCCGGGCTCGCAGGCGGCCATCCCGATGACGGCGACCACCGCGAACCCGGCCACGACCGGGCCCCGCTGCCGCCCCTGTAAACCGTGCCGTATGCGCCTCAATGCCCCCATGGGCGGCAGCGTGCCACTACGGCCGGGGGTTCGTACTGCTGCTGGCTAACCGAGCACAAGCGCGTATTGGCGAGTGTGTGTGAGTGCCAGTGTCGGCGACGAGGTGCATGGAGGGCTTCACTGTTGAGTGAACGGGAGTTTGTATGTCGAATGCGTGACCTTCGAGGGTGAGGCTCGTTGGGTGCGGTGACGGTCTTCGATACCGCTTGGGGGTGTGGGGTGGGCGGGCTGCGGGAGGTGGCGGCGCCGTTTGTGGTGCCCGGCCCCTCGGGGGTGGCGATCCGGGCCCGGCTGCGGGTCTCTCAGACGGACGCGGTCGTGTTGGCCGAGGTCGGTGCGTTCCTCGGCGCGCTGGCGTCGCGGGATCTCGCGGTGCGTTCCCGGCAGGGTCTGTCCCATGATGCTGGTGCGTGGGCTGCTCGGAAGCGGGAGTTGACCGGGTGTTCGTCGGCGCGGTGGGCGGGCAGTATCACCAAGGCCACGCATGACCAGTGGGCGCTGGCCCGGCGCGGCCAGGTGGCGGAGATGGCGTGGCTGCGCGGGCAGATCGCTGCGATCGAGGCCCGGCTGGCCCGCCCGGTGGGCGCCAAGGCGAACAAGCGCGAGGGGCTGGTGCGCGGGTACGGCTCGCGGGCGGAATGGCACGCCAAGTCCCGCCGTATGCACGCCCTGCGGGACCGGCTGGCAGGGCTGGAGGCGGACTGGGCGGCGGGCCGGGTGCACGTGGTGCGCGGCGGCAAACAACTCGCCCGTCTGCGCCACCACCTGGAGGATGCCGGGCTGGACGAGCAGGCGTGGCGTCAGCGGTGGCAGGCGGCGCGGATGTTCCTGGCCGCCGACGGGGAGTCCGGCAAGCGATCGGGGAACGAGACCATCCGCATCGCCGATACCGGGCAGGTCTCGATCAGGCTCCCGGCCGCGCTCGCGCATCTGGCCAACGCCCCGCACGGCCGCTACGTCCTGGACGCGACCGTTGCGTTCAGACACCGGGGCGAGCAGTGGCTGGACCGGATCATGGCGAACCGGGCGGTGGCCTACCGCATCCACCACGACCCGGTGCGCGGCCGCTGGTACGTCACCGCCTCCTGGCAGCGTGCCGCCGGGCCCGTGCTGCCGCTGGAAGCGGCCCTCGCCCGGGGAGTGGTGGCGGTGGACATGAACGACGACCACCTCGCCGCCTGGCACCTCGACATCCACGGCAACCCGGTCGGCGAGCCCCGGCGCTTCTTCTACGACCTGTCCGGCAGCACGCAGCACCGCGACGCCCAGGTCCGGCACGTGCTCACCCGGCTGCTGCACTACGCCCGGCGGTGCGGGGCTGCGATCGCAATCGAGGACCTCGACTTCACCGACGGCACGTCCCGGGAGAAGCACGGCCGCAACAAACGCTTCCGCCGTCTGATCTCCCGCTTCCCCACCGCACGGCTCAAAGCCCGGCTGGTATCAATGGCTGCCGAGCAGGACATCGCGATCGTCGCGGTGGATCCGGCCTACACCTCGAAGTGGGGCGCCCAGCACTGGCAGCAGCCCCTCACCACCCCCACCCGTAAGACCACTCGCCACGACGCGGCAGCCGTGGCGATCGGACGGCGCGCCCTCGGGCACCCGATCCGGCGACGGACGGCACCGCCCCGTACCCACCAGTGCGATGGATACGGGCATCGGACCGCCCAGGCCGGACCGGAAACCTGGCGGCGTGAGGAAACCCGCCCCCGCATTCCCGGACCACGCACCAGATGCGTGCCGCCCGGACGCGGAGCGAAAGCGGGCGACCAGCGTGCCCAACACCGTTCGGGGCACGCGGCTGAGCATGCGTCCTGGCAGCAGGACTCACTCCCGCTCAGTCACTAGGAACGGTGCGGTAGACCGCATGCGGCCACGCTGGGCCGGGCGTGCGCAGAGGACCTGACGCCGTCAGGCGGTGCGGGCGCGGAGGCGGCGCAGCATGCGTGGGTCCTCGAAACCGACTGAGCGGGCGGCGGCGTCGATCGTCGCGCCGTGGCTGATGAGGTGCTGGGCGCGTTCGAGGCGGAGGGTCTGCTGGTACCGCAGTGGGGTGAGCCCGGTGGCTCGGGTGAAGAGGCGGGTGAGTGTGCGTTCGCTGACGCCGACCGCCGAGGCCAGGGCGGACAGCGGGAGTTGTTGGTCGAAGCGGGCGTCGATGAGGTCCTGGGCGCGGTGCACGGTGTCGTCGAGGTGGGACCGATGCCGGAGCATCGCGCTGGACTGCGGCTCGTGGCCGTTGCGGCGGGCGTAGACGACCATGTTCCGGGCCACCTGGGCGGCGACGGCCGGGCCGTGCCGGTTCGCGACCATGTGCAGGGCCAGATCGATGCCGCTGGCGATGCCGGCCGAGGTGATCACCCGGTCGTCGGCGGTGAACAGGACATCGCGGACGACCACCGCCTTGGGGTGGCGCAGGGCCAGCTCGTCCTGCACGTCGTGGTGGGTGGTGCAGTGGCGGCCGTCGAGCAGGCCGGCCCGGCCGAGCGCCTTGGCTCCGGCGCAGACGCTGGCCACCGTTCCGCCCCCGGCGTGGTGGTCCCGGAGGACCTGCAGGGAGGCGGCGCCGATGGCGGGGTCGCCGTCCGCCAGGGTGACGGTCCGCCAGCCGGGCACCACGATCAGATCCTCGGGCCCGAGGTCGGGCCAGTCCAGCCCGGCCACCAGCGGCAGCCCCTGGGCGGTGGAGACCTGTGGCTGCTCGGCGACGTAGGTGAGCGTGTAGGGGTGCCCGAAGCCGGCGGCCGTGGAGAAGACCTGCGCGGGGCCGGCCAGGTCCAGCAAGTGGACTCCGGGCACCAGGAAGAAGACGACGTGGCTCACGATTCGGTCATCATGCCTGACGTCCGGCCGCGGCCTCCAGCTGGTCGACCGTCGCGATGGTGGCGAAGCGTCCGGCAAGGGCGTACTCGGTGCGCCGGATGACCTCTTCGGCAGACAGCGTGCGCGGGTCGGCCAGCAGCTCGGCGACGCTCTGGCCGGCGGGAGCGTCGCGGTGCGCGAGGGGGTTGGTCGCGGTCGCGTCGGTGACGAAGGTGACCTGGTAGCCGAGATCGGAGGCGAGGCGGGTGGTGGTCTCCACGCACTGCTCGGTGCGGATGCCGCAGACGGTGAGTTCGCGGATGCCGCGCTCGGTGAGGAGTTGCTGCAGGTTGGTGGTGGTGAAGGCGTTGTGCGAGGTCTTGTGGAGCAGTGGCTCCCCATCGGCTCGCTCCAGTTCCTCCATCAGCCGGACATGGCCGAGGGCCGGGTCGAAGACATCCCCGGTGCCGGGCGCGGTGTGCAGCACCCACACCACCAGGTCCCCGGCCTGCCGGGCGAGCCGCACCAGGCGGTTCACCTGGTCGGCGATCTTCGGGTCGGAGATGGCCGCCCACAGCGGACGGGAACGGAAGGACTCCTGGACATCGATGACGATCAGTGCTCGGGTCATGTCCCCAAGCCTGAGCCCCGCGGGCATGGCGGGACAGGCCGCATCGGGTCCGGCAGCGGACCGATCCGGTCATCGGCAGGTCAGGCAGGCGCCTCCGCCACCTCCATCGCAAGGACCGCTCCGGAAGTTGACCCCGGCAGATATCCGTAACACTCGCCGCTGCACCAACCTGCCTCCCCCCGCCGGGAGTTGGGCAGGGTGGACGTGTCCGACGCATTGCCCCATGGCAGGCTCCGCGCTTTCATCGCGTGAGCCCTCTGCCCAGGGCCGGGGGCACGAGGGGCGGCTCTACCGGACGGCTCCCGGCGCCGCTGCGGCGTGTGGTGGTGCCGGGCGAGACGACGAGGCGTGAATCCGTGCGAGCGCAGGGCCTTGGCCAGGGCCTCCGATTCCGGGCTGCTGGTGGGAACGTCGGCATGCGCCACTGGAGTGGGTGTCACGGCTGGTCGGTGGGCCAGGATGAGCCGACGGGCAACGGGCCAGGCCGTCGTCACAGGATGCGGCGGTCACCGTCCCGCCTACCGATCGGTGAGGCCGGTGACCCGCATGGTGATGTTCAGCCGCCCGGAGGCCAGGCCGGTCACGGGATCCGCGGTGCCCTCGTAAACCTTGGGGACCCCGTGGTAGATGTAGCGGGAAGGGCCGCCGAAGACGAACAGGTCGCCGGAGGCGAGCTCGATGTCGGTGTACAGCTTGGTGCGGGTTTCGGTGTTGCCGACGCGGAAGACGCAGGTGTCGCCGATGGACAGGGATACGACCGGGGCGGTGGACCTCTCGTCCTTGTCCTGGTGCATGCCGAGTCTGGCCTGCCCGTCGTAGAAGTTGATCAGCGCCGTGTCCGGGGTGTAACGGGTCGAGGTGCTCTCGTCGCCGTACGCCTTCAGCAGGGCGCGGCGGCCCAACTCGACCATCCAGCGGGGGAATTCGGCGACCCGCTGTCCGTTCACGTCACCGGCGGTGCGGGTGTACTTGTAGGGCTGCCAGTGCCAGCCGATGCACACCGTCTGCACCGACATCACACCGCCGTGCGGCAGCCTGGTGTGCCGGATCGGCACCGGTCCGGTGGCCCAGGCGCGGCACGCGGCGACGAGTTCGCGCTGTTGCCGAGGGGTGAGCCAGCCCGGCACGTGGACCGCGCCCGGGGCGAGTTCCATGGCCGGCCGGGGAATCAGTGCCGTCATGTGGTCACCTCGGAGGGCGGATACGAGGTGACCCAGCGGTGGCGGACGTCCCAGGTGCCGCCGTCGGCGGAGGCGCCGCGCAGGCCGTGCAGGGTGTCCGGACCGGCGAGCGCCGGGAGGCAGGAGTCCCGCAGGGCGGCGAAGGCGTAGGTGCGGGCCGGGTCCCAGTCGGTGGAGTGGCGTAGGCGGCGGGCCAGTTGGGCGAAGCCGAGCGGGGCTGCGGCCATCACCCAGGCGTCGGGGAGCTCGGCGGTCAACCGGTTCGCGGCGCGCAGCCAGGATGCGGCGGTCTCGGGCCAGTTCACGACCGTGAGGATCTTCCCGCCGCGGGCCCTCCACGTGGTGGCGAAGGCGTCGGCAGCGGCGCGGGAGATCGCATCGCGGCTGTGGCCGACGGCGACGACCTCGATCCGTGCCTTCGGGAGCGTCAGCAGGCCGATGAGTGCGGTGAGTTCGGCGTCGGTGTGCGGGGCGGGGGCGGGCAGGTCGGCGTAGGCGGCCAGTTCCGCGGCCCCGATCAGGGGCGAGCGCGAGGACTCCCGCTCCTTCGGGATGCTCATGGTGTGGCGGTGCTTTCCAGGTTCGCTTTCCAGCGGGCGTACTCGTTGGGCAGGCACATCGCGCAGGGCCGGTATCCGGCGGCGATCGCGATGGTCTCGTCGGTGAAGAACACCCGGTGGATGGCATAGTGGCCGCGCGCGATGGCCCGCAGCGCGGAGGGGCAGTCCAGGCGGCCGTACAGGCGTCCGCGTCGGTGTCCGCCGAGCATGCCCGGTGTGCTGCTCTGATAGGGCAGTCCGTCTCGGCCGATCAGCGTGTACGTGCGCTGGTTCTGACCGGCGTCACGTATGGAGGCGGTCATGCCGCGTCGTGGAAGACGAGGCCGAGCGTGTGCCGGCGTCCGGAGCGGACGGTGCTCACGCCGTGCCGCATCGGGGCGGTGGACCAGCCCCGTTTGGAGGCCACGGGTCGGTCGCGCGTGGTGAAGATCAGCCCGTGGCCCTGCGGGATGGTCGTGGACGATCCTCGCGACTGAGCACGGGGGCGCTGCTCGGTCATGATGAACTCGCCACCTGTGAAGTCGGCTCCGGGCTCGTCGAGGCCGATGACGACCTGGAGCGGGAAGAGCATGTCGCCGAACACGTCGCGGTGCAGCGCGTTCCAGTCGCCGGGCCCGTAACGCAGCAGGATCTGCGCGGACCTGGCCTGCCCTGCCGCGTGGCACATCGCCACCCACTCCTCCAGGCTGTCGGGCCAGGGTGCGGACTGTCCGAGTTTGGCCGCCCAGTCGCGGGCGATGGGAAGCAGCCACGGGTAGAGCACCTCGCGCAACTCCTCCACCACGTCGGGCAAGTCGTGTGTGAAGTAGCGGTACTGGCCGGAGCCGAAGCGGTGGCGCGCCATGTCGACAGTCGTGCGGAAGCGCTCGTGATCGTCGTACAGGGCGGTGATCCGGTGGCACTCGTCGGGGGTCAGCAGCCGGCCGGTGAGTGCGTTGCCGTGCTCGTTGAGCTCCTCGGTCAGAGTCTCCCAGCCGGCGGCCGTGACGCGGTCCTCGATGCGGCTCGCCAGGTGCGTGGTGTCGGTCATGATGAGGGCTTCCTTGTGCTGGTGAGGGTGTCGCCCGACTACCGAGGCGGCGTGGAGCCTGGGGCGGGCCTTGTCAGGCAGTCCGGTGGACTCTCTCCAGATCGAGGAGCTGCTGCTTGCGCTCCAGGCCTCCGGCGTAACCGGCGAGTGCGCCGTCGGCGCCGATCACGCGGTGGCAGGGGCGTACGACCAGCAGCGGGTTCGCGCCGATCGCCGTTCCCACCGCGCGGACAGCGGCCCTCGGCGCGCCGATCTGTGCGGCGATGTCGCCGTAGCTGAGGGTGGTGCCGTACGGGATGGCCTCCAGCGCCTTCCACACCCGCTGCCGGAAGTCGCTGCCGCCGGTGACGAACTCGATGTCGAAGCCGGTCACCCTGCCCTCGAAGTAGGAGCGCAGCTGGGAGACGATCTCCGTGAACGCGTCCGCGTCCTCGGTCCAGCCGTCCCGGACGACCACGGCGTACTTCTGGCCGGGCACGGACAGCGAGGCGAGCGCGGTGCCGTCCTTCGCGGTGGCCGCTTTCTCGCCCACCAGCAGCAGTTCGCCCAACGGGCTGTCCATCGTCGTGTAGACCGTCATCGGTCTCGCTCCTTTCAAGAGGCCTCACATCGTGTTCCACCGTCGACTTCCGGAGGCCTCGAACCATGGGAAGGCGTGTGGTTCAGATGAGGGTGGGCTGCAGGACGCCCTCGTGAGTGAGGAGTTGGACCTTGCGCTCCACTCCGCCGGCGTACCCGCGCATGGTGCCGTCCGCGCCGATCACGCGATGGCAGGGACGGACCAGCAGCAGTGGGTTCGCGCCGATCACCGCCCCCAGCGCCTGCACCCGGCCACGATCCACGCCGAGCCGCTCGGCGAGCTTCCCGTACGTGGTCGAGGTGCCATAGGGGATCTCCTCCAGGGCGCGCCAGACGCGCTGCTGGAAGTCGGTGCCGCTCAGGGTGAACTCGATGTCGAACTCGGTGAGTTCACCCGCGAAGTACGCGACCAGCTGCCGGGTGGTGTCCGCGAAGCCGCCCGAGTCGTGCAGCCAGTCGGACTGGATGGCCGGCGCGTTCTTCTGGCCGGGCATGGACAGCGAGGTCAGCGTGAGCCCGTCCTCGGTGTGTTCGCCCACGAGCAGCAGCTCGCCCAGCGGGCTGGTGATCGTCGTGTAGGCGGTCATCGTCGCCTCCTCTTTCCCGTCGCTTTCGTGCCGCCTCCAACAATGAGGTGTGGCGGTCGTGGGTGCTGGCGGAATTCGGACGTCACGCTGGGGCGGCACGTCGCCGGTCGGCGGCGGTGTTCCAGAAGTGGTGCATGGCGTACGTGCGCCAGGGCCGCCAGCCCTCCGCGTCGACCGCCTCCGCGCCCGCATGCCGCATTCCGGACTGGATGGCCACGTCACCGGTCAGCAGCACGTCCGGGTCGCCCAGTGCCCGCATGCGGATGTAGCCGGCCGTCCACGGCCCGATGCCGCGCAGGCCGAGCAGGGTCTTCTCGGCCTCGTCCCGGTCCGCGCCCGGGTCGAGGCAGACCGTGCCGTCGGCAAGCGCGCCGGTGACCGTACGCAGGGTGTCGCGGCGCGAGCCGGGCATGCCCAGCTCGCTCAGCGATGACCCGGCCAGGGCGTCGGCGGTGGGGAAGACGTGGGTGAGCGCGCCGCTGGGGGCCGCGAGGGGCTGACCGTAGGCAGCGACCAGGGCACTGCCGAGTCTCTGCCCGGCGGCTACGGAGACCTGCTGGCCCAGTACCGCCCGTACGGCGAGTTCGTGCGCGTCCGCGGTGCCCGGGGCGCGCAGGCCGGGCCGCGGAGCGACCAGCGGGGCGAGCGCGGCGTCGGCGCCGAGGCGCTCGGCGACCGCGTACGGATCGGCGTCGAGGTCGAACAAGCGGCGCATGCGCTGGGCGGCGGTGGTCAGGTCACGCAGATCGCTCAGGTGCAGGTTGCACTCCAGCCAGCCGCCCGCCCCGAGCTTCTCGCTGACTTCGGCGATCCCGGTACCGTGCGGGAGGCGCAGGGTGCGCCGGTAGAGACGGGCCCCGCGCTTGCCGACGAGTTCCTCGATGCCGGTGATGGTGCGCGCGGCGAGGTAGTCGAAGACCTCGGCAGCCGCGTACGGTCGCCGGTACGCCAGCCTCAGCGGCACCCCGGCCGCCCCGTTCGCCGTACCGACCACCCCGTAGCGCGAGTAGCGTCCGGGCTTGGCGGCGCGCAGTTCGCTGGGGGTGGCAGCGTAGATCTCGCGGAGGGTGTCGTTGAACTGCCGCACGCTGGCGAACCCGGCGGCGAAGGCGATCTCGGCTGCCTGCATGGTGGTGGTCTGCAGCAGTATCCGCGCCGTGTGCGCCCGCTGGGCCCGGGCCAAGGCGATCGGGCCGGCGCCGACTTCGGCGTTCAGCTGCCGCTGCACCTGCCGGGCGCTGTAGCCCAGGCGTGCGGCCAGACCGGCCACCCCCTCGCGGTCGACGACGCCGTCGCCGATCAGCCGCATCGCTCGGCCCACCATGTCGACGCGCGCGTTCCACTCCGCGGACCCCGGCACGGCGTCCGGGCGGCAGCGGCGGCATGCCCTGAAGCCGGAGCCCTGGGCTGCGGCCGCGGTGGGGAAGAAGCACACGTTGTGCCGTTTGGGTGTGGTGGCCGGGCAACTGGGGCGGCAGTAGATCCCGGTGGTCGAGACGGCGAAGAAGAACTCGCCGTCGAATCGGGCATCGCGGCTGCACACCGCCTCGTACCTACTGTCGTCGGTCGTCACCATTTCACTGTGCGCCAGGTGTCGTCACCGCGCTGGCGGGAAACGGACATCACGCTCGCGACGGCGGTCGCGGCGGTCGGACGCGCCGGCCCGGTACCGCGGCCCGCCGCGCCCGGCGAGCGCCGGTGGTTCCGCGCGGATGAGGGGGCGTCAGCGAGCATTGTGGAAGATGATGCCGTCACATTCACGGGCACTGCCTAGACGATGGCCGCCGCACCCGCGCGGGCGGCGATCAGGTCGTCGTCCCCCATTCCGCCGCTGACTCCGATGGCGCCGATCGGCGTGTCACCGGAGAACAGCGGCAGACCGCCGGAGAACAGCGCCATGCCGGGCTGGCTGGCGAGGCTGCTCACGAGGACCGTGTCCTGCTTAATGGCCTCCGCGAATTCATTGGTGGGCGTACGGACGACCAACGCGGTACTCGCCTTGTTCTGTGCGACGCCCGTGGCCACGGCCACGGCTCCGTCCATTCGGGCCAGCGCCAGGACGTGGCCGCCGACGTCGAGGACGACGACCGCCACCCGCGCGCCCAGTTCGTCGGCCTTGCGCAGCACCGCGGCGATGCCTTGCTGGGCACCGGCGAGGGTGATCGTGCGGGTCTCGGTGACAGAGGCGTCGACCTGCTCGACAGTCATGGAAGTGCCTTTCATGGAACCGGCCGGAGCCGAAGGGAAGAACAACAGAAGGAGTACGAGAAGGGCTGGAGGGGCGGTCTCAGGCGGTTGCCTCTTCGCTCTTGGCCGCGGCTCCGGAGCGGAAGAAGGCAGCCACGAGCACCGCGACCGCGAGGCTGGCCACGGCGCCCACGAGCACCGCCAGATGCATGCCGTCGAGGGTGTTGCCGATGCTCGCCTCGACGCCGGCGGCCGTGTCGGCGCCGTAGACCGCGACGGCGGCCAGCACCGGAGTGCCGAGGGTCAGGGCGATCTGCTGGCTCATCGTGCTCAGGCCGGTGGCCAGGCCCTGCTCCTCATTGGGCAAACCGGAGGTGGCGATGACCGTGTAGGAGACGAGGCCCATAGCGTGGCCGAAGAAGGCGACCGCGACGGCAGTGAGGACGATGTAGATACCTGCGTCGCCCTCGTCCACGGCCATCAGCCCCAGGATGCCCACCCCTTGGACCGTCAGGGCGGTGATGAGGGTCCGCTTGCTGCCGATGGCGCCGATCACCTTGGGGGCGAGGAGCCCGCCCGCGATGGCCGCGATGCTGGACCCACCGAACGCCAGGCCCGAGGCGAGCGGCTTGTAGTCGAGCACGTCCTGCAAGTAGAGCGTCATCTGGAAGACGACCGCGCTGGGCATGCTGACGACGAGGAGCCCTGCGAAGTTGCCCCAGCGGACAGTGGGTCGCTTGAGTACGCTGACCGGCGCCAGCGGGCTGGAGCTGCGCAACTCGATGAACCAGAAGGAAACCAGCAGCACCGCGGCAAGGATCAGGCAGCCGATGACGACGGGGTCACCCCAGCCGTCCTGCTCGGTCGCGGAGATGCCGTAGACCAGGCTCACCAGACCGCCGGTGACCGTGACCGCGCCGGGAATGTCGAGGCGGCTGCGGGTCCGCTCGCCGGTGTCGCTCAGAATGCGCGGGGCGAAGAGCAGGATCAGCAGGACCACCGGCAGGTTGATCAGGAAGGCCCAGCGCCAGCTCAGCAGTTCCGTCAGCACGCCGCCGAGCACCGAGCCCAGCGCGAAACCGCCGGTCAACAGGGTGCCGTTGAGCCCGAGGGCGCGCTGGCGGAGCGGGCCTTCGGGGAAGGAGGTGGTGAGCAGCGACATCGCAGCGGGCGTGGCCATCGCGGTGGCGAGCCCCTGCCCGATGCGGCCGACCAGGAGCATGCTGGGCGACTGCGCAAGACCGCCGACCAGCGACGCAACGCCGAGGACCAGCATTCCCACCAGGAAGAGGTTGCGTCGGCCGAACAGGTCTGCGATGCGGCCGAACAGCAGGGTGAAGCCCGCGGCGGGCAGCATGAATCCCGTGACGATCCACTGGAGGTTGCTCAGCTTGAAGCCCAGGTCGGAGCCGATGGTCGGCACAGCGATGTTGAGCACTGAGAAGTCGACCGCGAGCATGAACTGGGCGCCGAGCAGGAGAACCAGGATCAACCGGTGCCGGGACGTCATCCGATTCTCAGCGGGCCTGTCCCGCGCCTCGCTGATGGAATCGAGCTCGGTCATTGCTTTCCTCTCGTCTTGTGACCCACGCGTCCGGCAGTTCGCACCACGGGTTCGCGACGGTGAGTCGAAGGCCGACCATCGGTCGTGAATCACGGCCCGTGATCGAGCCGACGGGAGGAGAAACACCGGCGGGCGGAAGCGGGTTGCATCGCCACGGCAGCCGATTCTCCGGTGCCCTCCGCTAGGGATTCGGCAGCAATATTCCGAGTGAGCCGCCGGTTCGGCGGCAAGTAGCGTCGCCCGCGGCCGTTGCATCGCGCCGCGCCGGAACCGGCTCGCAGCCTCCTCGACGACGGCCAGAGAGGTCACACGATGACGGACAACAGGGGCGAGATGGAACGGCGACGTTTCCTTTACGGGGGCGCCTCCGTCGGCGGAGCGATGCTGCTCAGTGGCACGGCGGGTACCGCGGCCGCCGCCACGGCAGGCGGCGCGGCAGTCCAGGACGCCGTCGCGATCACACCTGCCGACGGAACTACCAGGACGTGGTCAGAGGCTGGAACCAGCGGTACATAGGCAAGCCGGAGAAAGTCCACCTGGTCTCCACGACCGACCAGGTGGTAGCGATCACCCAGCAGGCGGTCAGGGAGGGCAGGCGCATCGCGGTGCGCGGCGGCGGGCACTGCTTCGAGGACTTCGTCTACCACTCGGAGGCGAAGGTCGTGGTGGACCTGTCGGAGATGCGCCAGGTCTCGTTCGACACCGAGCGCAACGCCTTCGCGGTCGAGCCCGGCGCGCGGCTGCTTCCGTGCAGCTGAGCTCGTTCGGCGGGCAGGTCAACGCGGTCGCCCAGGACGCGACGGCGTCCTCGCACCGCAGCGCCGCGTTCAAGATGGCGTGGATGCTCTACTGGGCGGACCCGGGCGACGAGGCCAAGTCCCTGGCCTGGATACGGGAGTCATACCAGGAGGTCTACGCCGAGACCGGCGGCGTGCCGGTGCCGAACGACGTCACCGACGGCTGTTACGTCAATTACCCGGACATCGACCTGGGCGACCCGCAGTACAACCCGTCCGACGTGCCGTGGCACGACCTCTACTACAAGGGCAACTACCCGCGGCTGTAAGCCGTCAAGAAGAAGTGGGACCCGCGGAACGTCTTCCGGCACAGCCAGTCGGTGCGGCTGCCCGACTGACTGTCCGGCGCCCCTCATCCCCATCGCCCCACCGCGCACCGTGCCCCCACCGCACCGGCCCGCCAGCTCCGGCGGGCCGGTGCGGTGTCGTATCCGGGCCGTCCACCGCCCCAGGGCCCCTGAGCCGCGTTGTGCAACCATGGCGGAGGCCGCGGTGTTTCTGTAGCTGATGGACGATATGGCGGAGCAGCTGACCGAACGCCTGGCATCAGACCTTGACGACGGGTTCACAGAGCTGGTCCGGGGCCATGCCTCGGCGGTGCGTTCCTTTCTGTTCCGGGTCTCAGGATCGGCCACCGAGGCGGACGACCTGGGCCAAGACACCTTCTTACGCGCCTACTCGGCGCTGCGGGACTACTCTCCGGAGCGCCGACGCAAGCTGAAACCCAGGGCATGGCTGATGACGATCGCGGCGAACGTCTGGCGCAATCATGTGCGCACCAGAGTGCGCCACCCGGTTTCGACCACCCGTGCGGAGGACGCCTGCGGCAGCTGGCCCGACAAGAGTCCCGGGCCGGAGGAGCGGGCGGCGACATCCGCCGACCGGGCTGTACTGGTCGCGGCGTTGACCGAGCTGCCGGAGAAGCACCGTGTCGCAGTGGTGATGCGCTATGTCGTCGGCATGAGTTACAGCGACATCGCGGAGGCGCAGAGCTGCCCTGTGGGTACGGTCAAGGCGCAGGTATCGAGAGGTATCGGCACACTTCGCGAGACCTTGACACTCGAGACAGCGGTGCAGGGGGAGGTGACCAGATGAACTACCGGAACGATGAGGAAGAGCAGCGCGTGGAAGGACAGTTGGAGAACGGACTGGCCGATCTCGCCGCCCCGGCCCCGGACGACTTCGCCCTGAGGGTATTGCAGCGCGTGGGCATTCCGCGCGAGCGCTACGACACCTACAGCCATCTCGACAACACGGCAGGCGGCCTCTATGTGGCCTACAGTTCGGACGCGGTGACCGGCTCGGCCGTCGACATCATGGTGGAGGGCCCGGATGAGTTCGAGCGGCTGCATCACGCCCGCACCGGCCGGACCGCCATCCCCACCTCGGCGGTCTTCCCCGGGCTGCGCCCGGCGCTGCGGACGGGCCGCGCGAAGCGGCTGCCGATCGACCTGAGCGGGCTCACCGAGCTGGAGAGCGCGGTGCTCGGCGCCGTCCGGTCGATTCCCTCCGGCCAGCTGAGGCCGATCACATGGCTCGCGCGGGAGGCCTCGGTGTCCTCCGCCACCGGGCCGATCCTCTCCGCGCTGTCCAAGAACCCGGTTCCGGTTCTGATCCCTTGCCACCGCGTCACCTATGAGACCGGAACTCCCTGTGACGCGGCGTATACCGAGCGCGTCGGCCGTGCCCTGCGGAGCGCGGAGGGCATCGACATGCTTCGGCTGGAAGAGCTGTCGCAGCGCGGGGCGGTCTTCCTCGGCAGCGACACCACGCGGATCTACTGCCATCCGACGTGTGCGCACGCCCGCCGGATCACCAGGCCGCACCAGATCCCGTTCCGCAACGCCAGGGATGCCCGGCAGGCGGGCTACCGGGCGTGCAAGAGCTGTCGTCCCACCACGGTCTGAGCCGCCCGGCCCAGGAAGGAGGAAAGTCCATGCGCTCCGAAGTCCGCGCTACGGCAACGGCCGTGACGCTCGCCGAGGAGGCGAGTCCGCTCGGCCGGCTCGTCCTCGCGGCCACCGATCAGTCGCTGCTCGCCTGCGTGTACGACACTCAGGAGGCCCTGCCCGAGCGCATCGCCCGCTCGGGTGGCCGCAGGGTGGAATTCCGCGAAGAGATGGACGCTACGGCGGCGCAGTCGGCGGTGCTGGCCGAGGCACGGGCTCAGATCGCCGCGTATCTGGCCGGGGATCGCCGGTCGTTCTCCATCCCCCTTGACCTGTCCCTCGCGTCCGCGTTCACCGCGCGGACGATGCGGGCGTTGGAGACGTTCGTGCCCTACGGCAGGACCGCGACCTACGGAGAGCTGGCCGCCGCGCTGGGCCGCCCCCGCGCCGCGCGGGCGGTCGGGATGGCGCTCGGCGCCAATCCGCTGTGCGTGGTGCTGCCCTGCCATCGCATCGTCGGGGCGAAGGGGAAGCTGACCGGGTACGCCGGTGGTGTGTCCGCCAAGCGCTTCCTGCTCGAAAGGGAAGCGGCCGCCTGAACTGGGGCTCGGGCACCGGTCAATTCCCCCGTACCGGTGCCCCTGCCCCTCGTCCGGTCGCCCGCGCCCCGCGGTGCGGGCGACCGGTTCCATGACGGCACCCCGGCGCCGGTCCCAGTCCTGGTCCTCCGGATGCAACCTCCGGCGGCCGACCGGTGTTTCTCCCCACAGACGGCGCATGAGCTCTTGTCCGACGCCGGGCGGTGCAGCGGGAAGGGGAACCCCGTCATGGCGACACAGGCCGTCGGAGGCATGCCCGAGTCCGGCTCCCGTGTCCTGGTCCTCGGCCCGCTCGCCCACTCCTTCAGCCTCGTCGCGTGTTGTACGCGATGAGTGCCGGGAGCACGGTGCTCTTCGCCCCCCACTCCGGCCGCCGGACCGTTCTCGGCACAGCCATTCGGTCCGGGGCCGACACCATCATCGGCTCGCCCCAGCACTTCACCGCGCTGACGCAGATCGACCGCCCGCTGCGGATACCGAGGCTGCGGCTGGCAATCTCGGGGGGCGAGCGGATGGACCACGGGGTGTACGCCCGCTTCGCCGAGCGCCATCGCGTGCGAATCGGGCAGGCCTACGGCACCACGGAGACCGGGATCATCGCCACGGACCCCACCGGCTGGTACGAATGACCGCAGCGGAAGTTGGCCGCGGCGGAGCCCCGTAACACTCGCCGACCGCCGACGTCAGGACCAGCGGCCCGTGCGCCCCAGCAGCAGCGCCGTCGCCGCCGTGCCCGCCGTCGACGTACGCAGCACACTGCGCCCCAGCCGATACGCCTTCGCCCCCGCCTGGGCGAAGGCCTCCAGCTCTTCCGGAGACACTCCGCCTTCAGGACCCACCACGAGCACGATCGAGCCGGAGGTGGGCAGTTCGGTGGTGGCGAGTGGCTCGCTCGGGTGGGAGCGGTCCTCGTGGAGGACTGCCGCGAAGTCCGCCGTGGTGAGGAATGCGGCGACCTGCTTGGTCGTCATCGGGTCCGTGATGTGGGGGAAACGGACTCGGCGCGACTGTTTGCCCGCCTCGCGGGCGGTGGCCCGCCATTTGGTGAGGGCCTTGAGGCCGCGGTCGCCCTTCCACTGTGTGATGCAGCGGGCGGCCGCCCAGGGGACGATCCCGTCGACGCCCGTCTCCGTCATCGTCTCGACGGCGAGTTCGCCCCGGTCGCCCTTCGGGAGGGCCTGGACGACGGTGATACGGGGCGTCGGCTCCGGCTCCTCGTGGACCTCGTGGAGTTCGGCGACCACCAGCCGGTCCTTGCCCTCGGCCGCCTTCACCACGCCCTCCGTCCAGCGCCCGCGGCCGTCCGTCAGCACCACGTCCTCGCCCGGCCGGAGCCGTTTCACGGACACGGCGTGCCGCCCCTCGGGGCCGTCGAGGACGAACTCCGGGCCGGCCGGCACCTCGTCCACCACGAACACCGGCGCGGTCATCAGACGGCACCGCCGCCGGGCAAGGCCGCCAGGGCCGACTTCGCCGCGGCCAGTTCGTCCGCGAGCACCTCGACCAGCTGCTGCGCCGGCAGATCGCGGGCGAGCCGGTGTCCCTGCCCCGCCCACAGCGCCATCCCCTGCGCGTCCCCGGCCTTGGCCGCCGCCTTGCGCAGGCCGGAGGTGAGGTGGTGGATCTGAGGGTACGCGGCGGGGGCGTACGGGCCGTGCTCGCGCACGAAGCGGTTCACCAGGCCGCGGGCCGGGCGGCCGGAGAAGGCGCGCGTCAGCTCCGTACGTACGAAGAGGGGGTTGGTGAGCGCCTGCTTGTGCAGGGCGTTCGCGCCGGACTCGTGCGTGGCGAGGAAGGCCGTGCCGAGCTGGGCGGCGGTGGCGCCCGCGGCGAGCGCGCCGGCGATCTGGCCGCCGCGCATGATGCCGCCGGCCGCGACGATCGGGAGTCGTACGGCCTCGCGGACCTGCGCGATCAGGGAGAGCAGTCCGATGCCGGAGCCGTCCGTCTCCGGGTTGTCGCGGTGGGTGCCCTGGTGGCCGCCCGCCTCGACGCCCTGCACGATCACCGCGTCGGCGCCCGCCCGCTCCACGGCCTGCGCCTCCTCGACGGTGGTCGCGGTGACCATGGTGAACGTGCCGGCACGGGTGAGGGAGTCCAGGACCTCGCGCGTGGGGCAGCCGAAGTGGAAGGAGACGATCGGCACCGGGTTGTCGAGGAGCACGGCGAGTTTGGCGTCGTAGCCGTCGTCGCGTCCGCTGTCGGGATCGCCCAGCTTGGTCTCGTACCAGGCCGACTCGCCGGCTAGCTGGTTGGCGTAGACCTCGACGGTGGCGGGGTCGGCGTACTCGGGCTGCGGCATGAAGAGGTTCACGCCGAAGGGCCGGCTCGTCGCCCCGCGCAGCTGCTTGATCTCCTGGTACATGCCGTCAGCTGTTTTGTAGCCGGCGGCGAGAAAACCGAGCCCCCCTGCCTCGGACACGGCCGCGGCGAGCTGCGGCACGGAGACGCCGCCCGCCATCGGGGCCTGCACGATCGGAAGGGGGAAAAGATCGGTCAGTGCGGAGGACATGACGGCATGTTGTCACGTCCCTCGGAGAGGACCGAATCCGGCCTTTCACCTGGCATACGCCAGGGGAAATGGGCGCCGGTCAGCACCGCCAGGGAAGCCCTGCGGGCACGAGAACAAGCCCCGTTCAGCGACGGTCGAAGCCGGCCGGCCTGCCCGCGATCAGCGACCGTCGAATGCATGTTTCAGGCGCGAGAACAACCCTTGCCGCCCAGGCTGACTGCGCCCACCCGGGGGCCACCCCCCGGACCCCCGGCCGACCAGACCTACCCGCCCACGTCAGCGACCGTCGAAGGCATCCTTCAGACGCGAGAACAACCCTTGCCGCCCAGGCTGACTGCGCCCACCCGGGGGCCACCCCCCGGACCCCCGGCCGACCAGACCTACCCGCCCACGTCAGCG